>WRMX01000077.1 GCA_009776905.1 Oscillospiraceae bacterium
GGCTAAGCGCCCTTCGGCGCCGCTCCCGCCTGAACCGCCGATGCCGTTATTGCTGTTACCACCGCCGCCGCCGGCTCCGACGCTAAAGCTGCCGCCCCCAGCGAGCTCCTTTTCCATCTGCGCCAGATTGTTCATCTTATTTAAAAACCAGCGGTCGATTTTCGTTGCATCGAAAATCTCATCAACTGAAAACCCGCGCCGGAGCGCCTCATAAACCACGAATATGCGCTCGTCGGTGCAATCGCGCAGCCGCTCCCTTATCAAATGATCCGTCTGCTGGGAGCATATCCTGTCGATAAAGCAATCCTTGCCGATTTCCGCGCCGCGCACGGCTTTCATCATTGCCGCCTCAAACGACGTCCCGATGGCCATGACCTCGCCGGTGGCCTTCATTTGCGTGCCGAGCGTCCGCTTCGCATAAACGAATTTGTCAAACGGCCACTTCGGAAACTTGACAACTACGTAATCGATGGATGGCTCGAAGCACGCGCTCGTCCTGCCTGTGACGGGGTTTTTGATTTCATCAAGGGAATAGCCGATCGCGACTTTTGTGGCGACCCTCGCAATCGGGTAGCCCGTCGCTTTTGATGCCAAGGCCGAAGAGCGCGAAACTCGCGGATTGACCTCAATGACCATATATTCAAAGCTCTCCGGGTGAAGCGCGAGCTGGACATTGCAGCCGCCCTCAACTTTGAGCGACTGGACTATGTCGAGGCTGGCCCGGCGCAGCATTTGATATTCCTTGTCCGAAAGAGTCACGGCCGGGGCGATGACGATGCTGTCGCCCGTATGCACGCCGACGGGATCGATGTTCTCCATCGAACACACGGCGACAGCGTTGCTCTTTGCATCGCGTATGACCTCGAATTCGATCTCCTTCCAGCCGGCCACGGACTGCTCCACGAGGATTTGGCCAATGGGCGACATTCGGATGCCATTTGAAGCGATTTCCTCGAGCTCCTTGAAGTCGCCCACCATTCCGCCGCCGGTCCCGCCGAGGGTGAACGCGGGGCGGATGATCAGCGGGAATCCGATTTCGGAAGCGAAAGCGCGGGCGTCTTCGAGCGATGTCACGACTTTCGACGGAATGATCGGCTGTCCGATCTGCATCATCGTGTCTTTGAAAAGCTGCCTGTCTTCCGCTTTGTCGATCGTCTCGGGATTCGCGCCCAGCAGCCGGACCCCTTGTTTCTCCAGAAAACCGGACTTTGCAAGCTGCATCGAGAGCGTCAGCCCGTTTTGCCCGCCGAGCGTCGATAGCAAGCTGTCCGGCTTTTCCTTTTTAATGATCCTTTCCAAAACGGGGATCGTAAGCGGCTCGATGTATATCTTGTCGGCCATCTGGTTATCGGTCATAATCGTTGCGGGGTTTGAATTCACGAGCACGACCTCGATGCCGTCCTCCCGCAAGGCACGGCATGCCTGCGTCCCCGCATAATCGAATTCGGCCGCCTGTCCGATGATGATCGGGCCGGAACCAATGACCATAATTTTCTTAATGCTCTTATCCAGCGGCATCAGCTTTTCTCCTTCATCAACCTTGTGAATCTGTCATAAATGTCGTCCGTCGGATCGAATTGGACGGAAATAGCGGGAATATCGAAATACTCAATCCCCTCGCAAGTTCCGTCGTTCAGGTTAACATAACTCGCAGCGGCATTTTGCGGGAGAGCGTCTANAAGAACGGCNCACCCNTGGTTTTGCTTTGTGATGGACAAACGCCCGGTTGCCGTTTCNCTGACGGGCTGGTTTGCCCCGCGATGCCCGAACGCGAGCTTTTGCNTCTTTGCGCCGCGCGCAAGCGCCAGCAATTGGTGGCCGAGCCCAATGCCGAGGATGGGAATGTCCAGGTTGCACAGCTTTTCGATCTCGCGGATTATCCCGCCGAGACTGCCGGCTGCGCCGTTTGCGGTTATACCGCCGAGACTGCCGGCTGCGCCGTTTGCGGTTATCTCGCCGAGGCCGCCGGCTGCGCTGTATGCGGCGTTGCATACCTCCGCGTCCGGGCCGTCCGATAAGATGACCCCATCGGGCATTCTCGACGAAAAATCCTGAGCATTGGAATCATGCCTGAATATAAACGGTGCGCATCCGAGATTTCCGAGGTCGCGCGCGATCACGTCCGCATCGCCAAAATCCCAAACCGCTACGTGGAAATTATTTACATTGCGGAAATCGCCGTAAGGCGCCGCATCGCGGACTCCCCTGCTGCTCCCGACACCGTGGGACTTTTCGGTGCATGCGGCGACGGCGTTTTCAATCTTGTGGGAGGAAATGGCTGCGAGGATCGCAGCGCCATTATCGGGCGAACGCGAAACCATCGCGTTCATCGTCCCATTGTCTCGAATGATGCGGGTGAGAGCGCGGGTGTCGATGCCGGATATTCCCGGGACTTTGTTCTCGCGCATAAAAGCNCCAAGATTGCCCTCGTTCCTGAAGTTGGAAGGCTCTTGGCACCATTCGCTGCATATATAGGCTTTGAGGTGGGTNTCCGGGCTTCTCATTTCATCNGGGATCACGCCATAATTGCCGATGAGTGGGAATGTTTGTATCACGATGTGTCCGTGATGCCGGGGGTCGGTCAATGTTTCCATATATCCTGTCATTCCGGTTGAAAAAACGAGCTCACCGATGGCTTCGTTTTCAAAGCCAAACGGCTGCCCTTTGAATACAGTTCCGTTTTCGAGTATCAAGTACGCGTCTGCCACAATGTCACCTCCTGTGTATGGGGGTAGCCTTTCAGAAGAGTTTACCACATTTGCAGCTCGCCGACAATACGTAAATGAAAAATTTATAATATGGCATTGTAGGGGCGATTACCAATCGCCCATCCGTATGGGCGAGGCTTCCCTCGACCGCTTTCCGGTGCATTGCTCGTAGGGGCGATTATCAATCGCCCCCACGTTCCAATCCTTAACCTATTGGCTGCGCTATGATTGCAGCCCCACTATGCGTTGTCGTATGCGTCGAGGACGGCCGGGAGGCACGCCGAGACGCCGTGGACTCCGTTCGTCATCAGCGACACCAATACCGCGCCCAGCACTTCCGCGCGCGTGGCGCCGGCCTTCTTTGCCATGCCGGCATGAGCTGAAACCGCGCCGACTTCTCCGACGGTCGCCTTGATCGCCAGATAGATCAATTGGAACGTCTTGGCATCCAAGCCACCGTCCTTTTCGATCGTCCCTGCGAGGTTGAAAAACGCTTCGCTGACAGCCGGCGCCTCTTCCCTCAGCACTTCAATAAAATGTTTCTCTGCCATTTTTATCACTCCTCATATAAAATTCCGTTCGCAGGGCATTTCCAATGTCCCTATCCCCGCTCACAATATCTACGATATAAACCATATCACAAAAGCCTTGCCATTTCAACGAAAAATGTGAATTTTGAAAATATATGAAAAATATGTGTAATAATGCTGTTACTTTCTACATTACGGTGTATAATGTGCATATCAACAGGAATATAATCCTTTTCACACTTATGAAAATGGATATCGCCACTAGCTCTGCCGTGAAACGAATCAAACCGAAGCGCGCGGCGTCAAGGAGCTTGAGGTAGACCCCCCACGTTAGAAACGCAAGGATTCCGCCCTCCATATACGTTCAATACAAGGTCAGGTATATTTATGTCAGTTAATCCAAACGCAGACAGCACCCCGCACGCCGACGTTCGCCAAAGCACCAACGAGCTCCCGCACGCCGACGTTCGCCAAAGCCCCGATGACCTCTCGCACGCCGACGTTCGCCAAAGCCCCGACGAGCTCCCAATCTATTTGTTCCATCAAGGCACAAACTACCACGCTTTCGAGCTGCTTGGCTGCCATCATAGCAAAACGGCAGGCAGCACGCTCTTCCGCACATGGGCGCCCGGAGCGAAATCGGTCAGCCTTGTCGGCGATTTCAACAATTGGGACGAAAACTCAAACCCAATGCAAAAAACCTCGGATGGCGGGCTTTGGGAGATTGCCATAAGCAACACGGAGCAAGGCCAGCGGTATAAGTATGCCATTAAGACGCATGCCGGCAGAACGATATTGAAAGCGGACCCATATGCGTTCTATTCCGAGACGGAACAGAACACCGCTTCGATGATTTATGATCTGGATGGCTATAAATGGGGAGACTCGGCATGGGTCAAGGCCATAAACGCTGCTTCCCCCTATGATAGTCCTATGAACATATATGAGGTTCATTTGGGCTCTTGGATGCGCGCCGAAGACGGTTCCGCTTTGTCATATATCGAGATGGCAGAACGCCTCATCCCGTATATTAAAGACATGAACTACACCCATATTGAGCTGATGCCCGTCATGGAGCATCCGTTCGGCGGCTCATGGGGATACCAAATCTGCGGCTATTACGCACCGACATCGCGTTACGGAACGCCCCACGATTTCATGCGGTTCGTCGACATGTTCCATCAGGCGGGAATCGGCGTGTTGCTGGACTGGGTGCCCTCCCATTTCCCGAAGGACGGGCATGGGCTCATCGAATACGACGGTGGCTTTTTATATGAAGCGCACGGTTTCGACCGCATCGAACATCTCGAGTGGGGTACCCGCTGCTTCGATTACGGCCGCACGGAGGTCCAATCCTTCCTCATATCAAACGCGATCTACTGGTTTGAAAAATATCACGCCGACGGGCTGCGAGTCGACGCTGTCAGCTCCATGCTATACCTCGATTATGGCAGGGGTCCCGGCCAATGGACGCCGAATACCCATGGCGGCAACGAGAACCTGGATGCGATCGCATTCTTAAAAAAGCTCAACGCGGCTGTGTTTGAGCATTTCCCAAAAGCTATAATGATCGCGGAGGAATCGACGGCATGGCCGCTCGTGTCAAAACCCATCCATGACGGCGGGTTGGGATTCAACTTCAAATGGAACATGGGCTGGATGAACGACATGCTTGAATATGTCGGCTCGGACCCCATTTACAGGAAAGAAATCCACGAAAAGATCACATTCTCGTTTTTCTATGCGTTCAGCGAAAACTTCATCCTCCCCCTGTCGCACGACGAGGTCGTCCACGGCAAAAGGTCGCTTCTGAACAAGATGCCCGGTGAGTACGAGATGAAGTTCGCGGGGCTCAGAGTCTTTCTCAGCTACATGATGACGCATCCCGGAAAAAAGCTCACATTTATGGGGGCGGAATTTGGCCAATTCCGCGAATGGGACACAGATTCCGGCCTCGATTGGCTGCTCCTGGACTTTCCGATGCACAGCAACCTCAAAAGGTATGTTCGCGAGCTTGGAGGTTTCTACCTCGCGACGCCCGCGCTGTGGGAAATCGATTATTCGTGGGAGGGGTTCAAGTGGATTTGCGAAAGCGACCGCAACCTGAACATGATATCGTTTATCCGCACGGATAAAAAAGGGAACAATTTCATCGTGCTTATCAACTTTGCCCCGGTTACACGATATAATTACCATATTGGCGTTCCCGAGAGCGGCACTTATGTCGAGGTTTTCAATTCCGATCTCTCGGAATATGGCGGCTGGGGCAATATTAATGTCGCGATAGAGACGATGGATATGCCTTTGCATGGTTTCGACCAAAGGGTCAGCCTGACTGCGCCGCCTCTTGCGATGGTGTGCATCAGGCACAACGACAACGACAGGCACAACGACAACGACAAGTAGTAATAATGGAGGTGCATACATGCCAACAGAACGAAAAGAATGCATCGCGATGCTGCTCGCCGGAGGGCGGGGCTCCCGGCTGAAATCGCTCACCGAGCAGATAGCAAAACCGGCAGTCACATTTGGAGGAAAATACAGGATCATCGACTTCCCGCTCACAAATTGCGTGCGCTCGGGCATAGACACGGTCGGCGTTATGACGCAATACCAGCCTCTGCTGCTGCATGATTACATCGGCAAAGGGCAGCATTGGGACCTCGACACGCTCAATGGCGGCGTTTCGATTCTGCCTCCGCATAGCAAGCCGGGCAGCACGGCCTGGTATAGCGGGACGGCCAACGCGGTTTATCAAAACCAGGATTTCATCATGTCGTACGACCCTGAATATCTGCTTGTGCTCGCCGGCGACCATGTGTATAAGATGGATTATTCCGCAATGCTGGATTATCACAAGAGCGTCGGCGCGGACTGCACGATTGCCGTGATCGAGGTGCCCTTGAAGGATGCCGGCAGGTTCGGCATTATGAACACGGATTCTGACGACAGAATTACAACTTTCGAGGAGAAACCCGCCGAGCCAAAAGGAAATCTCGCGTCGATGGGCATATACATTTTCAATTGGAAAAGTTTGAGTGAATATCTATACGAAGATGAGAAAGACCCGGAATCGTCGCACGATTTCGGCAAGGACATCATTCCAAGCATGCTGCGCGACGGAATGAGAATGTTCGCATACCGGTTTGACGGATATTGGAAGGATGTCGGGACGGAGGAAAGTCTTTGGCTGGCAAATATGGACTTGCTCGACGACATGCACCTGGGGCTCGAAGGCTGGGGCATCCTTTCAAAAACCGCCGGCAGGCCGCCGCATTTTATCGCGCCCACGGGCAGGATTTCCAACACGTTGATCACCGAGGGATGCGAAATTTACGGGACTGTCCAAAACAGCATTTTGTCCGTCGATGTCATCGTTGAAGAGGGCGCCATCGTCAAGGACAGCATCATAATGGAGAACACGCGAATATGCAAAGGCGCTGTCGTCAATTATACGATCCTCGATGAAAATTCCGTCGTGTGCGAGGGGTCTGTCGTCGGTTCGGAATATGGGAGCGGCGGCAAACTGTCCGTATATGCCAGAGGCAGCATCATCGGCAACGAACCCAATGAATGATTAACAGGAGGTTCCACCACAATGTATACAGGACTTTGTCTTTCCGACCCACACCCCGACCGGGCCGGCGACGGCAGCAAACTCCGAACCTTATCTGCCGCACGTTTCGCGGGAAGGTATCGCCTTGTTGACTTCATGCTTTCAAACATGGTAAATTCCAAAATTTTCACGATAGGCATGGTCCTCAACAGCCACTACCAATCGTTGATAGGCCACATCGGCATGGGCAAAGAATGGGACCTCGCAAGAAAATCCGGCGGCGTCACGTTCTTCCCGCCATATCTCGCCGACGAACGCCAAAGCGTCAACAGCGAGCTCGACGGCCCCCTCCAACGGGCAGCCCAATTCATCATGGAGGCAAAAGACGAATACATCGTCCTCGCCGACAGCAGCGTTGTATATAATATGGACTACCGCACGGCCATCGAAGCCCATAGAAAGAACGAAGCGGACATCACGGCGATATATACAAAAAGAGCCATATCTCCCGGCGAGCGCGAGAACGCCGTCATTCTTGATATTGCCGATGACGGGCGCATATATGGCATCAACCGCGCTCCATACACCAATGAAAAGCTGAACGTTTCATTGGGCGCGTATGTCATGCGCAAAGGCTTTTTCATCCAGCTCACGGCCAATGAAAAAAACTGCGGCATGCTGAGGTTTTCGCGCATTCTCCTTGCTGATGCGCTCGAGAGAATGAATGTGATGGGATTTGAATTTTGCGGCTACACTGCGCACATCAGCTCTGTCGAGACTTTTTTCCAATATAATATGGAGATGCTCGACGCAGAAAAGCGCAACGCTTTATTTGATGTTGAAGGCAGGCACATTTTTACGAACCGCAGGGACACGCTGCCTACAAAGTACGGCAAGGATGCCGATATCCGAAACTCCATCATCGCCGACGGATGCCAAATCGACGGCACTGTCATCGACAGCATTATTTGCAGGAACGTCAGGATCAAGCCGGGCGCCATCGTGAAAAACTGCATTTTGCAGGACGATACGGTCGTCGAGCGTGGCGCGATGCTCGATTACATCATTGCCGACCGCAGCGTTTCCGTTTCCGAGCACCGCAGCATGATCGGCAGCAACACATACCCGGTGTATATAGAGCGCGCAAGGGTTATATGATGCTTTTCGTCATTGGCGTTGGCACAGCAAGACATGATCGGTTATCAGCCTATTATCATTTTAGGGAGGCGACTAAATAATGAGCAAGAGCAAAAACAAGCTAAAGATACTCAGCGTGGTTTCCGAGGTAGTCCCGTTTATTGCCACCGGGGGGATGGGTCAGGTGGCGGGCGCGCTTGCGACGGCTCTGGCTGAAAACAGCCCGGAGCTGGATGTACGCGTCGTGGCTCCCCTATATGCGCAATTCCGCGAGAAATATGAGCCGTCGATACGCTTTGTCGGAGAGGCGGTCGTGAAACTAGCATGGCGCGAACTGTATTGCGGGGTATATGAGCTCGAACAAAACAATGTTACATATTATTTCGTCGATAACCGCCATTACTTCGGGCGGGAAGCCGCCTATGGGTATTACGACGATGGCGAGCGCTTCGCGTTTTTCTCGAAAGCCGTGTTTACGGTCATGCAGCTTTCCGGATTCACCCCTGACGTCATTCACGCGCATGACTGGCAGACCGCGCTCGTGCCGATATACATAAAAACGCGGTTTGCGCAAGAGTTTGGCGGCATCAGGACCGTCTTCACAATCCACAACATGGAATATCAGGGGAAGTATGCAAGCGAAATTCTGACGGATGTATTTGATTTATGGCCTACTGAAATGGGTCTAGTTGAATATGATTCATGCATAAACCTGCTGAAAGGTGCGATTGTCTGCGCCGACAAGCTCACGACGGTCAGCCCGACATATGCCAGAGAGCTGCAGTCCGGAGGCGGATATGGACTCGACGCCATAATCGCGGAGAACGCATATAAACTCAGCGGCATCATCAACGGCATCGACACAAAATCATACGATCCGCGCACCGACCAGCTCCTCGAAAAGAATTATTCCGAGGACACCATCGAAGACAAGGTTTTCAATAAAGCGAAGCTTCAAGAGCTGTTCGGCCTGCCTGTATCCCCCCGCAAGATGCTGATCTGCGTCGTCTCGCGGCTTGTATCGCACAAGGGGATCGACCTGATAACGTATATGCTCAGCGAATTAATGAAGCTGGACATACAATTTCTGCTCCTGGGCACGGGCGACCATGATTTCGAGCTCTTTTTCGAAGAAATGGCGCTGCGTTATACCGACAAGATCGGCGTGAGCATCGCATATAACCCGGAAATCGCAAACAAAATCTACGCTGGCGCCGATGTCATGCTGATGCCTTCGCGCAGCGAGCCTTGCGGTTTGGCGCAAATGATCGCGTGCAGATATGGCACGATTCCCATAGTCCGCAAAACGGGCGGGCTGGCGGATACGATTTCCGACTGCCGCATGGGCAACGGCAATGGCTTCATATTTGACGACTATTCCTCCGGGGCGCTCCTCGACACCGTGACATACGCGCTCGATCTCTATGCAAATCGCGAGGGAGATTGGAAAAATCTGATGATAGAGGCGATGCGGCGTGATTTCGGGTGGGATCTCTCCGCAAAGGCATATGCGGATGTATATAAGGCTTTATGTGAAAATAAATGAGTAATTTGTATATTTTTGATGAAAACGATGAGCTCTTCAGAGATCCCGGAGGAGCGTTTGAAACTCCCGGCAGCCTGGACTTGAGCATAAAGCTGCTGCGGGGAGCCGCAACCGGCGCGAGGCTCCGCTTCTCCCTCGACGGGCGCGAAGCTGTCGAAACTCCCATGCTCTTCGATCGCGTGAGCGGTGGCTACGATGTCTATAGGAGCAAGCTTACGATAGACGAGCCCGGGTTGTATTGGTACAGCTTCCTCGTCGATGCTGTCGACGGTTCTGTCGTAGCGGTCCCGGAGCAACAAGGGAGCGCGTTCCAGATTACGACGAGCGCCCCGTTGGAAAGCGATCCGGAGTGGATCAAAGGCGGCTTCATCTACCACATCTTTGTCGATAGGTTCTGCCGCGGAGGCGAGCTAAGGCTGCGGCCGGGCGCGGTTTTTCGATCCGACTGGGGCGGCTGCCCTCAATACGCCCCCGATGAAGAGGGCATTGTCCGCAATAATGACTTTTTCGGCGGCGATTTATATGGTATAATCGAAAAACTGCCCTATCTTGAAGACCTTGGCGTCACCTGCCTATATTTGAGCCCGGTGTTCAGCGCGGCATCAAATCATAAATATGACACGGGCGACTTCATGCAGATAGACCCCGCGTTCGGCGGCGACGAAGCGTTCAGGCTCTTGTGCAAAGAAGCGGGCGTTCACGGCATGAAGGTCATCCTCGACGGCGTTTTCAATCATGTCGGGATCGACAGCAGATATTTCAACATATATGGCAATTACGATTCCGTCGGCGCATTTCAAAACCCGCAGTCTCCATATCACGACTGGTTTACGTTCCGTGACGACGGCACATATGACGCTTGGTGGGGCATCAAGCTCCTCCCCGCGCTCAATAAGAGCAATATGGGTTATAAAGATTTCATCTGCGGGAAAGACGGGGTCATCGCTTACTGGACCAAGGCGGGCGTCGCGGGATGGCGGCTCGACGTTGTCGATGAGCTGCCCGACACGTTTTTATATCCTCTGTGCGAAGCGATCAAGCGCGAAAACAGCGATGCCCTCATCATCGGCGAGGTATGGGAAGATGCATCGAACAAAATTTCATATGATGTGAGACGGCGTTATTTCCTGGGTGGACAGCTCGACAGCGTCACGAACTATCCGTTGAAAGAGGCCCTCATCTCATTTTTGAAATACAGCAAGGCGGAGCAGCTGGCCGCGACGATGGACACTTTATATAGAAATTATCCGAAGCATGCGCGCCAGACGCTGATGAACATTCTGGGGACGCACGACACGGCCCGCATTCTCACTACGCTGAGCGATACGGAGATGCCGCATTCAAAATATGAGATGGAGCATTTCAGGCTCAGCGAAGATGAACGCGCGAAAGCGCGGCGCAGGCTCATTCTCGCGGCGACGCTGCAATTCACATTGCCTGGAGTTCCCTGCGTATATTATGGCGACGAAGCGGGGATGGAAGGCTGCGCCGACCCGTTCAACAGACGGTGCTATCCTTGGGGCGGCGAAGACATTGGCCTGGTCGAATGGTATAAACGGCTCAGCAGTATAAGGAAACGTTATAGCTGTTTCACGGATGGTAAGTATTATCTCGTGGAAGCGCGTGCGGGCTTGTTCGCTTTCATTCGCGACAATGGCGCCAACCGCGTCCTCATCGCGGTGAACAATACGGACACCGACAGAACATTGAGCATCGACGGATTCACTTACGACATCCTCAACGACATGCCCGCAGATGCTCTCATCGTCAGGGCAGGGTCGCCCGGGATTTACATATAATGAACTGTCCGGGCATTGGCTTGCACGGCTCCGATGGCAGTTCCAATAGCTTATAGGGGGATTTATTGCAGATGGATTTATTGGAAAACGGCGTATTCTCCACTCTTTTCATTGACAAACTGGAATCTATCCGATGCGTGAACGTCGAAGACGCGACTCCGGAAGATTGCTATATCTCGCTCGCCAACCTCGTCAAGGATCAAATCATGAAGAGGTGGGTGCAAACAGCCGCAAACACGTTCAAAAAAGGCAAAAAGAAGCAGATGTACTACTTCTCGCTCGAGTTTCTGCTGGGCAGGATGCTGGAGAGCAACATGGCGGCGCTCGGTCTGCGGGATGTTTGCGACAAAACATTGACGGAACTCGGTTTTGACCCGCAGGAGGTATACAACGTCGAGCTGGACCCCGGGCTCGGCAATGGCGGCCTCGGCAGGCTCGCGGCGTGCTTCATGGACTCGCTCGCATATCTCGGTTTGCCGGGCAATGGCTGCAGCATCAGGTATAAATACGGACTGTTTGAGCAGAAGATCATCGATGGATATCAGGTCGAGGTCCCGGACAACTGGCTGCGAAACGATGTCGTATGGGAAGTTAAAAAGCCCAATAAAGCGAGGCTCGTAAAATTCTACGGCGACATCACCGAGGAAGTCAAGGAAGGCAGGCGTTGGTTCTACCACGAAAACTATGAGTCCGTGGTCGCGATGCCATATGACGTGCCCATCCCGGGCGGCGACAGCGAGACTGTCAATACGCTGCGCCTATGGAGCGCCGAATCCACGCAGCAGATCGATTACGGCTCATTTTCCAGCGGCGACTATTTGAACGCAATTTCGCGCAAATATTCTGCGGAGGCGATTTCGGAGGTTTTGTATCCGGACGATTCCAACTATCAAAACCGCATGCTTCGGCTCAAGCAGCAATATTTCTTCGTGTCCGCGGGCGTCCAGAGCATCGTCTCGCATTATAAGCGCTATTATGGCGATATCAGGAAGCTGCCCGATTATGTGGCAATCCATATCAACGACACGCACCCTGCCCTTGCGATTCCAGAGCTAATGCGCATCCTGATGGACGAAGAAGGCCTCGGCTGGGATGAGGCTTGGGACATCACTGTTCAGACCGTTTCGTATACAAACCACACTATATTACCGGAAGCTCTTGAAAAATGGCCGGTCGATTCCTTCTCGGAACTCCTCCCAAGAATATTTATGATCGTGCGAGAGATAAATGCGCGTTTCACCAACATGCTCTACAGCAAGATGAAGGACGGGCAGGAAAAGGTGTCGCGAATGTCCATCATCTCGAACAATGAAATTTCCATGGCATATCTCGCGATCGTCGGCAGCCACGCGGTCAACGGCGTTGCGAATGTCCACAGCGAGCTGTTGAAGCATGAGCTGTTCAGCGGTTTTTACGAAGTATATCCGGAGCGTTTCAGCAATAAGACGAACGGCATCACGCACAGGAGATGGCTCAGGTCTGCAAATAGAAGCCTGACGAAGCTGATATCCGATACGATTGGCGACGATTGGATCAAAGAGCCGCTCAAACTCTCGATGCTCGACGATTCCGGCGCCGTGCGCGACAGCGCGTTTCTCGGCAATTTGCAATCCATCAAGCGCGAGAACAAGCTCAGGCTCGCGAAGATAATCTACGATAGCAATGGCGTGAAGGTCAATCCCGATTCGATATTCGATGTGCAGGTCAAGCGGATCCATGCATATAAACGCCAATTGCTGCTGCTTCTCTACATAATTGATTTATATTACAAACTGCTCGATGATCCGAATCTCAACATCGTTCCAAGAACGTTCATCGCTGCGGGGAAGGCCGCGCCAAGCTATCATTTCGCCAAGGAAATAATCAAATTATTCTCCGTCGTCGCCGATGGCGTGAATAATGACCCCCGCATGAAGGACAGGATCAAGGTTGTATTTCTCGAAAACTACAGGGTTTCGCTGGCTGAAAACATTTTCCCCGCCTCTGATTTGAGCGAGCAGATATCGACGGCAAGCATGGAAGCGTCCGGCACCGGAAACATGAAGTTTATGATGAACGGTGCTGTCACCATCGGAACTCACGATGGGGCGAATATTGAGATATTTGGCGCCGTCGGCGAGGGCAACTACATCCCATTTGGCTTGACTGTCCCGGATGTGCTGGAGCTGCGCCGCAACCAAAGCTACAACAGTCGTGAGTTTCTCAGCAACCACGAGGCCTTGCGGCGCATCATATATGATGTCATCAATTCGACTCCGCACCTTGCGGGGCACGCGCAATTTCAATTTATCTATGATTCGCTCACTGCGAACAACGATGAGTTTTTCGTCATGAAGGATTTTGACGCATATATAGAAGCGCAGGCGAAGGCAAACGATTTATATGCGGACGCGGATAAATGGGCGAGGATGTCCGCGATGAACATCGCTCATTCCGGGATTTTCGCCAGCGACGAGACGATCAAGCGCTATGCCGCCGAGATCTGGCACATTTAACGATTCCGCGCCCGTAGCGGCGGCATTCTGCCGCCACCTATCCTCCTCCGCGCCCATAGCGGCGGCAACCTGCCGCCACCTATCCTCCTCCGCACCTGTAGCGGCGGCAACCTGCCGCC
>WRMX01000078.1 GCA_009776905.1 Oscillospiraceae bacterium
CATCTGTCAATAATAAAAGCGTCAATTGAGGCAAAAAATTTCAGATTGTTTCAGAAATTATTATTATAGATTATTGTAGCGGCGACGGCTTCTGAAATATTGCGCAATATTGTTTCATATAAACCCTTGACATCACGACGGCCAAAATGTATCATATAGATGATTTTTCCAGATGCAGTTACAAACTTTATTACCTCTTTTATTACCCCCTTTTTTCCTGACAAAGTCGTTTTTATGCGAATCAAAGCATACGAAAACAGGCGTGAAAATCAAAGCGTTGCATTTTTTGCGATATGTGTTATAATAAGAGCAACATAAGATAAGGCGTTGGTATTAAAGCGTTTTTGGGCATAGAGACAAGCAAATATATTGGTTTCAGCAAGTGCGCAACAACCGATCGGGCAACAAATTTGCGGGCGTAGTTCAATGGTAGAATTCCAGCCTTCCAAGCTGGTTACGTGAGTTCGATTCTCATCGCCCGCTCCAAGTTTTGTTATTTGAGACCGCTGCCAACGAGGTTTGGTGGTATTTCGTCAATCCCATGTAGGGGCGATTAGTAATCGCCCGCATTCCTGCAGGGCATTCCTTTTTGGGCGATTGGTAATCGCCCCTACGTATGAATTTGTGGACAGTATATGCGAGATATGTATTGCGCATATGCTGTTCATGTTGCGTTAAAGGTCCTGGACAGATATGAATTAAGGAGCGTTTTTATGGATTTTTTTGAGAAGCAAGTCGAGACGAAAACCGTTTATAGGGGGTTGATCGTTAACATCAGGAGCGATGTTGCGGAGATACAAAATGGCAACCGCGTCCCGCGAGAGGTGGTCGAGCATCCCGGGGGTGTCGGGATCGTCCCCGTGACCGCAGACAACAAGGTTTTGATGGTGCGGCAGTACCGTTATCCGATGGAAGAGGAGCTGCTGGAGATTCCTGCCGGCAAGCTGGACGAATGCGAGGAGCCCGTCGATTGCGCTATCCGCGAGCTGTCGGAGGAGACCGGTTGCACTGCGGGGAGGATCGTCGATCTGGGCGCTATTTATCCGTCGCCCGGTTTTTGCAAGGAGACGCTTTTTCTGTTTCTTGCTTTGGATTTGCAGGAGGGCGCGATGCATCTTGATGATGATGAGCTGCTCAGCGTGGAGGCTGTGGAGATTTCGGAGCTTATGGAGCTTATCATGGCGAATAAGCTGCCTGATGCGAAATCGATCATCGGCATCATGAAGGCTAAGGAATATTTGGGGCTTTAGCGACTCGCAACATCAATAATAAGCAAGATATAATCAGTCGCTAAGGCGCTATCACCGCGCGAAGCGCGGTGCGCCGGCGCGGAGGCTAAAATTCGTAGGCCGAATTCATTTCGGCCGTAAAGCGAATTAACCGGAGCGCGCAGCGTCCGGGTTGTGGGGGTGGAACCCCCACGTTAGAAAGGAATGGCAATTAGTATGGGTAAAACGGTGTTGATTGTTGATGATGAGAAAAACATTGTAGATATTCTCAGCTTCAACCTTAAAAAAGAGGGGTTTGACATTGTTACGGCTTATGATGGTGAGGCGGCGCTGGAACAGTACGCGCAGCACCGCCCGGGGTTGATTTTGCTGGATGTCATGCTACCGCTGATCGATGGGTTTGAGGTGTGCCGCAGGATTCGCAAGGCGGATAAGCAGACGCCGATCATCATGCTGACGGCCCGCGAAGAGGAGACCGACAAGGTCCTCGGGCTTGATTTGGGGGCAGACGATTATATCACGAAGCCGTTTTCGCTGCGTGAGCTGCAGGCCCGCGTCAAGGCGAATATTCGCAGGACAAGCGTGCAGACGGGCGAGGCATATAGCGGCGAGGCTTCAAGCGGTTTTTTGATTGACCACGAGAGATATGATGCCGTCATCAATGGTGTTGCGGCTGAGCTTACGCAGCGCGAATATGAGCTGGTCAGTTTTTTGGCGGCGAACCCCGGCAAGGTTTTTTCGCGGGAGGAGCTGCTGCATAACGTGTGGCAATATGATTATTTCGGCGATTTGCGGGCTGTCGATGTCGCGGTGAGGAGGCTTCGCGAAAAGGTCGAGGAGGATTCGAGCCAGCCTCGTTATGTCATGACGAAAAGGGGAGTAGGCTACTACTTTAACGATGAATAAAAGTTTAAATATAAAACTCGTTTTCATAATGTTGCTCATCATTGTCCTGCTGATGACCGTGGTGCTTGTTTTCCTTGTCCGCGGAGTGCAGTCTTTCTACACTTCGCAGTTTTATTCGCAGATGGAGTCTGTTTTTGGGCAGACTGAGCTGATCAACGAGCTACGCCTCGCTGCGGGGGAGGGCAGCGCGGTCACGCGCATGGAGGAGATTTTGTCGGTTTTTTCCGGCGAGCTGGGCATCGACAGAAGTTCAAGGCATTTCTACATTTTGGATGGCACGACCGGGGAGGTCTTGTCGTCTTCGGACCAGGCGGGCGACAGGCAGATCAGCATTACGCCGAATATTTTATCGGCGCTGCTGGGAAACTCTGCTTTGAGAGGGGATTTTCGGACTGCTTATATGGATGTCGCGATTCCGGTTGTTTCTGCTGATGCGGGCGCGCGTTTCGTCGTTTATATTGTCGATGATAAGCAGACCGTGCAGAGCTTGAACGCGGAGATTTTCCTTTTGATCCTGGAAGCCGTGCTTATTGGTTTTGTCATTGCTGTCGTAATCAGCTTGGTTATTTCAAAGACGTTGCTTTCGCCGATCCAGGGCATGACAACCGCTGCGGAGGCCATGGCCGATGGTGATTTTTCCAGAAAGATCAGGGTCGAGTCTGATGATGAGATCGGCATTTTGGCAAAGACGTTCAACGATATGGCTTCGCAGATCGAGTCGATGCTGGAGGAGTTAAAGAAGGCGGAGGTGCTCCGCAGGGAGTTCGTCGCCAATGTGTCGCACGAGTTGCGCACTCCGCTGACAAGCGTCAGGACTTATGCGGAGACGATGTATGACAATCATGAGATCACGCACGAAACCGAGGAGGAGTTTTTGCGCGTGATTATTAATGAGAGTGACAGAATGGCGAAAATCGTGCAGGATCTGCTCGAGCTTTCGCGGTTCGATTCGGGTGCGAGCGTGCTTGCGAGCGAATGGTTTTCCATCGAGCATTCGGTCAGGGACGTTTATGCGGCGATCGCTCTCGAGGCGAAGAAGCGTAACCAAGAGTTGAATCTGGAGCTTGAGTGGAAGCTGCCTAGGATCAAGGGGGACAGGGCGCGCGTCGAGCAGGTTTTGATGAATATTATGTCTAATGCGTTGAAATATACGCCAGATGGCGGCAAGATCGATATTTACAGCGGGAGTTCCGGGGGCAAGGTTTGGGTACGGATTGAGGATACGGGGGTCGGGATTCCAAAGGAGGATCTGGCTCGCGTTTTCGATAGGTTTTATCGGGTCGATAAGGCGCGTTCGCGCGAGTCCGGCGGAACGGGGCTTGGGTTGTCGATTGCGAAGGAAATCATCACGAAGCATGGCGGGGATATCAAGATCGAGAGCACGCAGGGGATCGGGACGTCCGTGACGGTGGTGCTGCCTGTCCTCGGGCCTGTTAGCTAGGGCGGCCGGGGCGGAGAGGCAGGCGGTTAAGACTTTTGTCAAAACCTCTATGGGCGGCCGGAACAACCGGGACAACCGGGGCGGAGAGGCATGTCGATATGTCAGATATGAGGAAAAAAAAGATATTCGAGTGGGCAAAGACCGCGCTCATTGTCCTTTTAGTTGCGAGCGCGTTGCTCATGGGGCGGCAGATCAAGCTTTTCAGCGATTTTTTTGGGTCAATCCCGCTATTCGGCGGAGTCGCCGACCTTGTCAGGGGAGCTTCGGGAACGGGGAGCGGAGGAGCGAGCGGCGGGACATTCAAAGAGGCCGCGCGTCCTTTGGCGATTGTTATCAGCAATTCTGACGGCGAAAGATATGGCGTGCAATATGATGCTGATGCGAGAAATGCTGCTTATGACAGGACGAGCAGCATACTTGTCGAGGCGCTCGGCTCTGCTTCGGAAGCTGTAGAAATCAGCGAAGACGAGTGGCGCGGCTCGTTAATGGGCGCGGGGGTGTATTTTGAATACGCGGTGCCCGTAAAGCTGTCGGTTTTGGGCGGATGGCTGGGAGCGAAGCTGCCTGATGCCATGGGCGATGAGTCTTTACGCCGTATTTTTGTCGCATTCGGCGATGATATGAGCAGGCTTTTTTATCAGAACAGCGAGAATTCTTTGTTTTATGTTGCGGATACTGCCGCATCGTCGAGCAAGGCCCAGGAGCTGGATGTCTTCAGCGCGAATGGCGCGGTTTTCGCTTTTGAGCTTGGCATTGGCGTTGCGGAAAATGCGCCGTATGTTATTATTTTGCCAAGCACCGATTTTGCCGATATTCGGGCTTCGGCTGCTGCGAGCGATGATGAGTTATTGGATTTGGTGCAAAATGCCATGGGGCATCAAAATGAGATTTATACGCCATATCGCGACGGCGCGGGGGCATTGATACGTGTCGGCGCGCAGTTCCGTATGCAGATAGATACCATGGGGCGAGTCGTATATCGCCGTACGGACACGCTTGTACAGGGAGGCGCGGGAAGGAATTACGGAGAGGGCGAGATCATCGAGATGGCGCGTGTGATCGTGGCGGAGACGATTGGGGATGCGTGCGGCAGCGCGGAGGTTTTCTTTGAGTCGTTCTCGTATGGCGAGGGGGGTATACAGACTGTATATTTCGGTTACTATTTCGGGGGCGGCCATATAAGTCTGTATGAAGACGGGTATGCGGCCAAGATTTCGTTTGTTGATGGGGCTGCCGTTGAGGTTGAGTTGATTTTCAGGGAGTATTTGCAAATGGACGAGTATACTCGTTTGTTGCCTGTCGTGCAGGCGCTTGCGGCGGCGGGGCAGGAGTTTGTGTTGAGTTATTTAGATTCCGGCGCGTCGATGTTGCAGCCGGCATGGGTGAAGGGTTGATGGCGTGAAATGTAACATATGATTTCAATGTGAGGAATTGAGTGATAGGGGGGGTGCTTATGGGGAAGTATGTGTTGGCGCTGGATCAGGGCACGACGAGTTCGCGGGCCGTCCTTTTCGACAATGAGCAGCGCATAGTCTGCATCGCGCAGAAAGAATATTCGCAATTCTTCCCGCAGGAAGGATGGGTCGAGCATGACCCGATGGAGATATTTTCTTCACAGTATGCTGTGATGATGGAGGTCATTGCGCACAGCGGCGTAAGACCCGGCGACATATCGTCGATCGGCATTGCGAACCAACGCGAAACGACAATCATCTGGGAAAAGTCGACCGGGCGTCCGATATATAATGCCATCGTGTGGCAATGCCGAAGGACTGCGGATATTGTGGAAAATCTTGTTGAAAGAGGTTTATCCGATTATATTCGCGATGTCACCGGGTTGGTTCCGGATGCTTATTTTTCGGCGACGAAGATTTCGTGGATTTTGGACAATGTGGAAAACGCGCGAGAGATGGCGCGAAACGGCGAGCTTTTGTTTGGGACCGTAGATACTTGGCTGCTTTGGAAGCTTACGGGAGGCGCCGTCCACGCGACTGATTATACGAACGCTTCGCGCACGATGCTTTTTGATATTTATAAGCTGCAATGGGATGAAACGCTGCTTGGGATGCTCGATATTCCGCGCGAGATTTTGCCTGAGGTCAGGGGTTCGAGCGAAATATATGGCTATACCGATATTTTGGGCGTCGAGGTTCCTATTGCCGGGATCGCAGGCGACCAGCAGGCGGCGCTTTTCGGGCAATGCTGCTTTGAGAGGGGCGAGGTCAAAAACACTTACGGCACAGGGTGCTTTCTGTTGATGAATACCGGGAGCGAGGCGTGCGGCAGCAAGAATGGGCTGATCACGACATTGGCGGCCGGAATTGGCGGCGGGCCGGCCTATGCTTTGGAGGGCAGCGTTTTTACCGGTGGCGCTGTCATCCAATGGCTTCGCGACGAGCTTCGGTTATTCGGCGACAGCAGGGACGCGGAGTATTATGCGGGCAAGGTCGCCGATTCGGGCGGCGTGTTTTTCGTCCCTGCGTTTACGGGGCTGGGTTCGCCATATTGGGACATGTACGCGCGCGGCTGTATCGTAGGCATCACAAGGGGGACGACTCGCGAGCATATAATTCGCGCAGCCGAGGAGGCGATTGCGTATCAGTGCTGCGATCTTGTGAGCGCCATGGAGAAGGACATAGGTTTTGCAATCGGGGAGATTAGGGCGGACGGCGGCGCTTCAAGGGACAATGTGTTGATGCAGTTTCAGGCGGATATTATGAACAAGGTCGTGAGAAGGCCTCTGGTTTCGGAGACGACGGCGCTGGGCGCCGCTTCTCTCGCTGGGCTGGCTGTCGGGGTGTGGAAGGATGTCGGTGAGGTCAGGCAGCTTTGGAGCTGCGGGGCGTCGTTTGTGCCGCAGATGGATGGTTCGCGGCGTGATGATTTGTTGCGAGGCTGGCATAAGGCTGTGGGTTGCAGCCGCGGTTATGGCGCGGAGTGAGCGCGCGGTAGCGAAGAATATTGTCTGAGCGCTTACGAGATTACGGAAGCAAAGATTCTTCGCTTCGCTCAGAGTGACAGGTGTTGCAGGGCGTTTGCTTTTCGAGAGCGCATGCGAGGGGTGGAACCCTCACGTTAGAAAGGGGTGTTTTATTTATATGAAGTACAAAAGCGGAGAGGCTCTTATCGATTGCTTGAACGCGCATGGAGTGGAGAAAATCTTTATAAATCCCGGCTTTGAATTTATCGACGTTCTGTCGAATGTAGCGAGGGCGCGTGTCGCGGATGCAAAGGCGCCGCAGTTGGTCTTGTGCCTCGATGAGGCCGTCACGGCATCCGCCGCATATGGGCATTATATGACGACGGGAAAGCCGCAGGTGATAATGGTGCATTCGGAGCTTGGCAGCTTGCAATTGGGCGGAAATCTACAGAACCTCCAGTGGGGGCGCGTACCGGCGGTGATTCTCGCGGGATATCAAGATAGCGATTTGCAGCGCACTTTGTGGAACGGGCAACCGTATGACCAGGGCGGCATCGTGCGAAACAGCGTTAAGTTTGACCGTAGATTGGAAGGCGATGAAAATCTGTTTGAGGTATTTGCGGAAGCGTTCAGTATCGCTTGCTCCGAGCCGACGGGGCCTGTATATATCACGTTTCCNATGAGATATCTTTTCCAGGACATTGAAAAGCCCGATGTGGCGCCTGCGCCGACTGCGGCCGCGCCGCTGCCTCGCGTNGATGCCGACATGCTCGGGAAGGTTGCGGANATCCTGCTGGAGGCAAAGAATCCGATGCTGGTGAGCGGCAACGCGGGNAGATANAAGGAAAATGTCGCCGCGTTGACCGGACTTGCCGAGACATTGAGCGCTTTGGTGATTACGGGGTATAGTTGGATGAACTTCCCATCGGCGCATCCTTTGTGCGCGGGCATCGAGCAAATCGGCGGCAGCCGAAAGCGCGATGCCGGATATGAGGATGCGGATGTTATTCTCGTGATTGACTATGCCATGCCATATGTCGGCAGCATGCCGCCTATCAAGCCGGAGACCCGTATTGTGCATATTGACGTCGATCCTTTGACGCAGGGGCGCGCATTATGGGGGCGTGGGGCTGATATCTTTATTCGCGCCGACGCGCGCGAGGCCATTCCTGTTTTGGATGGGCTTTTGAAAGAAAGGATTTCCGGAGAGAAAAAGGTTGAGCTCGAGAATAGGTATGCGCGCATTGCCGCGCTGAATGATGAAACGCGGCGGGGATGGTATGCTTCTGCGCTTGCGCAATCGGGGAGCCACCCTGTCACTGCCGATTACTTGTGCCATTGCATCAATGCGGTCATCGATGAGGATACGATCGTCGTGAACCATACTTTGAGCCATTGTGCCTCGGTTACGGAGCAGATTGTGCGCACAAAGCCGGGGACATGGTTTGGATGCCCTTCGGGAGCGATTGGCTGGGCGCCGGGAGCAGCGCTTGGCGCGGCTTCCGCAAATCCCGGGAAGACTGTGGTTGCGATCATGTCTGATGGGGGATTCGTTTGGGGCTGCCCGACATCGACGTTATGGACTTCGGCCAATTATCGTTTCCCATTCCTCGCTGTTGTTTGCAACAATAGGGGGTATGGAGCTATTCGCGACGTGCAGATCGGGATGATGGGAGGAGACGCGCCTGGTGAGCGGTTTATTGCGGAGTCTGCTGTAGAGTTCCAGCCGGATTATGCCTTGACGGCGGAGGGGGCCGGCGCGTTTGGGCGTGTCGTGGCAAAGTCGGAGGAAGTGCTGCCAGCTCTGCGTGAGGCGCTCGATGTTGTTCGCGGGGGCAGGCCCGCCGTTCTTGATGTGCGGCTGGCGAGAATTGAGGGAATGGATATTTAGTAGGGGCATCTGTCCGCGGGCGCATGATATGCGCCCCTACAAGCGGTATATTGTCATTCCTGTGTGAAATTAAAATACCCGTGAACCGCAACATAGTATTACCTTAAAGGCCAAAAGCCGCCCCCATGGGCGGCTTTTGCTGTGTGTGTCGGTGGTGCGCGTCGGTGGTGCGCGTCGGTGGTGCGTTGGTTGTACGCATTTGCTGTGCGTTGGTTGTGCGCGAGTTTATTCTTTTTGCTCGGGTGCCGGCTTTTTCTCCGGCAATGCGTCATACCCATATTTTATCTTCATAACAAAACCCACGCCCATGATTACGCATCCAAGAATGGCGATGCAAGTGCAAAGATATACGAAAGACCCGGTATCCGGCAAGTCTCCAAGCGGTGGGGGACCATCGCCCAATTCCGTGTCATCGTTCGGGTCTTTGGGCGGCGGGGAGGGATCGGGGATCGGAGGAGCGATGGGGGGCGGATCCATGGGTGCTGGTTCCGGCGGCAGCGGCTCTTCCGATATCGGAGGATCTGCAGCCGGGGGCGGCCTGAACAGCCCCGGATTGAGCGGCGGATCCTTTTGGGGATCTAGCGGCACAAGCGGAGGCTCTGCAGGCGGAGGCTGCGCGGGTGGCGGCTCTGTCGGCGGCGGCTGAGTCGGCGGCGGCTCTGTCGGCGGAGGCTCCGGCGGTAGCTCGGCCTTTTTATTCACTATGAATATTGTATCTGCCGTGTACGAAACAGGGGAGCCAAGCATGGATTCCAGCACCTCTGTTTCTTCTTCGGACAGCGCGTGAGTTGCCAAAAATGTGTAATTATCAGGAAATGCAGGCAGCTCATAGCCTTCGGGGGCTTTTGTCTCGATTATCAGGTATATCGCTGAATGCGTCGGTGTGATCCACGCCGAGTCGAACAGGTATATGCCGTCTTTGCCAAGGTCTTTGCCGGGTTTTGAATCCATGACCTCATAAAAAACCAGAGAGCCGATTATTATGCTGCTTCGGCTATAATCCCCGTCATATGGCTCGCCGTTCGGTATTGCCATGTAGAGTTTGAATTCCGCGCCATTCAAGCGCGAATACTCCTCTTCCGAATCGGCTTTGTAGATTTGAAGCTCCATTTTGTTCGCCGTGGCGAATGCGTCTGACTTCGTTACGGTGAACGTGCCGGAGACTCCGACGGGCGTGAGCCCCTCAATCGTGACCTTGTTCTCGATAGTCACGGTTTCGCCCAACGGCCTTATTACCAATGCTGTGTACGTAATTTTGACAGGGACGTTGTCGGGGATGATGAATTCGATTTCTGAGGCGTTGATGACGTTTATTTCCCATTCATCCCCCGCTTTCGCATCATATGCGACCCATTCATCGGTCCATATGCTGCCGGCCATCTTTTTAGTATACATTTTAATCGAATTCACGTAGATTGCCAGATTTGGGCTCATGATGTCATTGACCGTGAGCATCTCGCCGAACGCCGTTGCGCCAAGCAGCTTTCGCCCATAAGGGTTTATTATTACCTCAAATTCGACGAGGTTCGTCCCATTTTCCGTCATTGTTTTTTTGAGCGGCGCTTCTTTCGAGTATATCACCTCGTAACTTGACGAAAAGTCGCAGATTGAGCCAATGGCTCTGTCAACTGTCGATATTATCGTTGCCGTGTTTGTAAATGCGCTGCCGTCCGCCGATGCGTTGCGGTCTGAAAGGCGCAATTGATAGTGCACTTCATATACACAGTCGAGCGTGTACCAGAACTTATAATCCGCGTTTGAGGCTTCTGCGCTTGCAGGCATTGCGAATCCAATGGATGTTGAGACGCTGCCGCCCCACGCGTATATGCGGTACATTTTTGACAGATCAACGGCAATGGTGTTTGCTGTGCCTGTCTCGATCTGCTCAACGCCGCCGATTGCGTCGGGAGATGGCGTGAAATAGAGCCAGGATGCGCTTGATGCGGGATTTGGCTTTGCCACGACATATAATGACCTTGGGACGTATTCGAGGCCGGTCTCGAATGTGTCTTTGAATATCGCCGCAGCTCCGATTTCAAACAGTTTCGATGATGCAAATGTCGATGCGTTAAGGATGACCGAATAATTGAACACCGCTTCATCATTTGCATTGACGGTTGATGTTTTGTGGATGGGCCATGCGTCGTAGACCGTCGCCGGGCCGACCGGGACGCCGTTTATGGGATTGTGCACGAATGAACGGTTCCTCAGATATCTGCCGGGGGCCGCGCGCAGCAGGGCTTCGATCGTCGCGCCCTCCTCTGTCTTGGAGCCGAGGGGAATCGAATATGATACCACGATGGTCGTCTCGGTATCGTATGGCCAGATGCTTGCACCGGCGCCTCCGAAGTATATGTAGAAGGTGCGGTTATCGAGCACGACATTGTAGTCGGTTGCGCCCATACCCTGCCGCAGCGCGGCCAATGTGCCGTCGGCGGCTTTGATTGAGACGGAGAGGCTTTCCGGAGCGTTTATGACAGTTTCTGTCGTACTTATGAACAATTCGTCGTAAAAGTAGACGTTTTCGCCTTTGTAGGAATAGTATTCATTGCCTTCCGGCACCGTGAACTCGGCCGTATACATGATGAAGTATTCGCCGCCGCTGTTTTTGTCAATTTGTGATGAGGATTTTTTGATTGACGGAAACTTGGGCAGCACGGGGATCGGTCCGTAGACATTATATATCGCGCTCGCGTTCGTGCCGTCATATTTGATGATGTTTACATATGATTTTGTCGAGTTATATGGCAATTCCGAGGATTGCGAAACTGCCGTTTCAAACTCGATCTCCACGCGGAAGATCGCCGGGAATGTCCCGCCATACGGGTTTTTCGCGCCTATGCCGGGAATGGTGAAATACAAGTCTCTGCCAATGATGATCACGCCAAGGTCGTCGGCTATATATTCGCCGAGCAGGTCCGCCGATGCGTCAAATGCCCCGTTTGGGAACAATGCTGAGGCGCCGCCCGACGGGGCGCCATATAACCTGATGAGAATTGACGTGGGGGCGGGGAATGACGATATTGCATCGTTGATCGTGTCTGTTACTTGCTCTCCGCCCAAGGGGCGGGTGCCGTCGCCGATGGATGCTGTCCATCTGATATGCGTCGTGGGGCTTCCATCCGAGGCGGAGACGGTTTTTGTGACGAATTCCTTGATTACGCGGTCCTGGACCGTCGCCTTATCTGTTTTTCCGCCTTCCGTCAGTGCAGTGGCATCGTTGCCGACATAGCTGTCATAGCGCAAATGCGTTCGCGAGGAGTCTGATGTATTGGCGCGAAAGAGATCATATAGGACGAGGGTATATGTCACCGTGATTGTGTCTCCACGCATCAATGTTTCGGGGAATGTGTATGAGAAGCCGCGAAGGCCTGCACCGTCCGCGTTTGCGTGCCATTCGACCGCCATCGGGACTTCCGCTCCGCCGTTTTTGTTGTATGAGATTTCCTTGTATGCCGCCGTTGAAGCGTCGTTGATCGACACTTTGGGATCGGCGCCGCCGTTGCGGATGAACGGAACATCGGTCAGCTTGATGTTTTTTATTGGGACGTCGTCCGGCCCGCCGACTGCCGTGATGGCAATGGAATAGCTGATTGTTTCATCGTTTGGCGAGTATGTGGAAGTTTTTGCCACCATGACGCCGAGATCGGGCTGCGTGAGCGCCTTAATCGTGATCGATGCGCCATCGCCGAATGGAATGTCGCCTATTTGCGTCGTTTCGCTGAATGTCGCTATGATATCGAGGGTGAACGCGGCATCGGTATAGTCGATGAAGTTATATGGGCTCGGTGCGCCGCTTATGTCGTAGTTGCCGAACCAGACAGCGATGCCGCCCGACATATTGATCGAATACCAGCCGACAACTGCGCCGCTCCCTGTGCGGACTTCGCCGTTGTCCACGGCGCTATGGATCGTGAGCGCCGGGGGGAGCTGGTATTGCAGGATTTCTTTGCCGCCGACCGTCGTATAGGCGAATTGCTTGTCGCCCGTGCCTTCGGCGAATTTTATGCTGAAGGTGTAGGTTTCCTCGAACATGAATATGCCGTCGGACACTGTGGCGCCTGATGCGTTTCTTATTATTATGCTTTCGACGAAGTTGCTCAAGTCGTATGCGTCGCCTGCTGCGGATGCGGATTGTGGCTGGGACAATGCTAGCAGCAACGCGAACAGCAACGCGAGCACAATCGCCGGAATTGTTTGTGGCGAATGTCTTTCTCGTTTGCGGGTTTTCATTTGTGTTTTGACCTCCTTGGGCGGCGCTCCATCTCCGAAACACTTTTGCCCGTGCGGCGCCATCCGTATGTCATCCGTGTGCCATCCGCATGCCATCGCCGATATGCCTTCGATCGCAAGCGTTTATCCGGCCTTAGGCATTAGTGTTCGCCTTTGCGGCCGTATAAAGATGCTGCAATCCTGTTGTCGCTCATGACGATCTAGCCGGGGAGTCCCTTTGCCGGTCTTGAGCGGACGTTGTGCAGGTATTTCGGAGATGGGGCGCCAGTGATGTTTTTTAGCCTAAAGGTTCACGTTGCTTGAAGGTCAATGCGCGTTTGCGCGGGCAAAAATAGACAGTGTTTAAAGTTTTGGCGATGATGGCGGGAGGCCGTGGTTTTTCAATGCTTGGTATCGCCGATGTTTTTTGTGGCTCTCATTTGCGGTCATCGTATTTGACGGTTTTATATAATTCGTCCTTGCGTGCGTCTTGCAAGCTGGTTTAAGCTTTTCGCTTCATTTGCGACAGGAGGGTGCTGATTTGAGGCATATGGAACGAAAGGATTCTTCGCCTACGGCTCTGAATGGCGTTCGCTAATGCCTCTCTTAATTTAATGATATTGGGCGTGAATTGTAATCTGTTTTGAAAATCTTAAATTTTGGTTATTATGCCATATTGAAATCTTATTTAATAGACAGTATAATGTAGAAAACGGTGTTTTTGCGGTAGAAAGAGGCAAGAAGGCGGGAAGCGGAAGGCAAGAGGCGGGAAGCGGGAAGCGGAAGGCAAGAGGCAAGAGGCAGGAGGCGGCGACTATCGGCGGGCGGGTTATTTTGCATGCGGATATGAATAATTGTTATGCTTCGATTGAAATGCTCCATCATCCGAAGCTGCGCGGGCATCCCGTGGCGGTGGGGGGCAGCGTCGAGAGCAGGCATGGGATCATTCTGGCGCGCAACTACGAGGCGCGGCCATTTGGGGTTAAAGTGGGACAGGCGCTGTGGGAGGCGAGGCGGAAGTGTCCGGATTTGATCATTGTGCCGCCGGATTATGACAAGTATTTGCGCTATTCGCGTTTGTTCCGGGGCATACTTTCGGATTATTCGCCACAGGTGGAGCCTTTCGGCCTCGATGAGTCATGGGTCGATGTTTCCAAATATAGCGGTGGCGTCGGGGGGACTGGGGGAGTGGACCGCATCGGCGGCGGCGCGGGGGCCGGGGGCGTGGGCGTGGACCGCAGCGGAGGCGGAGACGAAAGCGGGGCCGTCGGGGG
>WRMX01000079.1 GCA_009776905.1 Oscillospiraceae bacterium
GAAGAGGGCGAATACCCATTGGTATTTAACCGATGAGTAACGAAGTATTGCGGAAAAAACAGCGTGAGATTGGGCTAGGTATTTGGAATGCGAAGCACTAGGTAGGGGATGATGCACTACAATTCACGCCCGGGGACGCAAGGGCGTGAACAGCGATGATGCTCTTCCCACAACAATAATGCCAAAAAATCTGCTAAAAATAACAAAACAAAACACAAAAATAAACGCCATGCTACAATCGAAACATCATTCTCAGAAAGGCAGGCAAACAATATGAAGCCGTCACACAAAAGAATCACAAAAACAACATCGGCAATAATGCTTGCACTCACGATGGTGCTGTTATGCCTCGGCGGAACATGCAGCGCAGCGGCAGCGACACCGCTAGCCGCATATGAAGGCAGCGTCATAATCGACTTCACCATCGACAGGGAAAAAACCATCGCGATCGGCGAAATTGACGTGATAGAGCCGGAGTTTAACCCTCCGGGGTCAAGCAACCCCAACATTACATGGAGATCGACGGATGAATCTGTCGCGACAGTCACGCCTGAGGGCATAGCCGGCATCGTGACAGGCAGATCTAAAGGCACAACGACGATAATTGCGGAATTGAAAATCGGCGGAAACATGATTACAAGGCAAACAGAGCTGCACGTATCATCAAAAGGCAGGGACTCGATCCTGGTGTTGGACATATCCGGCAGCATGAGCGGGACGCCGATGAACGAGATGAAAAAAGCCGCGACCCAATTCTGCACTGACTTACTAAGCGATGCGTATGAAAACAGGGTCGGGCTTGTCTGTTATGACAGCTACGTCACATCATTCAGCTTGACGAACGACCTAGGCTCGCTCATCAGAGAAATCGATTCATTATACGACGGCAGCGCGACGAACATGGAAGGCGGGCTCGCGGAAGCGAAGCTGATGATGGACACGCAAGGCAGAGTCGGCGCCGTGAAAAACATCGTGTTGCTGACAGACGGCTGCCCGAACGAAGGACTGACGAGCTTCAGCGGCTCATTCCGCCAGACAGCCGGCACGTGGTATGATTATGATGGATATGAATACTTCAACGCAGTCGTGGACACGGCCGAAACGATCAAACAGAGCTACAATCTATACAGCCTCGGATTCTTCCATTCGTTGATGGGCGAGACATTGAGCGATGCGGAAGAACTCATGCGCAAGATCGCGAAACCGGACACGGTCGACAGGCAATATTATTACGTCGTGAACCGCGCCGAAGACCTGCAATTCATCTTTGGCGACATCACCGAAACTATCAACCTCGGGTCGCGCATTACGATCAACATCGCGTGCCCTGTCGATGTTTCCGTCGATTATAAGGGAGAAAGGCTCAACAGCGCCAGGAACGGATATAATGACAGCACATCATTCGGCAACCTTAAACTCCTGGGCAAAAATCAAGATATTAAGGTTGTGACGCTTGATTCCGATAAAATATATGACATTGAACTGACGGGGACGGACACGGGCGTCATGGATTATTCGATCAATTTCATCGACGATTTTGAAAGAATCATTGACAGCCGCCGGTTCAGCAACGTTCCATTGACCGCGCTGACTAAGATGTATTCATCGACGGACAACTCAGCAAAGATTTCGCTGCGCATGGACAAAACCGGGAGCGGCATCATAGACGAAATACTGGAATTGGGCAAAAATGAAGAACTCGATTATACGAATATAATTCCGGTCATGCCAAAGAGCTCCGGATCGTCGGCAGCGGTACCGATAACGATTTTTGTAACATTGGTCTTGATGGCCTTGATCGTCGTTATGATCGTTAGTACAAGCAATTCCAAAAAGAAACGCGGCGGATATCGCCCGAATAGCGGCCCTCAATGGGATTACGATCCCGCAGCGAACGGCGTAAACCGCGGCCCCGGGATCGTGGTGGTCCCGCCTGGCGGAGGGCCTGTCGGGCCGTCTTACGGAAATGAAGCGCAAGCGGGCGCCGTCACAGTCCTCACAGGCTCGCAAAAGGGCATGAGAGTTTCCATTCGCGACGGCGAAGTATTGAATCTCGGCAAAGATTCGCGCTCCGCGCAGATGGTGTTATCGGGGGACTACCAGCATGTCAGCCGCCTACACTGCATCATCACGTACAGCGCGCAGCAAAGGAAGTATTATGTAACAGACTGCTCGAGCAATGGGACATTCAAGGGCGACAGGACGCGGCTGGAACAGGGGAAGAGGGTCGCCATCGAAGCGAATTCCACGATTCTCCTCGCCGATGAAAACTGCATGCTAATGTTGGAATAAGGGGACGATGTCCGCATCGTCCCGCAGAGCACCAACGTACCCAACGGCGCGTCCGGAAGGCCGCGCCGTACGTAAATGGAGGACCGAACAAATGCCGAAGATATGCCTCGGATGCATGGAAATGTATGGCGATTCATATCAAATATGCCCGACTTGCGGTTATGCCGAAGGAACAAGGGCAAAAGAAGCCTTACACATGGAGCCGGGCAATATTTTGCGCGGAAGGTACATAGTCGGCAAAGTCTTGGGATTTGGCGGCTTTGGCGTCACATACATCGGCTGGGACTCCGTGCTTGAAAAAAAAGTAGCCATTAAAGAGTATCTCCCCAGCGAGTTTTCGACGAGGATACCCGGCCAAACGCTTGTGACGGTGTTTAATGGCGACAAAGCTGAGCAATTCATAATTGGACTCAAAAAGTTCATTGACGAAGCTCAGCGGTTGGTACAATTCCATAGCCTCGAAGGCATCGTAAAAATATTCGACACATTCACAGACAACAACACCGCATACATCATCATGGAATACCTCGAAGGGGAGACCCTTGCAGCGTTGTTGAAGCGCCGCGCGACGATCCCTTATGACGAAGCGGTCGCCATGCTGATACCTGTCATTCGGTCGCTTCGGGCAGTGCATGAAATGGGCATCATACATCGCGACATCGCGCCCGATAATATTTTCCTGACGAGTGAGGGAAAAACGAAGCTGATAGATTTCGGAGCGGCACGTTTTGCCACGACCTCTGTCAGCCGCAGCTTGACAGTCATTATAAAGCCGGGATATTCTCCCGAAGAACAATATCGGAGCCGCGGCGAACAGGGAGCGTATACTGATGTGTACGCTATCGGCGCGACGTTATACCGCATGATAACGGGCATTGTCCCGACTGATGCGCTGGAGCGGCGCGCCTATTTTGAGAGCAAGCAAAAAGACGTGCTCGTGCCGGTATCGTCATTATGCAAAGGGATCCCGCCAAATGTCGACATAGCCATACAAAACGCGCTAAACGTCCGCGTCGAAGACAGGACGACGGACATGGGAGCTCTGGAAGCGGAGCTGCTGTCGGAAAGCCCGATCACGCGAAAAGACGGCAAAATAAAGAAAATCGACGTGCTCACATGGCCGATTTGGGCGAAAATTGCGACGATCGCCGCTGCATTGATGATTGTTCTGCTCGGAACGCTCATTGCATTTCGCGTGATACATTCGCGGCAAGTCGGCGTTGTCGACCCGCAAACCATGGCGGGCATGGCATACGTGCCGGACTTGATAAGCGCGGCGTTGGAAAGCGCCGAGCAAAGGCTCGTAGATGCCTCGCTTCTATATACCGTTGTTGGCAAGGAAGTTTCCGATGAAATCCCAGCCGATCTGGTTTTGTCGCAAAATCCGAAGGCAGGGTCGATAGTCCTGCAAAATTCGATTATCGAACTAACGATCAGCGCGGGATATGACATCGTCACAGCCGATGTTCAGTTCTATCCGGAGGAGGAAGCCCGCAACATATTGGAAAACCTGGGCTATAACGTCGGAATAATATATGAAGCGAGCGAAACAGTCGCGGAAGGCCTCGTCATATCGCAAAGCCCCACCGCACAAGACATTACGGCTCACGACACAAAGATCGTCCTGGTCGTCAGCACAGGCGCGGCGCCGTTCAACATGCCGGACGTGAGGGGCGAAGACGAGGAGACGGCATGGATCCTCTTGACCGACATGGGTTTGACAGTGTCGATCAGTTATGAACTCGACTCCGGCGCGGAAGAAGGAATCGTCATGCGCCAGAGCGTGGCGGCAAACAAACCTGTCAAACGCGGCGACAATGTCACCATCACGGTAAGCAGCGGGGAAGATTTGGTTGAGCTGCCGGACGTGACTGAATTGACGGAAGAAGAAGCATTGGAAATACTTTCCGAGCTTGGATTTGTTGTATCCATCAATGAGGAGAATGACAACGCGATTGAAGCGGGCAAAATCATCTCACAGTTGCCACCCGCAGGGACAGCCCAGATCAGGGGCACGCAGATCGTCCTGACGGTCAGCCTTGGCAGGGCGGTGCAGCAGCGGGCGCTTACGTCGATTGAAGTGACACAACCGGGGAAAACGCAATATATCATTGGCGAGAGCTACAGCACCAACGGCATGCTCATCACCGCAAAGTATAACAACGGCACGACGCGAAACGTGACAGCGTCATGCACGATCAGCGGATTTGATTCATCGACGCTTGGCAACAAGACGCTCACAGTCTCGTACTATGAGGGAGGAGTGACCAGGACTGCGCAAATTAGCATATCTGTTGCGCAGTTGGCGTTGACGCGCATTGATGTCAGCCCGCCCTCAAAGAAGGATTACGTTATCGGGGAGAGCTTGGAAACCGGCGGCATGTCCGTGACGGCTGTTTACAACAACAACGCGACAAAGGACGTGACAGCGTCTTGCTCGGTGAGCGGATTTGATTCCTCAACGTCAGGGAGCAAGACGATAACCGTGTCATATTCGGAAGGCGGCATTACGAAGACAGCGCAATTCGCCGTGACGGTCAGAAATATCATCATGCGGCTTGATATAACGCCTCCGACAAAGACAAACTACAACCATGGCGAGGAGTTCAGCATGAGCGGCATGATTGTCGCGGCGGTGTATAGCGACAACACGACAAAGAACGTGACAGGGTCCTGCACGATAAGCGGATTTGATTCTTCCACCTCCGGAGGCAAAGAAATCACAGTATCATATACCGAAGACGGAGTGACAAGAACCGCAAAATTCTATGTATGGATATATGCGTGAAATAAACCGTAGCGCACGGCGTCCGGGTTGTGGGGGTGGAACGCCCACGTTAATGGACAATCGCAAATCAGGGATGAACTAACGTGGGGGTTCCACCCCCACAACCCCAACGNCGTGCGCTCCGGCTCAATTCGCTCACGGCCTGAATGAATCAGGCCTGCGAATTTGCGCCTCCGCACCGGCGCACCGCGCTTCGCGCGGCGATAGTAACTGACGGACCATAAATAACATATTTTTTGTTGACATTGTGAATCCGTCAGTTACTAATAGTTCATCCCTGAAAATATTGTCGAACGAAACACGTTAGGTGTCAATCATCTCCATCTGTTTACAAGATCGGCAGTCGTCCTATATGCCTCCTTGATGACCTTTTCGATAGGCCAGGAATAGTACTCCGGACGCAGCGTTTCGACAGATATCGGACCCGCGTAGCCGATAGCTTTCAAGTTTTGCAAACAGTTGTCCAAATCTATAGCTCCGGAATCCGCAAAACGGCGATGCTGCGGCGACAGAACACCCAAAGGCTCATCGTCGCAATTGTTTATATGGACGGTGATGATCTTGTCGACAGGAATATCCTTGTAAATCGAAAAATCGTTATTCTTGCCATTGATATATTGGTTGAAACTATCAAGGCAAAGCCCGATGTTGTCGCAACCCGTCGCATTTATGATCTCCATCGCATGATCCATCGTTTTGACAGAGCTTCCTCTTCCGCAAACCGGCTCCCAAGCGATAGAGACTCCATAATCCGCCGCAACAGCGCACAAGCGCTTCAGGATTCTTGAAGAAAACTCCGTCACCTGCTCCCTCGGGTATGGATAGTCTTTGTCGAGGACATCAAGCATGAATCCCTCAGGCGACCTCTCTTGCAGAATGTGGTTGACCACCAGGAAATATTTATCGCCGATTTGCTCCGCAATGTGGCATGCGGCGATAAACCTTGTCATGAGCCCGGAATCGCGTTCAAGACCTGCAGGATCTTTGCCGGCAAGGTCGTCCGGAAGGATGAAATGTCCTCCCATGCATCGGGGCTTTATTCTGCTGCTCGCGAAAAAGTCCCTTACTGCCTTGATCGAATGCGATACCAGATGACGCGCGAGCGCGTCGTAGCGTATTTCGATGACATCAAAGCCTGCTTCCTCGCATAAGATCAGGTCTTTTTCAAACGTGGAATCTGCGCAGCCGATGCCTGTGCCTTCTTGATAACCCACTAACATTTTGTATCTTCCTTTCTATTATCTGTTTTTGATTGCTGCTGTTCACGCTCTTATAGTGTAGTATCTTTTAATGAGTGTCCTTGGCTAAATTAATACAGCTTCAGCAAAATATATCGGCAGACCTAAATCGTGGAATTTCCGTTCGTAATCGGTCATAATGCCTATGGGGCCCTCTTTGTGCAAGTCGTATATGAGCTCGGGCAGCGTATAGCCGGAATATTCAAATTCGCGAATCGAGTATTCAAACAGCGGAAGATTGTCCGTCTTAAAGAAGATCCCGCCACCTTTACGCAGAAATTGTTTATATAGTTCGAGATAGTTCCTGTGCGTGAGGCGGCGCTTGATGTGGCGGTTCGCAGGCCATGGGTCGCAAAAGTTGATGTAGATGCGCGAGACTTCGTCCTTGGCAAACATGCTCTGCATAAATTCGGCCAATGAGTTGATGAATCGAAGGTTTTGCAACATCTCGGCCTCGGCATGTTCCATGGCGATAATCATTGCGTTGGCTGATTTTTCGAGAGCAACATGAAGAATGTCGGGGTTCGTTTTTGCCGATTCCACGGTGAATGAGCCTTTCCCGCATCCGATTTCGACATATAGATCGTTGCCGCCGTACGTTTCGAGCCATTTTCCGCGCATTTGCGTGGGTTCTGTTATCAATAGGTGCGCGCATTTGTCCATACGCGCGGATAAATTCGGCTTGTTTCGCATCCTCATGGCATAGTCGCGGGGCCGCTGCTCCGTCTCCTCTTTTTTGTAATGTCTACTCTAGCATAAACAAGGAATTTTGTCAAAAAAGAGCGCCGTTCACGCCCTTGCGCCTTTTTAGCGCCGTTCACGCCCTTGCGTCTTTTTGTTGATTATTGGCACGTCCTGTGGTATCGTATGCGGTAGTTGCCTAACGTGGAGCTTGCGACACACCCGGATGCCACGCGCTACGGCCAAACAGGAGCGGACAATGCATGGACCATGAAGATTATATGCGCATAGCCATCGAAGCGGCGAGTGAAGCCGCGGAAGACGCTGAAACGCCCGTCGGGTGCATTGTCGTTGATGCGGCGGGCGCTATTATCGGCCGCGGCCGCAACCGCCGCGAAAAAAGCAATTGCGCGACGGCGCACGCGGAGATCGAGGCCATCGGCGAGGCATGCGAAAAGCTCGGAGACTGGCGGCTCCATGGGTGCTCGCTCTATGTCACATTGGAGCCTTGCCCCATGTGCGCCGGCGCGATAATCATGTCACGCATATCAAGGGTCTATTATGGCGCCCGCGACGAGCTGACAGGCTCCTGCGGCAGCATCATCAACTTGTTTATGGAACCATATGGCCACAGTGTCCAAATCATAGGGAATATTCTGGCGGACGAATGCTCCGCGCTGCTCACGGATTTTTTCAGCGTAGTCAGAGACAAAAACTGTGAATCTACATAAGGAGTAGACAATATAATGACAAAAGAAAGAAGCAAGCGGGCGCTAATGCTGACGATCTTGCTGATCGCCGTGTTCCAGATGCCGCAATTCGCAATTCTGCCCGGCACGAACCTCATCGCGACCGAGATATTCCCCGAACGGACGCTCCAAACGATCCAAGCCATCATGACGATGCCCGGCATAATCGCCGTTTTCGCGGGAGTCACCGCAGCGATGATGGTCAGATATGGCCTGGCGTCAAAAAAATTCATGACGTTGTTCGGCTTTTCATTAATCGCGCTCACAGGCGTCGTAGCGCTCCTGCTCAATACGCAATTCTGGCAGTTTTGCTTGATGAATATATTGATTGGCGCCGGCATGGGCATTTTCGTGCCAAGCGCGCAAAGCATAATGTTTGACAATTTCGACGAAAAAACCCGGCAGTTCATAATGGGGGTGCAGTTTTCGTGCATCAACGGCGGCGGTTTGATTATGAGCTTGTTGTGCGGCTGGCTCACGACGATAGTGTGGTATGGCGGACACTTGCAGATGCTTATCGCAATACCGGTCATTATAATCTCGTTTCTCATCTTACCAAAAGACATCAAGATGAGATCGACGGCGGAGCGCAGCGTCACGAGGACAAAGCTGCCGGCAAGCGCATATTATTTCACAAGCCTGATTGCTATTTTTATGGTATTATATAACGTCGCGACGGTGAATATATCGACGCATCTCGCGCAAAGCAATATCGGCGATTCGTCGACAGCAGGGATTGCAACTGCTCTGCTCATGGGCGGGGGCGTCGTATGCGGGCTTATATTTCCAAAAATGTCGGAAATTATACGCGACCAGGTGTTCACGGTCACATTCATCGTCATGGCCATAGGGTTCACGTTGATGAACCTTTTCCCTTCGTCGCTCCCCGTAACTTACATTGCAATGTTCCTGTGCGGCTCAACCATGAGCATGTTGGTGCCGCGATGCATATTCAATGTGTCTAACCTGTCCGACCCATCAAACTCGGCGACAGCGACGATGCTTGTCTGCTGCGTCGCTCCGGGCATCGGGCACTTTTTGTCGCCGATAATTATGACAAATTTAACGATGGCGCTGGGCGGCGAATCCACCCGCTTCCGTTTTCAGTTTACTGCGTTCGTATGCCTTGCCTTCGCGGTGATAATGTTCATTTATAATGCCTTAGCGACTCGCAACACTAAGAAACAAGAAGATAATTTCAATCGCTAAGGTATTATCGCCGCGTGAAGCGCGGTGCGCAGCGTAGCTGCTTGAGGGACAAGCGAGTAGGGCGAACTTCCACCCCACGAAACTCTGTTTTGCGGGGACCCCGGAAGATTTCGCCCGTGAGCGAGCTGTCCCGATGGGCTGTGGGGCGGAGCCTCACGTTAGCTTGTATAGAGAGAAAAAGATAAGTTATACAGGGAGAAAAAGATAAGCAGGCGCAATCACGATGAGATATATTGAACATGACTTTGGCGTTGAAGTCATCGAGGTCGATGAATTTAATTTGGCAAAGACTTTTGAGTGTGGCCAGTGCTTCCGTTGGAACAAGGACAAAAACGGAGATTATGTCGGTGTCGCTTTTGGACACGCGGCGCGGCTGCGTTATGGCGGCCTGGGCGGAGGCGGCGGTGGTGACGGCAGTAAGGGCGTCGGTAGCGGAGGCGGCGGCAGCGGCGTCGGTAGCGGAGGCAGCAGCGTGTTCATTACCTGCTCGGTTGAAGACTTTGAAAGCATATGGCGCGCCTATTTCGACCTCGACCGTGATTATGCGAAAATCCGCAGCGCTCTGAGCATCGACGAATATATGCAAAATGCCGCAGAATACGGCGCAGGCATCCGCATCTTGCGGCAAGAACGTTGGGAAGCTCTGTGTTCATTCATTGTTTCGCAAAACAATAACATCCCGAGGATAAAAAAAGTCATAGACTCGCTATGCCGTCTTTATGGGGAAAAAGTAAGCTTTCTAGGCGAGGAACTATATACGTTTCCATCCGCAGAGAGGTTGGCGAAACTCGATGAAAACGACCTCGCGCCTTTGCGCTGCGGGTATCGCGCATCATATATCATCGGTGCGGCGAGAGCTGTCGCGGCCGGCAAACCGGATCTCGACGAGCTTGCGCTTTGTTCCCCTGAGCAGGCCGCAAAAGAGCTTATGAAGCTCCGGGGCGTCGGGGTGAAGGTTGCGAGTTGCGCTATCCTCTATGGGCTGCATAAGCTCGATGCCTTTCCTGTTGACACTTGGATGAGGCGCGCGGTCAATGAGCAATATGGGGCCGGTTTCGACCCTTCGGTTTTCAGCCCATACGCGGGCATTGCCCAGCAATACATATACCATTACTCACGAAATCGACAATGATTAGAAGCTAATCATTGCCGAGCGCAAGGCACTGAACAGATACAATGATTACATTAAATCGGCGAAAAATTACAAGATTAACCATTGCAATAGCCAATATGCTATGATAAAAGAGCGAACAAGCAAATATCAAACAAGCAAACGAAAGGGGACCATGCCAATGCGGCGATGCTTAGGATGCATGGAGGAATACGACAGCGACAACTTGATATGCCCGCTGTGCGGATACGACCAAAACACGCCGGCAGAAGAGTCATACTGCCTGCCACCCGGCACAATATTGCAAAAACGATATATCGTCGGACGCATTGCGAGATATGACAATTGCGAAGCGGTATATATGGCATACGACGCGCTCAACGAGCAAAAAGTCTATATCAACGAATACCTCCCGCAATCGTTTTCAGACAGGACAATGGGCATCCTCACGATGACGCTTGAAAAGGAAAGGCTCGACCACAGATATGCGGAAGGACTGCGGCTCTATGTGGAAAACGCCGAGAAGCTAACAAAAGTCACGGCGCTGTCCCTGACTGCGGTTCTTGACAGCTTTCAAGCCAACAAAACCGGATACATGGTCACAGAATACTTTGAAGGACAGACGCTGCGAGACATATTAACCGATGAGTTTGTCCTGAGTTATGACCAAGCACTGGAAATCACTATGCGCATGCTCATAACGCTGAAGGTTATACACGCTGCAGGCATTACGCATTGCAACATATCTCCGGACAGCGTATACATCACCAACGACGGCATCGTGAAGATGACTGCCTGCGGGGAGTGCCGCCAAGCACTGAAAGAAGGGCTGCGCGCGGAGGGATTCCTGTCCTCGGGATTTGCTGCGCCGGAACAATATAGCGAACGCAACGCATACGGGCCATGGTCGGATGTGTATGGCACCGCCGCATTGTTATATTTCATGCTTACGGGAACAGCCCCGCCCGATGCTCTTGAACGCAGAAAGAAAGACACACTGCTCGCGTTGTCCGCGCTTGGCGTGTCAATACCGAAAAAAGTCGACGCAATTGTATTGGCGGCGATGAGCCTTGGAAGCAAAGACAGGATCAAGAGTTCCGCGAACATGGAAAAGGCGCTGATATCGACAAGCTCTGCGCCCAGGCAGGGAATGGCCGGTTGGCTGCGGATTGCGCTTATTACATTCGGCGCAATTGTTGTTATACTTGCCGCGCTGTATTTCGTTTTAGGTTCGCCGTTCGACAAAGCCGATCCCGACGAAGAGGAAAATGAAGAGCAAGTCACTGCTGATCAGCCTGCTGATGAAACCGATATGCAACCCGGCGATCTGCTTCCGGACGACGATCACGGTGAGGACGGCAGCACGGATGTTGATGGCGATGATAGCGTCAATGTCGATGGTGATGGCGTCGATGGGAACGGCGATGCTTCGTTGCAGAGCGATGGAGTCCAAGTTGAGCAGAATCAAAACAGCGAATCAGGCATCATCAACGCTGACCCAAACATCGGCACTAACCAGAGCGGGACTCCGAACGATAACCCCGGCCAAGGCGGGAGGACTGAGAACGACCCCAACCAAAGAGAAACCACGACAGCCGACCCCAACCAAAGAGAAACATCGAACCCAGACCCGGATCGGGGCTCGGGAATCGGGCCGGAAATCATCGCTCCGGAGCCAAGCGCGTCGCAGCGTCCGGAAAATCCGCCGAGCAATTCTACAGGTACGCACACTTCCCTAAGAAGGGATAGGCGATAAAAATCCTACGGCAATTTTTCGCATTTTATCGCCTTTCCCTTCCCTAAGAAGTGATAGGCGATAAAATACGAATCTTGCCTTGTCTTTTTACCGTCATCCTTCGTTGTCAAAACTTGCAAGGCACAAAGCATTACTGCGTTTTGACGCCTTGGTTGACGATAAAAATCCTGCGGCAATTTTTCGCATTTTATCGCCTATCACTTCTTAATCTCTCCAGCACAGCGCAGAAATAATCAGGCAGCGCGGCGCGCAACTCCATATGGATCTTCGTCTCAGGATGGATAAAACACAGTTTTGATGCATGCAAGCACTGTGCGGATAAACCCAGCTCCGGTTTTTTATACCCATAAACAATGTCGCCAAGAACGGGATGCCCGATATGCGCCATATGGACGCGTATCTGGTGCGTGCGCCCCGTTTCAAGGCGGCATTTCACATACGTAAATTTATCGAATCTTTCCACGACCTCGTAATGAGTGACGGCATGACGCGAGTTTTTGTCCGTGACCGACTGCCGCTTCCTATCCGTCGGATGCCGCCCGATGGGGGCATCAACAGTCCCGGAATCGACTTTTATAATCCCTCTGACAATAGCGTCATATTCTCTTGTGAGCGTGCGGGCGGAGAGCTGGTCCGAAAGGGCAAGATGCGAACGGTCGTTCTTGGCGGCGATCACAAGCCCCGATGTGTCCTTATCAATACGATGCACGATCCCCGGCCTCTTGACGCCGCCGATGCCGGAAAGGCTGCCCCCGCAATGGAAGAGCAGCGCATTCACCAATGTGCCGTCGGGATGCCCGGGCGCGGGGTGCGTGACCATGCCCCGTGGCTTATTGACGACGATGATATCAGCATCTTCATATATTATGTCGAGAGGGATATCTTGCGGCGCCGCGGCGGGATCTTCCGGATCGTCTAAAACTACTGAAATTATTTCATCGGGGGATGTTTTGTGGTTTTTGCGGACGACTGCGCTGCCGATCGTCACGCGCCCTGTTTCCAGCAGTTTATGTGCAGCGCTTCTTGTGAGGCCTTGAATATTATTGGCGAGGAACACGTCCAAGCGCTCCCCGCCGTTTTCGCAATTAATCGATATCGTCTTCAAATCCGTATTCCTGCAATAGCTTGTCGAGATCGTAATCCTCCAGCACTTCCGAGCCAAGCAAGTCCGATTCCAGGTCGCTCAATGCTTCCAAAGCAGACATGATGTCATCGAGCGGCTCTTCTTCATATCTATCCGGGTCGAAACCTGCGGAATCGGAGGGAAGCGATGCGTCTGCATATTCAGAATCGGAAGGATACCCTGTCGCGGCTTGCGCGACGTCGACAGGAGGCGCATATTTGCTTCTGCTGCGGGCAGAAGGCTCCTCTTGATATTCAAAGTCATATAGCCCGATCTGGTCCTCGTCATCTTGAACGCCATATATCATCTCATATTCTTCGTCGTTTTCATACGCCTTTTCCTCGGCGGACAACTGAGCGCTTTTAGACGGCCTGAATGATGAGATGATGAAGTAGATGAGGAATGTGATCCCCCCAAGAGTGATGAAGATATCGGCAATGTTAAACACTGCAAAGTCCATGAATTTGAAATTGAACATATCGACGACATACCCATGAAACAGGCGGTCTATCAGGTTGCCGATCGTGCCGCCGAGGACGGCCGCCAGCCCCAAAGTTCCCCAAAACCCATCGTTATATCTTAGCAATATCGCAATAAGAAAGATTGATGCGACGAGCGCGATGCCGACCAGCAGCCATCTTTGGTTTGAAAGGATGCTGAAAGCCGCGCCCGTGTTTTCCACATGCGTCAATCCGATGACCCCGGGAATGAGCGTTATATCTTCGCGAAGGGCTACCGTGAGGACGACCCAGCGTTTAATGAACTGGTCTAACACGATAACGAGCGCTGCAAAAATAAAACATAACATATGAACAATACATCCTTTCTTAACGTGGGGCTCCGCCCCACACCCCATCGGGACAGCTCGCTCACGGGCGAAGTCTTCCGGGGT
>WRMX01000080.1 GCA_009776905.1 Oscillospiraceae bacterium
ATACAGTTCCGCCTCGCTTTGGTAGGCGGCGTATTGCAACCGCAATACATCAGGCGCGTCTGATTCTACTGATTTGATTATTTTTATTTTAGCATTTCGTGCCATTTTTTACCTCCAGTGAAACTACGTTGCTCCATTTTAGCATACTGGCGGAGAGGATTCCAGAATTTTCGAGATCAAGAAGATACGTTTTTTGTCTTCGCGCCGTCGCACCGCGCTTCGCACGGCGATAGTACCTTAAAGGCTTACAGTTGCGGTTGAAATAAGTCATCCAGTGTGATTATCGATCGAATGTCGTTACAGAAAGCGTTATGTATTAGCCCGTTAGCGGAAATCATCGTAAAGTGGATCGACTTTTTTGAGCCGGTCTCGCGTAAAAAAACTTCTTTTTTTCGCTCAAAACCGGCAGCGTCCAGATCCGATATCTCGTATGGCTGTCTTGTGTATTTGCATTCGCAAATATTGACGACGTCGTCGTTGCGATCGATGACAAGATCTATTTGCGCTCCCCCGCTCTTTTGTACGCTCCGAAATGTGTAAATCTCAGCTATTACACCGGAAATACCAAGTTTTTGCTTTATCTGGCGAATATGCGCCATGCAAAGCCGTTCGAAAGCGTAACCGCACCACGCATTATGTGCGGGGTATGAGAGGAAGTTAGTCCAAAAATGNNGATCACGCCCTCTATTCTCTTTCAGAAATTTAAAGTAAAAGAGTGAAAAAAAGTCGATAAGGTTATAGTAATCACCGCTTTTTCTTTTCTTGTAACTATTGTTTCTTCCAAGCAATCCGCAAGCTTCCATTTCATCCAGGATTTTTGTCAGCCCGCCGCCGTCAGAAATCTCGCACGCGGCCGCTAATTCCTGTCTAGTCATTCCTGCACTGTTCGCTGATAAAGCCTGCGCCACCCGCATATGATTGTCCGCATACCGGAAAAGCGAATGATATAGCCTATTGAATTCGTTTCCAAGTTTTGCATTGTTATCAAACAAAAGCAAATCAATGTTCTGGTTTAGACCATAAGTTTTGTCCATTGCCTCCAAATAATATGGAATACCTCCGAGAATCATGTAAGCCTCAGCCATTTGCTGCCTTGTAAATGCTATACTGCGGCTGCGGTAAAACGCCTCGCATTCATGAAGAAGATAAGGTTCGACGATGATCGTTTCCGTCACTCGATTATGCAACCCTCCGTAGTCATCAAGCACTTTCTTAATAATCCATGACGCTGCGGAGCCGCAAACAATCAGCATTATATCCTTACGTCTGGATGCGAATGAATTCCAGAAATGTTCGAGAGCAGGCAGGAAATTTGACTTAGGCGTATCAAGCCACGGCATTTCGTCTATAAACAGCACCTTCCGAATAAGCGAATTGTTCTGTTCGGTCAGTTCTGCGAGCAATCCAAAAGCTGCGAACCAATCTGTTGGCGCCGGGATGTCAGACTGAAAGTGTTTTTTTAGCGAATCGAAAAAAACACGCAATTGATCTTTCATTTTTCCGCCTGAAACGCCAGTCACAGAAAACAGAAATTTGTTGTTGAAGTGTTCTACAATTAAGAATGTCTTCCCTACCCTGCGGCGCCCGTATACAGCAACGAATTCTGGCTTTCCGGAGTTTTCACAGCGTCTGAGCAGATTTCGTTCATATTCTCTTCCGATTATTTCCATTAGTTGCTCCTCTCAGCGTATATTATAACTCGCTGGTACTATGTGTTTTCAGCTTGTTTCAGCGAGTTATAGAACAGGGGGACGGTTCTGATGTCCCACAACTGTGGTACACCAGAACCATCCCCCTGTTCCACTCAAATTTTCCTTTTGATCCAACTCTGAGTCCAGCGCCCTTTCTTCAGTTGCTTATAAAGCACATTCACATCGTCAACATAAGCGAGCGTTGCCTGGGTGTGTAAGCTGAGTTGATATGTGTGTGGAAGCGCTCGGAGTCGCACAATGGCTGCATCTGCGGTTATTTCTTGCCGCATGTATTCAGCTACGACGTCGACCACCTTGTCATCTGCTATCGGTCCCGCTATCCAGTCAAAACCGTGCCTTGGTTCATTCGTAACAAAAACGGGTGGACGCATGCGCCTGTTTGAGCAGATAAACTCAAGCCACTCAATTTCCGGAACGTTTGGGAACCGCAATCCGGACAAAGAATAGACATCTGAGCTAACCTCGTAAGCGATTACAGTTGGTATGCCACCACCCTCAAGCTCTGCTTTGCGGATTGCCCAATCGTGCGCGGTCCCGAGCTTATCCGTAATGTAAAAACCCTTGCCGAAATCAACGCGGTTTCGGCTTCTTTCCAGATCTATCTTGCCAATAAGCATATTGGTACTATGATAAAACGTCATCCAGCCACCTCTGATGAGAGGACAAGCTTTTCTGAGAGCACTTCAGCCATGTATTCGTAACCTTGCGTGTGCCATACGTCATACCCCGAGATAACGCGCTCCGCAAGCCCGCTGCGTTCCAATAGTTTAGCTGTTTCCCATAGAGGTTTGCAGAGAGCATCCGAAGTGTGCTGAACTACATGCACGTACCACATCGCTTTATCAGCGGTTGTATGTTGACCCTCGGCTGGAACATACAAATCATCAATACCACACCCAAAATATGCTGCCAGTTTGCTAGCAAGCGATACTCGGATATCGGAATTTTCCACTTCAATAGAGTAAATAGTACGCTTGGTTGTATCCACAGCTCTAGCTAACTCAGTTTGGGATATGCCACGCTTATTACGTAACTCCCTGACCTTGTTTTTCACATAATCACCTCACGTCCACAAAATCGTATGAGGAAGTAATCTGCCCATAGGGTATCACGCTTCCCCTTATTTGTCAAGCTAAAAGACCAGGGGAACGGTTCTGGTGTCCCACAACTGTGGTACACCAGAACCGGCCCCCTATTCCATTCACCTGTTCCATTTATTCGATGCCGGAGATAGCGAGACCGAACGGCGCTCCGGCTATGTCGTTGAGTTTCATTATTTTTTCGTCGGTATCGAAAACGATCGTAACGCTCTGGTCGGGGTTGCTGACATAGAAATATTTTGATGAACCCGCGCTTTTTAACAAAGCATTTATCCTGCCTATGACCTCGATATCAAACCAATCATCATTATAATTCAATTGCCACGAATACTCTGTTCCATTAAATGAAAACGAAACGGATGCTTTATGGCTTCTGTGATTTACTCTGCTTGACACATCCGATAGTTCAAAACCGCCTTTTGAAATCGCAGCCAGCCGCTCAAAGACAGTGGCGTATATATCGTTATTCTCAACACATTCTGTATCAAAATTATATATATCATCTGATAAAGGTTCCCACAGGCCATCTTCATTCTCACGCTCGCCGCCCAATAAAGCAAACAGCAAGTTATAGGGATCGGATTCGATAGGCTCTCTGCCCCATTCACCGCCCACCCATTGGATAAAATCATCATGCCTTGGCCGGATATCCATATCCGCAAGCACGCTGAGCTGTTCTTCAAGCGATACGATTACTTCATGCTTCTTTGTTTTGGTCGCTTTGGCTATGCCGCCGGTTCTTTCAAACGGTACATTCTCGCTTCTCAGCCTTTCGACAAGAGCGGAACAGCCCTCAGCGTCAGTCGACAGTACGATCAGCTTTTTCTTATTGGCAAAAAATGCAATGGTTCTATCGTATCTTCTGACTTTTGTGATATCGTGGATTTGGCATCTCTTTTCCTGCCCCAACACATTTTGGACAGATATGACATCGCCCATAACGGTTATTTTCAACTTAAAATGAAAGAAGAAATACCACAAAGCGACCAACGTAAGCGCCGCAAACAAAGCAACCACATACATTCTGTCCGGATTGTTCCGCAGAGACGTCGCCCAAACAAGCGCGCCGATAGCGATAACAGGCCACATCAACCCATTGAAAATTGTTACTTTCGATTGCCGAACTTCTATGTCGGTCAAGTCTATCTTCCTTATCTTGCCCTCATAATCAAGCTGGGCGCAAAACATCCGATATTCGCTGACATAATTCTTTATCACGACAAGTTTTTTGCCGCGAGCGTAGATGATGACCCCGCCGCTCGGCCACTTCACATCCGAAATCTCAGAGAACTGGATAATTCGTTTTTTACGAAAAGGCCGGCGAATGCTTATCACATCTTTTTTGACGGAAACCTCCCATATCTTTCCATATACCATCAGAATCAAAAAAGGGGATGCGAATGCAAAGAACATCAAAAAGAATGCCCAATAGACCATTATGGTTTGGGTCAGGAGAATGATGCCCATTAAAGCGAAAACGATTGCCGCCATAACAGCGCCGACCCTAAATGTGTATTTGGGCGGACGCATCGCATAGTCTTCGTCTACGATTTCATAAAACGTGTCAATATTGCTTTCCAGATAGATCTGAATCGCTTCGATCAATGCTTGTTCGTTATCGTAGAACCATGCGTCCGCTTCATCGTAATCATCAAGCAGGCCGTTTTGGGCGGTTTCTGCAAGATGGTTTGCAAACTCCTGTGAACCGATATCCGCCAACGCTTGAATAAACCCATTTATGTCGGAGTCCTTATATTCCTCAAAGAATCCTTGATGCCCGCTGTAATACACGGCGAAATAATACCTCATGTATAACTCAGCAGATTTTTGCATGGGCGTATGCTCAATATCGTCATCGGTCATGAAGAGACAAAACATCCTCCACGCGACATCAGGCATCCTATAGAGCACAGTTTTTGTAATTTCTATTTTCATTTTGTACTCCGATCCAAAACATGAAAACGTGGATGTTCCGCCCCTATAACTGATTCCTTTGGATTTTTCCGTTGATCGTCTTTGGGAGGCTGTCGCGGAAGACGACGATGCGCGGGTATTTATATGGCGCCGTGTGGGTCTTCACATATTCCTGGATTTCCTTCGCAAGCTCATCGGACGGCTCTGCATCCTTCGTGAGCACGACGCTGGCCTTCACGACCTGGCCGCGTATCTCGTCCGGCTCTGCCGAAACTCCGCACTCCAAAACATACGGCAGCTCCATGATGACGCTCTCTATCTCGAAAGGCCCGATGCGGTAGCCGGAAGACTTAATCAGGTCGTCGACGCGCCCCACATACCAGAAATAGCCATCCTCGTCGCGCCATGCGGTGTCGCCCGTGTGATAGAAACCGTCGTGCCATGTCGCAGCGGTCTTTTCTTCATCTCGGTAATAGCCCTTATATAGCCCGCAAGGGATATTCTCGCTGACGCGTATGCAGACCTCCCCGACGTCACCGATGCCGGTTTCGTTATCCTCGCTGTCGAGAATCAACGCATCGAACAGCGGGCTCGGCTTCCCCATAGCGCCGACCTTTGGCGACATGCCGATGAAGTTGCCCAGAACGACCGTCGTCTCCGTTTGGCCGAATCCTTCCATGATTGAAAGGCCGGTCGCCTTTTTGAACTGATGGAACACCTCCGGGTTGAGGGCCTCGCCAGCGGTCGTCGCGTACTTGATGGAAGTCAGGTCATATTTCGACAAATCTTCGCGGATAATGAAACGATACATAGTCGGGGGCGCGCAAAATGTCGTGATTTGATGCTTCGCGAACATCCCCAATATCTCCGCCGCATCGAACCTGTCGAAGTCATATGTGAATATCGCGGCCTCGCAAAGCCATTGCCCATATAGCTTGCCCCAGAGCGACTTGCCCCAACCCGTGTCGGAAATCGTGAAGTGTATGCCGTCCGGGTCGACGCAGTGCCAATATTTCGCGGTGATGAAGTGCCCGAGCGGGTATGTGTGAGAATGCGCCGCGAGCTTCGGATATCCTGTCGTGCCGGAAGAGAAGAACATCACCATCGGCTCCTCGCCCGCTGCCGAGTCGGCTTCGCGCTCGAACGTGCTGCGGAACATCATATACTCGATATCGAAGTCGTGCCAGCCTTCGCGCGTGCCGTTCGCCATAATCTTCAAAGTCACGCCCGGGCATCTTTCCATCGCCTTGTCAGCTTCCGCAGCGGCGTTGCTCTGCCCCGTGATGACGATTGCCGAGACTTCGCCAAGGTTGAAGCGGTATTCAAAGTCCTTTTCCAGGAGCTGGTCGGTGGCGGGTATCGCAATGGCGCCTAGTTTGTGTAGGGCAAGGATCGATATCCAGAATTGATAATTGCGTTTTAGGACAAGCATCACCTTGTCTCCTTTTTTAATGCCCAGCGAGCGGAAGTAGTTGGCGGCACGAGACGACATTCGGGACATGTCCTCAAATGTGAACCTGCGCTCGACCATGTCACGGTCGATATGCAGCATTGCCAGCTTTCCGGGCGACTTCGCGGCCAGCACGTCGACGATGTCGAACGCGAAATTGAACTTGTCGGTGTCCTTGAAAGATATCGATAGCAGCGCTCCCCGCTCGTCTTCCACCGGAACGGCGAAGTTTTCATAGACGTACGGCCCTTTCGTGACGATCGGCGAAATCATTTCCGGCTCCTGCTCGACGCTCTCGACTTCGCCCGGAATGACGATGGCGCAAAAGACGCAGTCCTTTCCGCCAACGGCTATCATTCCATGCGGCGTCGTGCTGTTGTAGTATATGCTGTCTCCGGGGCCGAGTATTTCCGTATGCTCGCCAATTTGCACCTTCAGCTGCCCGGTAAATAATATGTCGAACTCATGGCCGCCGTGCGAGGCTAGGGGTATCGGCTGGTCTTGCTGCTCCTCTGAGTAGTTGTATGTGACCCAGTATGGCTCCGCGATTTTGTTTCTGAAGAGCGGGGCGAGGTCCCGGACTTCGATGTTTTGCTCGCGAGATGTGACGCGGCCCATTCCTCGCCTAACGACGGTGTATGTCGACAGGCGCGCGCTTTCGCCTTCCAAGAGATCGCCAAGCTCGACTCCGAAGAGCAGGGCGCAGTTGTGGATGAATGAAAACGGGAGGTCCTCTTTGCCGGATTCGTATTTTTCATACATCTCGACGCTCAAGCCGAGCTTTGCGGCAATTTCCTCATGGGATAGCCCGCTGACTTCGCGCAGTTCCCATATCCTTTGCGCTACGTCCATTATCCTCATCGTCGTTTCTTCTTTTGTTGTCATAATGCCATCCTCCATTTGATATATTATGAAAATCCCGCCTCAAGGAAATTCCTTGAGACGGGCAAAAATCATCGACCCGCGGTACCACTCAAATTGCGCTCTCGCGCCACCTCAGCAAGCTCGACACGTCCCCATCGGGGATGCATAAGCTCTCGGCCTTAACGCGGCCGCAACGGGAAGCGTCTACTTGCTCGGCAGTCTGTGCCGCCGGGCGTTCGGGCTCCGGCTCGGAAGTGATGGGCTTTGTGGGCGTTTTGCGTCCGGCTCGCACCAGCCGCCGGCTCTCTGCAGCGCATATGCCCCGCCGTCTTCGTCATTGCCTTTGTTCCGCTACACTAGCATAGTTTGCCGCATATGTCAATAGCAAAATTGCAAATCTGCTAACGTTGGTGTTCGACCTCAACAAACCGGACTCCGCGTCTTCAAAGCATCTATTCGTACCACTGCGCCTGCGCATGGTACATTTTTGCATATAAACCATTGTTCGCAAGCAGCGTCTTGTGGTCGCCGTCCTCGACAATGCGCCCATCGTCAAAAACAAGGATTCGGTCGACGAGCTGCGTCATTCCCAGCCTATGCGAGATGAGAATCGTCGTGCGGTCGCCGGTAAGCTGCGCGAAGTTGCGGTAGAGCTCCGCTTCGGCAATCGGATCAAGCGCAGCAGTAGGCTCATCGAGTACCATGATCTTTGCCTCGTCGCGATATATGCAACGCATGAGAGCAACTTTCTGCCACTGCCCTCCCGAAAGGTTGTTTCCGCTCTTGCTGAATGTACCGACCACTTCATCAAAGCCATCCGGCTGAGGCTCGATGAAATCCCAAGCNCCAGTCCGCTCTGAGAGTATTCTCAACGCATCATCGCCGATATTGCGCCGNGAATCAGATATAACNACATTCTCGCGAATAGTGGCTTCGTACTTGGCGAAATCTTGGAACACTGCTGACAATGTGCGTCTCGAAGACGAGATATCCGCAAAAATATCCTCCCCGCCCATTGTTATCGCTCCGCTGTCCGGCTTGTACAGAGCGCACAGCAGCGCGACAAACGTGCTTTTCCCGGAGCCGTTCTCACCAACAATGGCAACCTTTTCACCTTCGCGGATATGCACATCAATGTCGCGCAACACAGCGCGTTCGGTATTCGGATAAGTGAAGCATACATTATTAAAATCCACGGTATATGCTTCTCGGGGAGATGCATTTTTATGACGCTTTTCATGATCCAGTTCATCGAGATAGAAAAAGTCGCTCATATACTTCGCATCGCCGACGAATTGCGCAATCGTGCTGAAAATGCTTGCCGTCACTTCTTGCAATTGGCCTGCCATCATAAAGACCAACATAAAAGCGCCGATGCCGGCAATAGGGTTTGAGAAAATCTGACGTACAACAATCAGCAATATAAACACATATACGCAGCTGCGAAAAATGTCCGCAAGCGAATTATAGAAAACGTGCCTGCGAGAAACGCGGTTCTTCACAGCAATGTACTTCTTATTCGCAGCAGTAAATTTCCGCTTCAGCCAAGGATACGCGCCGAAAAACCGTACATCATTGATAGTCTTTGGCTCGGTCGCTTCAAAGAAATACGCGCATGTCATCAGGTATTCAAGAATCCAGAATCCCTTTGTACGATATTCATCTTCGCTGAAAAAGTACGCGAGGACGACGGCGGGGATGCACGCAGCGACCAATATGACGACTATCCAAAAATCGACAGCCCATAACACNATGATTATGCTGATGAATGTAATAATATTTTGNATCCATGTGACAGTCTTTCCCATGCTTTGCGCGACGCGCTCACCCGCGTTTGTCATGACGAAGCTGATGCGTTCCCTGAAATTGTCGTAATTGTCGATGTATTTATATTCTACATCGCAAGTGCAACGGAGGATGCGTTCCCTCATATATTGACGGATTTTGTAGCCATCGCGCGTCTCATAGTAGCTACTGAGCGAATTCCACAACAATTGGACGATATATAGGGCGGAGAGCACGGCAAAGACTCCAATCGCCGGAGCCATTGAAGCACCATCAATTGTAAAAAGGACCTGAACCTCATCGGAAAACCGCCGAATGGCAAGAGAGACCATCATGGGCAAAAACGCCATAACGAATCCTATCAGGCTGACGATGATTGAAGACAACCCGCGCGCTTTTATACTGACTTTCAGCGCCTTGCCGAAAATTCTAATGCTCTCGGACACGGTCAATTTCTCTCTCTCAATGCCGCTGCTCGCCTTAGCGATCCTTTCCATTGCCATTATTCGTCGCCCCCTTCCGTTTCGCTTGCCTCTTTGCTCGCCGTCACGTACCATTGCGCCTGCTCGTTGAAAAAGTGCGCATATCTGCCGCCCATGGCCATGAGCTCATCGTGCCCGCCCATCTCGGCAATTTCACCATCATGCAGCATGATGACCCTGTCAGCCATTCTCGCAAACCCGACCCTGTGGCTGATAAGGATCGCCGTTCGCCCATCAAGCATTTCACGGATGCCGTTGAATTGCTCCAGTTCTGCAATTGGATCGAGCATGCTTGCAGGCTCATCGAATACTAAGACGTCATGGTTGCTCATATGCGCCCTCGCAGAAGCGACACGCTGCTTTTCACCGCCGGAGAGCTCCGTTCCGCTCGGGTCTTGGAATTTTCCGAGCAATGTGTCCAAACCTTGCGGCAGGCTGGATACCACCTTCTCCGCCCCGCCTCGCTTAATGGCCTCCAACACCTTGGCCTCGTCCTCCATGTCCTCCACAGAGCCGACACCGACGTTTTCGCGCAGAGGCGAGTGGAATATATGGAAATCCTGGAAAAACACGCCGATCTTGCTTCTGAGAAACCCACGCTTATATTCGCCCGACGCCCTGCCGAAAACCTTGATCGAACCTCCACCGGGCTTGTACATATCCAGCAGAAGCTTCACCAATGTTGACTTCCCGCTGCCGTTCTCCCCGACAAGCGCGATGACCTCGCCCTTTTTCACCGTGAAGCTGACCCCCTTGATGGTGGGTTTATCTTCATATGCGAATGAGAGGTTTTCAACCTCAAAAACAGTCTCCTCATCGGCAGGAGTATCGGCAGACCCGGTCTCTCCCTCCGGCTTGATCAATTCAAAGAACCTACGCTGTTTATCAAGCGATATGAGGCCGAAATCCAATCGGACTATGTACCTTGCCATGCCCGATATCGTGTTATATAGGTTGAGGCACAGCGTGAATATCACCAGAAAAATATCGGGTGCCATTGTTTTGTTCGCTACCCCATTCAAGCTGACGCCCACCGTGATAATCAGAAATACATAAAAGCCGACGCCGCTGACAAGGTCGCGCAGTTGCGCTGATTTCTCTCGCTTAAACCAACGCGACTGGATGCGGCCATATGGCTTGCGCCACTGGTCGATGATTTCGTCCGTGTTCTCGAAAATGCGCGTTTCTTTGGCCATCCCGCTATTCTCGGATAGCCTCTCGTAATAGCCTATCATACGCTCGTCTTCAAAGTCATCTGTTTGGTTATACCGGGTCCCACCCGCAAAGGAATAACTGATAATGAAAATGACTACGACATACGCCGCCGATATTGCGAAAATGAGCTTCGACATTGTAAAGGCTGTTATCAGCAGAGCGACAATTCCGATGAATTTCGACAAGATAAAGCAAATGCCCTCGGTAAACGCCCATAATGAGTTGCCTTCCAAAAACGCCGAATGCCATAGGTCGCTCACCTCTTTTTTTAGCAAGTCCGTCATTTCGATGTGCTGGACGCGCTCCATGATATATGCGTACATGCCGGCGAAGTACGAGTCATACATCATCATCCTGACGAATTGGCCATTGACGCGCGCAGAAAGGCCTATCGCAATCATCAGCACACCCAGCGAGACTATGGGCTTTACTGCGTCCGCATATGTGAACTCTCCTCCGCCCAGGAACCCGCTGATAATGCTCAGCGTCTGCTTGTTGAATTGCAAAGCGATCGCGGGCAGAACAGCGAGCGCCCCACACAGCAGAACCCATATCAGCAGCGTGAGCTTGTCGATGTCCCATGCCAGCCGAAACCCCCAAGCAATCGTACGAAACCTATTTACCTTTGGTTTTTCTTTCTTCACCATTTCCCCCCTGACTTTATGCTGCGCAAATATAAGCTGCTACTCATAACTATACGCATTACACCATGTCCCAACAGCGATGTCACAATGAATTATCAAAAAGCCGAGCTGCCTCTGCCATAAGCTTTACTATACCAATATTCTGTGGGCAACGTTTTTCACATGAATAACATGAAATGCATGTTGAGGCCTTGTTACCGGTTTCGGTGAAGAACTCATACATATGCTGTAGGTTTGCCGTAGTATTATATGTCAAGTAGTCACTGATCAGCTCAATGATAGCTTGGATATTGATTCCTTTTGGACAATCCGGAACGCAATATCGGCATCTGGTACACTGGATTCTATCCACACTCCTATACAAGCCAACCGCTTCTTGAATGATAGCTATGTCATCTTCACTCAGCTTATTGTTATCATTCATTGTTTTGACGTTGTCTATCATCTGCTCCATATTGCTCATACCGCTGAGAATTACCTTAATGCCATCCAGTGATGCGATGAACCTTAGCGCCCATGAAGCAACAGACATATCAGGAACAGTGCGCTTGAACAGCTCTGATGCCTTTGAATTGTCACCGGAGAGCAAACCTCCCTTAATGGGTTCCATTACAATTATTGATTTGCTATGCTTTCGCGCAATTTCATACAGCCTTTTTGATTGAATAATATCATCTTCCCAGTCAATATAGTTTAGTTGTAATTGTACAACATCGGTTTCAGGATGCTTGGTAAGAATTTCCTCAAGGTCTTCCGGAGGACCATGGAAAGAAAATCCTATCTGTTTTATTAAGCCCCTGCATTTCTGCTTGCTTAAAAACTCCCATGCGCCCAGCTGTTCCGCCACATCATTGTGTTCTTTTGCAATGCCATGGAGCAAGTAGACATCGATATAGTCTGCTCCTAAACGCTTTAACGAAGTGTTAAAAATACTATTGATCATTTCACTAGACTTAAGAATGTATATTGGTAGTTTTGTCGCTATTTGATACGCATCTCGCTGGTATCGTTCGACTAGAGATACCTTGACCAAATCCTCCACGCCGCTATATATGTATGCTGTATCAAAATAGCTATGTCCATTATCAATAAAATAGTCAATCATGCTGTTGATTAGTGGGAGGTTGAATTGATCGTCCGTTTTTGGTAGGCGCATGAGGCCAAATCCTAGTTTGCTTCTTTGCTCAATATTGCACACGCATATTTCACCCTTTCTAATCGATATCGAATAGTTGCTTGAGCAGTGCTGTTTCAATCTCTTTCGTTTCCATAAGAAGCATCGTGACGCGGTCTTTGACTTTGCTGTTACCAGTAGCATTGAACTTCAAAATTTGATTTCTGATTATAAGCAGATTGTCACGCACGATGCTGTATGCATTGATTTGTGGGAGCTTTGTATGATCCAGAGAGCCTTTTGCTAGTAAGTAATTAAGTCGCTGCACCATCATTTCCTTATGATCATACATAGCGTGGTATAACCTATGGTCAATTTTTTCCTCTCCTGCATCTAACTCTACTGCGATAAACTCCGATAAGTAGTCATATACTCCGATACCAATGTGAACTCTCGTTTCCCAATTCGCCCATGAATATATAGATTTTGTAAACTCATTAAATCTTTCAGCCTTGATCAAATCCGGATAAATATATTCGCGTACAGTTTCTCGGATGTATTTGTAATCGTAGTTTCCTGGGTATTCGTTATACCTTATTGCTGCAGCAGACTTAACACCAGGTACAAACAAAGTTTTCACGCTTGTATACGCACTGTCTATCTCCTCATACGAGCAAACGGAAAATGTATACTTACCAATGGGGTTGTTGATGAAATCTGCATAATGAATTTCTCTTTTCTCGTCATTGTATCCAAATATCAACACTTGATGACTGAATGGAGTATCACGCCCATATGTCGAGATTTTTGAGACATCCAGATATGTGAATACGTACATCGATAGATTTATCATCTTCTTTATATATGAGGTAAACGAATCCTCATACAAATCAATCATCTCACTTGCCATTTCAAAAGATTCTAGGTATAGACAGTTGCCCCTCTGAAGAAAAAACCAATCGTCAACTAAATTAGCCAATCTTCTATTGTCAAGATCGCCAAAAAAGCAAGCAGTATACGGTATTGATAGTTGTCTTTCAAATGCGCTCTTGTCTCGGTTATCGATTCTGTTAAGTATTTCAACCACATATATTTGCAAATAATTCGCATAAATCCAGTCATAGCTTTCCTTATGCTCAAGGAGTATAGCCAGAGTCGCGGCATATCCTGTAAAAGTTGTTATGGGTGGGTAGCTAATTGGTAGAATCTTTGCATCCATTTGTAATCGTCCCTTTCTTTTAGATAATTATCTTATAAATAATGTTCCCCCGACTATACAGCCAAAAAACTGCAGTCATGAGTGCTGCTGAAGGCGCAATGGAAAAAACGAATAGCGAAAAAAGAGGTGCGAAAAGAAAGCAGGAGCTTTTCAGCCGTCCTCTCTCCGTCTTTCCTCCATTTTCTTAGCCTTTCTGCGTTTATCGCCATCATTTTCAGCCCCCATCGTTGCCTTTTGCGCACCAACCCCTTGTCCCGCATTCGGTCAACGGCAAACTTCCGCCTCAGCACGGAGTTGACGCCTTCGATGCCGTTCCGTATGTTGGACAGCGTCT
>WRMX01000081.1 GCA_009776905.1 Oscillospiraceae bacterium
GCGTAGCTGCGTGAGGGACAAGCGAGTAGAGCGAATTCATTTCGCTCGTAAGCGAGCTGTCCCGATGGGTTGTGGGCGCAGCCCACGTTAGTACCTGACGGATGCACAACTCTTCGGCGCTCGCGGCATCCGGTTTCTTGAGCGACGCCCCCACATTGCCCTGCCCCGCCAATAACACTGCGCTTCATGTCGCCTGCCCCGCCAATAACACTGCGCCCCACGTTAGCATAATCAAAGGAGCAATCAGCAAATGAACGATAGGGTCTTTTCCTATTATGGCATCAATAAAGACAGCCCCGAATGGCGCGACTGGAAATGGCAGTACGAAAACCGCATCACAACCGCGTCGGAACTATCAAAAATCATCACATTAAACGAACAGGAAATGCAAGACATATCATCTTGCCTCAAAGGGTTCAGGATGGCGATCACGCCATATTTCGCATCGCTCATCGACCCTGACGACCGCGTCTGTCCCATCAAGATGCAAGCCGTGCCGTCCATAAACGAGACACACATACACCCATGGGAAAACCGCGACCCTCTGAACGAGGAAAGCGCAAGCCCCGTCCCGAACGTCGTTCACAGATATCCCGACAGGGTCCTTTTTCTCGTGACGCGCCAATGCGCCACATATTGCAGGCATTGCATCAGAAAAAGGCATGTCGGCGAAGAAGACTTTGTCATAAGCGAAGAAGAAAAAAACAACGCCATCAAATACATATCGGAAACAAAACAAATCCGCGACGTCCTCATATCGGGCGGAGACCCGCTCACGATGAGCGATAACGCGCTCGAAGACATAATCTCAAAGCTCAGGGCAATAGACCACGTCGATATCATCCGCATCGGCACCAGAATCCCCGTCACCATGCCCATGCGGATCACGCCCGGCCTGCTGGCAATGCTGAGGCGCTATCATCCGATTTGGATCAACACCCACTTCAACCACCCCCGCGAGCTCGCGCCCGATGCCGTCGCCGCGTGCGAGAGCATCGTCGATGCGGGCATCCCCCTCGGCAACCAGAGCGTCCTCCTCAGAAACATCAACGACGACGCCGATACGATGAAAGAGCTGCTGCTCAAACTCGTGAAAGCCAGGATCCGCCCATATTATATCTACCAATGCGATTTATGCGAGGGCATCGGCCATTTCAGGACAAAAGTGGAAACTGGGATAGAGATTCTGAAGAGCCTGAACGGATACATTTCCGGCCTCGCAGTGCCGAAATTCGTCATAGACGCGCCGGGCGGCGGCGGCAAAATCCCCATAAACCCTGATTATGTCGTGTCGCTCGACGACGAAAAAATCGTTATGCTCAATTATTTGGGAGACGCTTACGCATACCCACAGCCTTAACCGGTAGAACATTCCGGAATATCCGGACAAGGACGATGGTGACATGGAAAACCCCCTTGGCACAGAACGCATCGGCAAACTAATGCTGCGCTACGGCATACCCGCGACCATCAGCATGCTCGTCAATGCGATATACAACATGACCGACCAAATTGTCGTCGGCAATGTCATCGGCATGCTCGGCATCGCCGCGACAAACATCGCGTTCCCCATAATGACCGTCAGCGCCGCGATCACGTACCTCTTCGGGTCCGGCGGCGCAGCCAACTTCAATTTGCGTCTGGGCGAGGGCAACAAAGAAGCGGCAAACGCGGCGGCATGCAACACTCTCAGCCTGCTCGCCCTCTCGGGGACGATCATAGGCGTCGTAGTCCTGGTGTTTACGCATCCCCTCGTCTACATTTTCGGCGCGACGGAAACGGTTATGCCATTGTCCGTCACATACACCACCATCATAGCGATAGGCGTGCCGTTCGGCATCTTTTCCGCCGGCGCGTGCTACATAATCCGCGCGGACGGCAGCCCCAGGTATGCTATGATATGCACGCTCGCGGGAGCAATATTCAACATGATAGCCGACCCCGTCACCGCTTTCGTGTTTCATTGGGGCATCGCCGGCGTCGCGTGGGCGACCACGGTCGGGCAGATGCTGACTGCCGCCATTGCCGTCTACTATTTCCTTAGGAAAACGAAAACGGTTTCAATAAGCGCAAGCGCGCTCCGCCTAAAGGCCTATCTTGCAAAACGCATTGCCTCCCTCGGCGTCGCTCCGTGCATAAACCAGCTGGGGCAGGCCGTCGTGCAGATTACGATGAATAATACGCTGCGCTATTATGGCGCTTCTTCCTCCTTCGGCAGCGACATTCCGCTCGGCAGCGTCGGCGCGATTTCAAAACTGAGCGCAATGCACATGGCAGTCACCATCGGAATAGCGATGGGCTGCCAGCCGATCAACGGCTTCAACTACGGCGCCGGCCAATACGCGCGCGTCAAAAAGACGCTTAAGCTTGCAATCATCGCGGCCAGCATCGTTTCCTTCGCTGTCTTCATCGCATATCAGACAGCCCCGCACGCGCTGATGTTCATATTCGGCGAAAACGATCCGCTCTATCTTGAGTTCTCCGCCCGATATCTGCGGATATTCATGATGATGGCATTTCTGAGCGGCGTCCAGCCCGTGGTCGCGACATTTTTCCCATCGATCGGCAACGCAAAACGCGGGACATGGATAGCCATGTCCCGGCAAATTCTATTCATCATGCCGCTGCTGCTCGTCCTGCCGTTGTTTTTTGGGCTCGACGGCGCGCTCTACGCCGGCCCGATCGCGGACATTTGCGCCGCAAGCGTTTCGACTTTCTTCGTCATAACGGAGATGAAGCGTTTCTGAGCCGCAGGCGAAGACATTCGCAGCGAACCATCAGTCTATGTCATTCCAAGCCGTAGGCGTAGAATCTTTCCCCTGGAATTTCCTCGTGTTCTCAAGCCCTTTGACATACAACATTGCGATCATCGCCTGAGGTCGAGCGTAAGTATCTTCTCCCTCAATAGCAACACCATCCCCGCCGAAACCGAGAGCTCATCGACCCCCATCCTCAAAAACGTCTCCGTCAGCGACATATCCGCGCCAAGCTCCCCGCAAATGCCCACCCAGATCCCGGCATCATGCGCCGCTTTGACGGCCATCTCGATCATCTTCATCACCGCCGGATGCTTCGCGTCATATAAATGCCCAAGCCCCGCGTTCTGCCTGTCAATGGCGAGCGTATATTGAGTGAGGTCGTTCGTCCCGATGCTGAAAAAATCGACCATTGACGCAAGCTCGCTGCCAATCATCACCGCAGCGGGCGTTTCTATCATTATCCCGCGTTCGACGCCCTCGTCAAACTCGACCCCCTCCCGGCGGAGCTCATCCATCACTTCCTCGGTGAAGCGCAATGCCTCCTCGACCTCGCCCGTCGAAATGATCATCGGGAACATAATCGCTACATTCCCAAACGCAGAAGCGCGGTAAATCGCCCGCAGCTGCGTTTTAAATATTTCAGGCCTCGAAAGGCAAATGCGTATCGCGCGCATGCCCATGGCCGGGTTCGCCTCGTCCGGCAGATCGAAATAGCCGACCTGCTTGTCGGCCCCGATGTCCAGCGTCCTGATCACGACCTTTTTGCCGTTCATCCCCGCAACGACCTTCTTATAAGAGGCAAACTGCTCGTCCTCTGTGGGGAAATCATCGCTCTCGAGAAAAAGGAACTCGCTGCGGAACAGGCCGATGCCCTCTGCCGCGTTTTCAATAGCCTTGTCAAGGGCGGCAGGGTGGCTGAGGTTCGCAAAGACATCGATCTTCGTCCCATCAAGCGTTACGCTCGGGCGGCCTTTCAACCGTTCCAGCATCTCGCGCTGCTTCCGGATTCTATTCTGCTTTGCGTTCAGCTCCGCCTCCACAACGTCATCGGGCTCGATATATAACGTCCCCGACGCGCCATCCAATATCGCGGGCTTCCCGTTGAAACCGGCAGGGAGCTTCGCGCCCACGCCCACGACTGCGGGTATCATCATCGACCTCGCGAGAATGGCGGTATGGGTCACAGCGGATCCTTCCGCAGTGACAAACCCCAAAACCTTGTCGTTATCAAGCTGCACGGCTTCGCCCGGCGAAATATCGACGGCAGCGATAATCGACGGCGTGTCGAGTTCAAACCCCTCACGCAGCCCCGGGTTCAAGACATCTTGCAAACGATTCGAAACATCGACCACGTCCGCAGCGCGTTCCTTCATATAATCATTGTCCATCGATGCGAACAACCGCCTGAATTTCTCCGCCGTCTGCATGACAGCGCATTCAGTATTGACATTCTGCTCGTGAATGATGTCAATGACCGATTCTATATAATCCATATCATCGAGCATCATCCTGTGAATGTCAAAAATCGCCGCGCTCTCTTCTCCGACCTTTTCTTTCGCGCTCTCATACAGCTCGTCGAGTTGCGCGCACGCGACAGCCCGCGCCTTATCAAAACGCGCGACCTCCTCATCCGCATTGTCGATGTCTTCGCAGTCGATTTCTATCCGCTTCTTGTCAAAAAAGCGCAACGGCCCGATGGCCACGCCCTCCGAAACACCAACTCCATTAATGATATGCAAACACACCACCTCCTATATCTATCATCAGAATACTTTCCTGTCATGCAATCCGCTCGCCGCCGACAAACACCGCCAACACTTCCAAATTCGCGCCCAGCACAAGAACATCAGCGCATTTGCCAATCCGCAAACTCCCCGTGACAGACGAAATCGACACCGCGCGCGCCGGATTGTGCGAAGCCGCCAGCACAGCATCGGAAAAAGGAACGCCAAACTCAACAGCCTTACGGAAGCACTGCGTCAAATTCATCGCGCTGCCCGCAATAGCGCCCCCATCCGCAAGGTTCGACCGACCATCTCGGATTATGGTCGCCTGACCGCCTAGGTCATATTCGCCGTTCGGCATGCCGCTGCCCCTCGTGCTGTCGCTCACGAGACAAACCCTATGCTTGCCGAACATGCCGAACATGGCCCTGACGACAGAGGGGTGCAAGTGCACGCCGTCACTGATGATCTCCACATGGGCCGTCCCGTCAAAAGCGGCTCCGATCAGCCCCGGCTCCCTATGATTGAAGCTTGACATCGCGTTGAACAAATGCGTCACATGGCTGGCGCCTTCCGCAAAAGCCAATGCGGCGCAATCATAATCCGCGTTCGTGTGCGCAAGGCTGACGGTGCAGCGTTTGGCGGCATGATGTATCAAGTCCATGCTGCCCGGCAGCTCCGGCGCAATGTTGAACAGCCTGATACCGCCATCTGCCGCGTCGTATAGCCTGTCAAACAGACCAACGTCCGGATCAACGATATATTCTGGGTTTTGCGCGCCCGATTTCGACTTGTTGATGAACGGCCCTTCGAGGCTCAATCCACGCAACACAGCACCGTACCCGCTCTTGCCGATATATGGCCGCGCCGCGCGGATTATGCCCTGCAAAGTCTCTTCGTCATATGACATCGTCGTCATCACAACGCTCGTGACGCCCTGCCTGCCATAATATGCAAGCATTCTTTCAATTCCGCCGGCGTCGGCATCGCAAATATCACTGTTCACGCAGCCATGCGTATGGATGTCCACGAACCCCGGCAGCACATAAGCGCCGCCCGCATCGAACCCATCGCCATCGAGGTCTCCGCAATCCGCAATATCGGTGATGATCCCGCCATCGATTTCAAGGTCGCATTCCTGAAAGCCATCCGCGCCAAAGACATATCCGTTACGTATAATCAAAAATGGTCATCCCTTTCGATATCCCGATACGCAAAACAGTCACGGGGGAGGAATGACCGTTTTGCGCATCTATGCGTTCCCTCCCCCACAGGGAGATCATGGCGCATTTTATATTAGTGCCTGCACTGAAGGTCAGACAAGCATCTTCTTCATTTCGTCGGCGACATGCTGGACCTGCATGCCAACGATGACCTGCACGCTCGTCTTGCTGGGGCGTATCACCCCGCTGACGCCGGCCGCCTTGATGGCCTTCTCGTCGACGTCGGTATAATTCTTGATCTCAACGCGTAGCCGTGTGATGCAATTGTCCAACGACGTGATGTTCGCCTTTCCGCCTAAGCCCGCCAAAATCTGCCCTGCGATGCCGGTATAATCCGACGACGCAAGCGAAATCTTGCTCTCGGCCGCAGCGTAGTCGTCGTCTTCGCGCCCCGGCGTCTTCAAATTCATCTTGAGTATTATAATACGGAACAGGAAGAAATATACTATGAAGAAAACCGCGCCCACGACCAAAACTCCCCAAGGATTCTGCGCCATAGGCGTCCGCGAGCTCAAAATGAGGTCGATGAGCCCTCCGCTGAAATTGAAACCCGCGCGCACGGGCAAAAGCGACAGAATGACCATCGACACGGCAGTCAGCAAAGCATGCACGACATATAGGACCGGCGCCAGGAACATAAACGAAAACTCCAACGGCTCCGTCACGCCCGTCAGGAAGCTCGCGAAAGCGGCCGAAAGAAGCAGCCCCGCCGCAATTTTCTTCTGGTTGGTCTTGGCGGTGCTATACATCGCAAGCGCCGCTCCCGGCAGCCCAAACATCATCACCGGGAAAAACCCCGTCATGTATTGCCCCGTCACGCCCCGCACGCCAGTGTTCGCCCAAAAGTTGCCGAGGTCGTTGATGCCCGCGACGTCAAACCAGAAAACGGAATTGAGCGCATGGTGCAATCCAAACGGGATGAGCAAACGGTTGAAGAACCCATAAATCCCCGCGCCTGCCGCACCCAAGCTCAACACGCTCTTCCCAAATGCGACCAACGCCCCATAAATGACCGGCCACACGAAAAACAGGATCAATGCTGCGACGATGCTGACCCCTCCGACAATGATCGCAACGCTCCGCTTCCCGCTGAAAAATCCGAGCGCGTCGGGCAGCTTCGTCTGCCGGAACCGGTTATAGCATGTCGCTCCGATCAGCCCGCACAAGATTCCAATGAACACGTTGTTGATTTTTCCAAATGCGTCGCTGATTTCGCCAATGGCCTTCCCGCTGATCATCGCCACGGTGCCGGGTGACAGCAACGTCTGGATCAGCAGCCACGAAACGAGCCCAGCCAATGCGGCCGTGCCGTCGTTCTCGTGCGCCATGCCAATCGCCACGCCTATCGCAAAGAGCAGCGGCATGTTGTCAATGATTGCCGCGCCCGCTTTGACGAGAAACGCCGCTATCTGGCTGTTGCCGCCCCATCCGCTTGGGTCGATCCAATATCCGACGCCAAGCAAGATTGCCGCAATCGGCAAGCACGCGACCGGCAGCATGAGCGATTTCCCTAGTTTTTGCAAAGACTTCATCATTTTCAATCACCATCCTAATATTTTATATGTTCCGCACCGTAGCGGCGGCAACCTGCCGCCACCCCCTGTCATTCCGCACCGTAGCGGCGGCAACCTGCCGCCACCCCCTGTCATTCCGCGCGAAGCGAAGAATCTTCACAGACTCTCAGACAGAAACTTCAAAGCCGCCACAGCAGCCATTTCCTCGCCCGCACCATCAAAAACGAGCCGCAATTCATCGCCCTGCACAAGCCCCAAACCCATAACGCTCAACAAACGCTTCCCATCAACCATCTTCGCATCGGTGCCAACCTGCACATCGCCCGCGAACTCACCCAGCAGCTTCACAAGCAACCCCGCAGGCCGCGCATGGATTCCCAACTCATCCGTTATGACATATTTGACCTCTCTCACTACTGACCACCTCCTCGTCCATCTTCATTACAAACCACGCATTGCAATCCACTCCGACCCGCTCATTAGCGTTCTGCCTGTCTTATCTTGGGAGTTCGCGCCCCCTATGAAATATTGAAATATTGGATTATCCGACCCGCACCCTACGCCTTCAAAGTGATCAATGGGTCTCCCGCGTGGATGATTCCCTTCTTCGCAAACGAAATCTCCGAAAACGCATCCGGATTGCACACCACGATTGGAGTCATGGTATCATAACCCTCGGCAGTGATCGCCGACGTGTCAAAAACGATCAACGCATCGCCCATGTTCACATTCTCATCTGACTCCTTAAGCTTGGTGTAATGCTTGCCCTTCAGCTTCACAGTATCAAGACCAACATGTATTAGCAACTCAACCCCGCTATCGGTGATGATGCTCACGGCATGCCCCGTTTCGAACATCATGCTAATAGCAGCCTTCGCGGGCGCCCTCACGCACCCGGAAGACGGCTTGATCGCCACTCCGCGCCCAAGCACTTCCTCGCTGAACACAGGATCGTCCACCTCGGTGATAGGAATTACGATCCCATCCATAGGAGCAGCGATGACAATGCGCTTCCTTGTAAAACCCAGCATGACTCTCACCCTTCCGAACAGAATGAATATAAAAACAAACAGACAAACTGATGCCAATAATCAATTCTCCGTTGCATATCACAGATCGTGATGCAACAATACTAACCGCGAAGCAGCCATCAGAACATCACCCGAAATAAAAAAACCAATTCGCAAAACACATACCGAAACACTGCCCCCTCGCACGCAAACAACCCCCGCCAACGCAAAAAAATCCCCATAACCATTAAAGTTACAGGGAAAGAAACACGGGAACTGTTCGAGACTGCTAAGAAACACGGGGACGGTTCTCGCGTGTTTCAAAACACGGGGACGGTTCTCGCGTGTTTCACTCCGCCCCCGTCCGTTGCTGCTCATGGCTGAGCGTCTTTTCCCACGTGCGCATCGCCTGCATGCGCAAAAAAACACACATGGGCATAATATCTTCGCGCTCATCGTAGGCCTCCAGTGCCTTATAATACTCAGCCTTGTCCTCGTCATATATGGTTATCGGCGGGTGGTCATGGATCATCAGGAAATAGTTGAGAAGCGCACGCCCCACGCGCCCGTTTCCATCCGCAAACGGATGAATGTATTCAAAGCGCAGATGAAAATACGCGCCGGCTTTTAGGATATCCCCATTTGCATACTCGTTTATCTCATCAAGCAGAGCGCCAATATGTCCCGGCACTTCCTCCGGCAGCGATCCTACTTCCATGAGCCCGGTCACATAGTCGTGTTTCTTGAATGCGCCGGGGCGTTCCCCGCGCCCGACAAAGCGCATTTCGTCATATGTCCCACCTGTCAGCGCCGCATGTGTTTCAAGCACAAGCAGGACAGTGAGCGGTTCGCGGGCTGCAATCTTGTGTTTTAGGAACTCATAGCAGAGTTTTTGGTTACCGAGTTCAAAAATCGCGCGCGGATCGCCGGTGAAGTTCAAGGCGCGCCCATTCTCGAATATTTCCCGCGTGTCATGGTAGGTGATGGCTTCATTCTCAATCTTGCTGGAATTATACGCGAAAAGTATCCTGAAATTATCCAGCCTTGCGTCAATGTCGGAAACCGACGCGACATGCCATCCACGCCACATACGGACTATTTCATCATATAAATCCATTTGCACGCCTCTCACGATCGAATAATTGTATTATACCATGTCTTGCGGTTTCAACGAAGTTGAGAGCAAGACGGTAATCATCAAATCAAGTATGATGATTGCAGGCTACAATTCACGCCCGGTGAGGACGCAAGGACGTGAACGGAAGTAGCGATTGCCGCAACCATTATACCACGTTCTATCCGTTGTAGGGAGATAATTTCCGTCACGATAATTTCAGTCGCTAATGGAACAGGGGGACGGTTCGAGACCGTTCTCCGCTTGGTGGGACAGGGGCGCGTTCCACAGCTCCCAATGAGACAGGGGGGACGATTTTCGCATTCCACAGCTCCCAAGGGTCGTGGAACACCTGTTCCGTCCCAATGTCCCTATTGATTTTGAGAAATAGCGCAAAATGTCGTTGACTTTTTTGCTCTATTCAAGCATAATGTGGTACGAGGTGATTCGAATGAAACGATACGCGATCGAACGCTTGCTTGAATGGAAAGCCGAAAAGAAGCGAAAGCCGCTAATTCTCAGAGGCGCAAGACAGGTAGGAAAAACGTGGCTGATGCAGGAATTCGGCAGGACGCATTTTGAGAACATGGCGTATGTCAATTTTGACAACAATGAGAGAATGAAAATCCTGTTTGGCGGAGATTATGACATTCCACGTTTAATCGACGGACTGCAATTGGAGTCAGGCCAAAAAATCAGCCCACAGGCCACATTATTGGTTTTTGACGAGGTGCAGGAAGTACCAAAGGCTCTTTCGTCGCTGAAATACTTTCAAGAAAACGCGCCCGAATACGCCATCATAGCTGGCGGCTCTCTATTGGGCGTCGCTTTGCATCCGGGTACGTCTTTCCCTGTTGGCAAGGTGGATTATTATCATCTATACCCCATGAGCTTCATCGAATTTCTACTGGCCGTTGGCGAGGAAGGCCTTGTGGAATTGCTGAATAAAATGGATTGGGACCTGATCGCTGCTTTTGGCTCGACATTCGCGGACCTATTAAGAAAATACTACTATGTCGGCGGCATGCCGGAAGCCGTTGCAGAATATGCGGAAACCAAAGACTATGCAAGAGTCCGCAAGATACACGATCAAATTCTGTTCACGTATGAACAGGATTTTTCCAAACACGCTCCCGCAAATGTGGTCCCGCGCATCAGAAACCTTTGGAACAGCGTGCCCGCGCAATTATCAAGGGAAAACAAAAAGTTCTCGCCAGGTGTCGTGCAAAAAGGCTCGCGCCTGAGCGATTATGAAATTGCGCTGCAATGGCTGCTGGACTGCGGACTGCTCCATAAAGTCAATCAGGTCAGCAAGCCGGGCATGCCTCTAAAAAGCTATGAGACCACCTTTTTTAAGATTTTTTTGAACGACGTTGGCTTGCTTAGCGCAAAGTCGGAGCTGGACGTAAAAACCCTGTTGGAAGGTAACCGCATTTTCGAGGAATATAAGGGCGCATTGACGGAGCAATACGTCTTGCAGGAAATGGTTGCAAACGGCCTTACCCCTTATTATTGGAGCAGCAGCGGCACCGCGGAGGTTGACTTCGTGTTTCAGAACGGCTCGGACATATACCCCCTGGAAGTCAAAGCCGAGGAAAACTTGCAGAGCAAAAGCTTAAAGGTTTATAATGAAAAATACAATCCGCCTGTTTCTTTGCGGACGTCAATGAGAGATTTCCGCAGAGAAAGCTGGCTGATGAACATCCCGCTCTATGCAATAAGCCCGGGGCTTTTCGAATATTTATTGAAAACATAGTAAACATATTATATTATATGGTGTATAAACGTATGGAGGTGGATATGGCTTGAAAATCTCCACAAAAGGCAGATACGCAATCCGCATGCTGCTTGATTTGGCGGAACACAAAGACGATGGGTTTATTACGTTAAAAGATATTGCAGAGCGGCAAGGCATTTCGAAGCAGTATTTGGAACACATCGTTTCCCTGTTGAACACCTCGGATATTTTGCGCGCCAACCGCGGCAAAAAAGGCGGGTATATGTTGGCGAGGGAACCGTCGGAATGCAAGATAGGNGAAATNCTTCGCATAACGGAAGGAAGCCTTGCGCCNGTCGCTTGCTTGGACGATAAAACGAATCATTGTAGCAGGGCGGATTTTTGCAAAACCCTGTCTATGTGGAGTGGGTTTTACAAGGTGATAATCGAATACTTCGACGGTATAACCTTACAAGATATGTTGGCCCAAAACGTCGAGCAAAACGCCGACAGCTATGTGATTTAAGGGAACTCATCAAAGACTTCCAAAACTTTAGTGTTGCCAATATGACCGGGAAAGCCTTCAACGACTTCCCCGGTCATTATTTGCCGGTCATTATTTACCGGTCATGCTACACAGCCCCAAAAGCCTGTTCCAGATCGCCGATGATGTCGTCGATATGCTCCGTGCCGATAGACAGGCGAACGGTGTTCGGTTTGATGCCCTGTTCCAAAAGCTCACTTGCCGATAGCTGCGAATGGGTGGTGCTGGCGGGGTGTATTACGAGGGATTTGCTGTCCGCGACATTGGCAAGCAATGAGAACAGTTCCAGCCGGTCAATATACGCTCTAGCGTCCTCTGCGCCGCCTTTTATCTCAAAGGTGAAAATTGACCCTGCCCCATTTGGGAAATACTTTTGGTACAGCGCATTGTCCGGGTGCGTCTCAAGGGCGGGATGATTGACCGTTTCCACTTGCGGGTGCTTCGACAAGTATTCGACAGTTTTCAACGCATTGCTGATATGGCGATCAACACGAAGGGACAGTATAGTTACCGCCAATAATATTTGCTAGTATTCGCATTCTACATTGATATTACGCAATTGTTAAATATTATTTTTGGCGGTAACTATATAATACTATACTGTTACCGCCACGAAAACCGCTGATTCTGTAGGAGCGCTCGCACTGGTGCCGGTGGAATTATATGACTCAAAGAAAATTAGTAATACCAATGGTTTGTAGACCGCCAAGTGAGTAGGATTTACAAAAACTACGGAGCGGCATGTATCTATGACGGCGAAAATGTCAAGCCGTCAAGGGTCTGGGGCAGGGCTGCTCTTGCGCTTTGTACATTAATCTGCTATAATGATGTACAAACACGAAGGAGGTGGCGACTTGCCGAAAATCAGACCTATAACAGACCTGAGAAATACGAATGAGATTTCCGAAATCTGCCATGCTGTATGCGAACCCATATTTATAACAAAAAACGGTTATGGTGATTTAGTGGTAATGAGCATTGAGACTTATGAAGCCATGATAGAGGTTGCCGCAACAGATACAGCTATTTCCGAATCAGAAGCGGAACTTCTTGCCGATGGGCAACTGCACGACGCAAGGGCGGCTCTGTCAACGCTCAGGAGGAAGCACTTTGGATGAGTATTGAGTGCGCATGTCAGACCACGCTTTCAGGGACTTAGACGGCATATATGAATATATTGCGAGAGTTTTGATGGAACCCGGAATTGCGTTATCCCTGGTTGACGAGATAGAATCAACCGTTCTTAGCCTTGATACGATGCCCCATCGCTGTCCGGAAAGAAAAGTTGGAGCATATGCAAATCGCGGGTACAGGCAGCTTTTTGTGAAAAACTATACAGTTCTGTTTCGTATCGATGAGAAAAATAAGCAGGTTATCATTGTGACAATCAGGTATTCATCGAGCGCGTTTTAACATAATAATCGGGCGATATTCGTTAAACAACTTCGGATGGTCCTTATGGGCGCATACAATCCTATGTCACCAGCTAGAAAGCGCAACATCCTGTCAATCGTTTATATATCCGTTTTAATATCATCGATACCGTCCCACAAATCAGGAGAACAGGGCAAATCATAGTTATCTCGGATATGAACCAGTAATTTCTGCAAATCACTGGCCGACATCANCTCGACTAATGCTTGAATAATATCCTTAGTATCGTCAAAATCGCCTTCTTCAATATCTTGAGGACTGTAATGCACAGTAATAGAATATCCTTGCTGCTTTATCGTTGCAGCGTGTGGATTCTTGCGCCCATTCGAAAAATCATAGTATTCTTTCATGACTCATCACCTTCATTGTATAGTTCAGCCTCACCTTTCGCAGCCTTCCTTGCAGATATTATTCTTATAATAGTATCATCTTCTCTGTAACAATGACACACAACCATCAGTCGCAATTTGCGGCTTTTCCCTATTATAATGAACCTATCTTCTGCTTGTGAGTGCTCAGTATCATCGACTTCAATCGCCTTTTCATCAAAAAACACGGTTGCCGCTTCCTTAAAAGAAATGCCATGCTTGTTTATATTGATTATATTTTTGTCACTATCCCAATCAAAATGTTTTCCTTCCAACTCAATCAAGGCTTACCGTTATTTGAAACTTATACAAACTTAGTCAAAGATGAATAAATCTGATGTTCAATTCCTGCTTCATCGAGGGGCCAACGCGAGAACTCTCCACAGGCT
>WRMX01000082.1 GCA_009776905.1 Oscillospiraceae bacterium
CCCCCCATAGCGCCCCCCTAGCACCCCCCACAGCGCGCCCCAGAGCGCCCTTGCAACAGCCTCGTCGCCCAAGCCCGAAACACAATCAATTGGAGGAACCCAAAAATGTGGAACGACAAAAAATCGATATTGCTGAGCAAAATCTGCGTGATCCTATTCATGGCCGCGCTCGTATTCTGCGCGGCGACCGCGCCCGGCAGCTATTGGCTGTGGCTGCGGATAATCCCCCCGCAATACAGAGCGTACTTCCTCGCCACCATATATACGGGCTGCGTCCCCGCTGCGCTCCTGCTCATCATGCTGTATGCACTGCTCCACAGGATCAGCGAGGGTGAGATATTCGTCGAGCGCAACACGGATTGCCTACGGCGCATCTCCTGGTGCTGCTTTGCCGGCGCCGCCGTCAGCTTCGCCTCGTCGCTCTACTGGTTTTCGTGGTTCGCGATAGGGGTCGCAGCGGCTTTCATGGGCCTTATCGTCCGCGTCATCAAAAACGTCGTCGCGAAAGCGGTTCTGCTCAAAGACGACGCCGACTACACGATATAGGGGGACGACGTCATGCCGATCATGGTGAATCTTGATGTGATGCTGCTGAGGCGTCGGATGTCCTCGGGTGAGCTCGCCGAAAAGATTGGGTTGACCCAGGCGAACCTGTCAATATTAAAAACCGGCAAGGCAAAGGCCGTCCGGTTTTCGACGCTCGAAGCGATATGCGCTGCGCTGGAGTGCCAGCCCGGCGACATACTTGAATACAAGGAGAACTGACATGGAACAGCTAAACCTCTTTCGCGTCGTCCATCAGAGCTTCAAAAATGGGCGTAAAGTCTATGTCTTTGATAGCCCCGTATCTGTCAACAAAGTAGCTCTTCATGTAATCATCATTCTTTCGCACGCCCTTTTTTCCGATTGTTCCAAAATCCGAAAGAGAGTAAAGGGTGCTGAAATGGTCCGTCTCGTCACGTTCAACAAACTTTATCTCATCACGCCGGAACAGATTCGCGTTAAGGAAAATCGGGTTATGGGTATTGAACACCAGCTGCGCGTGGTTAATGTTAATGTCATCGTTATGAAATATACTAATAATGCTCATAAGTGCCATTGGATGGATCGATGCGTCAAACTCGTCTACTACCAACGTACTGCCGTTCAGTAAAGCGCTCACAACTAATGGAAACATATTAATAAAACGAATAGTACCAAAGGATTCGAACAACTCAGCCGGAATAGCCTTTCCTATACTGTTATTCTTGAATAGCGAATATAGCTTCGCCTCATCATTTTCATTATCAACCACATAACCAAGCGCATTTGAGTTGATCCCGAAATAATTTGCTGCTTCGTTTATCGTTTTTTCGATATATACGGATTTCTTCTTAGGATCACTAAATCTGCGTATTATACGCATCGAGTTGGCACGATAAATAACCATGAATTTTTTTTCAAGCCAGTCGGTTATAACACTCACCAGTTTAGAACTGAACATAGTCTTAAAACCGTTCACTAAAAACAATTCTTCAGCATTTAGGTTGTTTTTAGCAAGAGCAATTGCACCTTCAGCATTATGCTCGAATGCATTTACTAAATAGTCTTTTATCGTATCAAGAGAACCAAATTCTAGCTCATTACCACGGGTAAATACCGGATTACTGTTGATTATCAAGGCTTCTGAAAGAATCTTTCTTGTGCTATCAGCCGCCAAGAATTCTCCTAAATCGGCTGTTAATGAATAGACGATATGAAGCCCATCTTCAATAAATGTTATAGAAAATTCAACCGGTTTGCATATATTGCTTGAATTATTTGGGATTAATTCCAGCGTGCCGGATGCTGCGTTTGGTTCGTTGTCATCATCATAATTTCGGATATTTCCTCGAAGCACAATGGATTTAAACGTATCCATCGCTCCGATAATATTGGTTTTTCCTGATGCGTTGGGTCCGTATATAACAGCCGAACACAACCCTTTATACGCTTTTTTATCGACTCGTGTTTTCATTACGCTGTAATCCAGCCCCTTTTGCTTGGGCGCAGGGATCAGTGAAAATACAAGCTCATCCTTAAAGGATTTGTAATTTGTTGATTTGAATTCCAATAACATGCCGCCACTCCATTCTGCAAATATTCTGCAAAATCATATAATGAGTATACTCAACATAATAGAATATGTCAACATGATGTGAAAATATGTGTGTGAAAATATGTAACTTAGAAGAGGAGAACTGATATGGAACAGACTTTGGAGCAGCCGCAATACGCGCAGCCCGCGCCACAATATGCACCGCAACCCCCGCACCAACCCGCGCCACAATATGCGCCGCAACCCATGCACCAGCCCGCGCCACAATATGCGCCGCAACCACCGCACCAACCCCCAGCGGCCCCCGCACCGCAGACCTTACCAACGCTCGCGTCCCTGCCAACGCTCACACCGCAGCCCGCGCCACAACCCGCACCATACACCGCACCCCAATCCGCACCATACACCGCGCCGCAATACGCAAAGCCGGAGAACGCATTCAAGCCCAAGACGGCTGACTTCGCATTCGCTCTCGCCGCCTTCGTGCTCGGCTACCTTTTCGCGAGATGGGTCCTGTTTAGCTGGCAAGGCTGGGGAGTCGCTGTCTTCACCACGCTCTACCTGCTGGCTGCCACGGCCTATCTGGTGAAGAAAGGCACATATGCAGCAAGCCGCGCCGCATGGTTCTGGCTGGCGGTCACCTGGCTCGCCGGCATCTCGTTCGCATTATGGGACAATGCCGGCCTTGCGCCCGTCCGGGCGGCGTTCCTATTCTGCTCAGCGGTCTATTACGTGCTTGCCGCATCGGGCCGCCTGCTCATGGAACGGACGAGCAACTACCTGATCCTCGACGGCATCAATGCCACGGTCACGCTCCCGTTCAAAAACATACTCAACCAATACGTGAGCTTCAGCGCGCTCAAAAGGGACGAAGGCAAGCGGCGCAAAGCTTCGCCGGCGGTGTTTGGCGTCTTGCTGGCGGTTTTGCTGCTCGCAGGCCTGCTTCCGATGCTGGAACGCGCCGACAGCGGCGGCTTCGGGATAATCCTGCGGTTTTTGTCGGGATTGATCAGGATCCGGCTCGATATGCTATTCAACGTCACCATATATGTCCTTTGCGCCGTCCCGGTCGCCGCATACCTCTATGGGCTCGTGTCCGGCGCCGCGCATAATAAGGGGACGGAAATCATCACGCAAAATTTCGCGAATAAAACCGTCGTCATGCTGCGCCTCGTGCAGCCGACGACGATATATATAGTGCTGGGTGCGGTGTGCGGGCTATATCTGGTCTTCATTTTCAGCCAGATTCCGTATCTCTTCTCCGCGTTTTCCGGCTTAAGGCCCGAAGGGTGGCTGAATTATGCGGAATATGCGAGGCAAGGCTTTTTCGAACTGTGCAGCATCGCGGCCATCAACCTCGGTATCGTGGCCTTCTGCAACATCACGTGCAAAAAGCAGCGCTCGGATTCGCGCGTATTGAAAGCGTTTAATATATCTCTCGCGCTTATAACTCTGGCGCTCATCTGCGCTGCTTTCAGCAAGATGGCTTTGTACATAAGCGTATACGGGCTCACGATGCCGAGGCTGCTTCCATGTTTCTTCATGGTGTTCCTTGCGGCGGTTTTCGTTGCTTTGATAGCGCTGCAAAAGTGGGATTTTTCGATCGTACGCTTCGCGCTCGTGCTCGGCTCGGTGATGCTGTGCTCGCTTTTCCTATGCAATCCGGATGCGCTCGTCGTCCGATACAACACCGACAGATATCTGCGCGGCTCCCTCGCCGAATACGACGTCGAGGTGCTTTACCGCTCCGGCTTTGCGGGGGTGTCCCCGGCGTATGAGGTGCTGGAGTTTACCTCCGACAGGCAGGTACGGTATGAGGTGGGGCAATATCTTGAGTATCAAAGGAGCTTGCAAAGCGGCGTGCGGGGCGGCCTAGGGCGCGGCATGAACGAATACAGCTTCGAGATGCACAGCGCTGAAGCCCGCCTCCGCAACTGAAATCTCAATCCCGCTTACGCAAACACGCCTCCGCAATTGAAATCTCAATCCCCGCCTACACAATCCCGCCTCCGCAACCCCGGCTCCGCTTCCCGCCTCTGTGGCTGATAAATGAGAATTATTGTTGATTCGTTGTTTCCCGCTTATACTTGCGTTCGTGTTCCGATACTGACAATCGCTGCTTCAACGCATCTTGCAAGACTCCGGAAAAGTTTATATGCGCCTTCTCCGCTGCGTCATTCAACCAATATGGGAGCGTCACTGTCTTATTAACCGATCTATTTTGCTTTTTCATGTTCTCGACGTCTGCGACAACAAGGAATTTGTTGCCGCATACGGCTTCATAATTTGTTGGTTTCGGAAGCGCATTGTTTTCATCCAGCTCCGCTTCAATATATAATTCCAAGCATTCTTTAGCATTACTGATACATTCGTCGATCGTATCACCCATGGTAAAACAATTATCAATATCAGGAAAATATACTGATATCGTTCCATTATCTTCATGCTTATATACTGCCGTGTAAATATATGTGTTGCTCATTTTAAACCCGCCCTTTTTAGAATATCGTTAACCAAGCCTTTTCCCAACTCCTTATTATGGTATGGAACGATTAACTTAATTGAGTCCTTACACATTCTATAATGGCTACCTCTTACTCTTTCACACACAAACCCATTCTTTTCCAGATGCTTCACCAATTCAACTCCTGTCATATATTTGCATCACCTCTCGTTTCCCTACCATAACACATTAAACACGTGTTGTCAACTATGACACCCCCCTCGCTACGCTCGTAAAATCAGTGGGGTTACAGGTCACGGGGATCTCCCTGTTTTGTCATTCTGAGGGAGCTTGCGACCGAAGAATCTTATTTATACTGCAAAATAGGTGCATAAAGATTCTTCGCTAAAGCTCAGTATGACAGCGGTGAAAGACTAATGGATGACATGGGGGTGAATAGTAAATCAGTGGGAGATTAGACTCCCACTGATCTCGTTTCAAGCGGCGATTTCAAGTATTGCAAGCAAAAGACATCGCGATCAATTAACCGCGTTCATCCAATCGCTCACCCGATGTATGTGACCTTCCCATAATCCAACTCGTGCGGCTCCTTGCCCTTGTTCGGAGCGCCGACGAGGATGCCGATCCCAAACACGTAGCCCTCCGGAAACCCAAGGCGCTTCTTAAACTCATCGCCGCGCGGTCCCGTCAACGGCATGTTCGCCATCCCGACGATGCAGGTGCTCAAACCGAGCGCTTGCGCGGCGATCGCGATGTTCTCGCATAATATGCCGCAATCCATCGACCCATAAGCCGACCCGTCCGACAAAATGTACACCAGGCACGGCGCATTGTAATACAGCTTGCCGCCGCGTTCCTTCATGCGCTCCATCATCGCCTTGTCGGCATTCGCGGCGATAACTTCCATGCCCGCAGCGTCCAGCTCCTCGACAAAGGCCTTGTCCTTGACGACGATGAGCTTCCACGGCTGGCGGTTCATCGCGCTGGGAGCGGCAAGCGCGGCGTCGATGATAATCTTCATCTGCTCGTCCGTAAGCGGAGCCCCGGTGAAGTCCCTGCAGGAATTGCGCTCCATAATCGCCTTAATAGTTTCGTTCATGATCAAACCTCCAAATTTCATATAATGATTGTTGTCAATCAGTCTGCCTGTCATCATATCATAATTCATATTGACAATAAAGCATAAATATTCTACAATTTCACATTATAAGGCACCATAGGCAATTGTGAAACTCACGGAAGCGTGATGCGCGCCCCAATGGGCTGTGGTTACTTTTCTGAGGTCAACGATACCTTGTAGGGGCGGCAACCTGCCGCCCGCATAATGCGCCATTCCCAAGCTGCAATATAAGGCACCACGATAGGAGAACCAATGAAACAACTGGAAAAAGTGTATGACCCGAAACAGGTCGAAGACAGAATCTACAAGCTATGGAACGACGGCGGACACTTCCGCGGCCATGTCGACCCCGCAAAAAAGCCGTTCACGATAGTCATCCCGCCGCCCAACGTCACGGGCCAGCTGCACCTCGGCCACGCCTTCAACAATACGCTGCAAGACATCCTCATGCGCTACAAACGCATGCAGGGTTACGCCGCGCTGTGGGTTCCCGGCACGGACCACGCCGGCATCGCTACACAAATCCGCGTCGAAGAGGAGCTGCGCGGCGAGGGCCTCACGCGCCACGACCTTGGGCGCGACAAATTCCTCGAACGCGTCTGGGATTGGAAAAACACGTACGGCAGCCGCATCATCGAGCAGCTTAAAAAACTCGGCAGCTCCTGCGATTGGGAGCGCGAGCGCTTCACGATGGACGATGGCTGTTCGCGCGCCGTGCGCGAAGTCTTCGTCGCCCTCTACGAAAAGGGCCTCATCTACAAAGGCAACCGCATCATCAACTGGTGCCCCGACTGCGCGACGGCCCTGTCGGATGCCGAGGTGGAGCATGAGGACCAAACCGGCTCGCTTTGGCATATAAAGTACCCCGTGAAAGGCTCGGACGAATACCTCACGGTCGCCACCACCCGCCCCGAGACGATGCTCGGCGACACCGGCGTCGCCGTCCACCCCGACGACGAGCGATATAGCCACCTTGTCGGCAAGACCGTGGTTCTGCCGTTGATGGGCCGCGAGATTCCGATTATTGCGGACGAATATGTCGACCGCGAATTCGGCACGGGGTGCGTCAAGATGACCCCCTGCCACGACCCGAACGACTTCGAGGTCGGCCAGCGGCACGGCCTCGCCCAGGTCCTTATGCTCGACGAGAGCGCGAAGGTCATCAACAGCGGCAAGTACGACGGGCTCGACCGTTACGCCGCCCGCGAAGCCGTCCTCCACGACTTGGAGGCTCTCGGCTTGCTCGCGGGGATTGAAACGCACGAGCACAGCGTGGGGATTTGCTACCGCTGCGATACCGTCGTCGAGCCAATCACGTCGGACCAATGGTTCGTGAAGATGGCTCCCTTGGCAAAAGGTGCCATCGAAGTCGTTGAAAATGGTGAAACAAAGTTTGTCCCCGAACGTTTCGCCAAAATCTACACTCATTGGATGGAAAACGTCCGCGACTGGTGCATATCCCGCCAGCTCTGGTGGGGGCACAGGATTCCCGTCTGGTACTGCTCATGCGGCCATATGACCGTCAGCCGCGATGACCCCGACAAATGCGAAAAATGCGGCAGCTCGGATATCGAGCGCGACCCCGACGTCCTCGACACGTGGTTTTCGTCCGCGCTGTGGCCGTTCTCGACGCTCGGGTGGCCGGACAAGACTCCGGATCTGGATTATTTCTACCCGACCGACGTGCTGGTCACGGGCTACGATATTATCTTTTTCTGGGTGGCGCGAATGATATTCTCCGGCGTGGAGCATATGAATAAAACGCCTTTCCACACAGTTTTCATCAATGGCCTCATTCGCGACTCGGAAGGGCGCAAAATGAGTAAGTCCCTTGGCAACGGCGTAGACCCGATCGACATCATCGAGGCATATGGCGCGGACGCGCTGCGGTTCAACATCATCACGGGCAACAGCCCCGGCAACGATATAAGGTTCTATCCCGAAAAGTGCGAAGCCATGCGCAATTTCGCGAACAAGATTTGGAATGCAAGCAGATTCGTAATGATGAATATTACTGATGCTCCGGTCGATGCAGCCGCTCTGGGCAGCGTAGACCCTAAAAAACCTGCTGCTAATGCCGATGACAGTTCCCGGCTCGCTGCCCTCCCCGATAAACTTGAGCTCGAAGATAAGTGGATATTGTCAAAGCTGAACACGCTAGCGGGCGAAATATGCGAGAATCTCGATAAATATGAAATTGGCGTCGCCTCCTCAAAGATTTATGATTTCATCTGGGATGATTTCTGCGACTGGTACATCGAGCTGTCGAAGCCGCGCCTGCAGCGCGGAGGCCTCGATGCGTCCAACGCGCAAAGCGTGCTGCTGTATGTCCTCACGGAGACCCTGACTCTACTCCACCCGTTCATGCCGTTCATCACGGAGGAGGTGTACCAGGCGCTGCCTCATCGTGCCCCGGCATCCCCCCAACGCACCGCAGCCGCCCAACAAGCCGTCGCAACAGGCAGAAGCGATGTAACGAGCAGCAGCGATCCCGCCGCTCAAAGCAGCAGTACTGCGTCCCATCAAACCACAATCCAAACCAACCCCGCCGCGCCCCGGCAGACCGCCGCCCAAACCAATCCCGCCTCTACAAGCGGCAGCGACGTCCTGATGATAAGGCCCTTCCCGGTATTCAAAGAATCCCTGGCTTTCCCAGAAGATGAAGCAGATTTCGAGTCCATCATCACGGCGGTCCGCGCCGTGCGCGCCCGCCGCGCCGAGATGAACGTCCCGCCGTCAAAAAAACCGAGCCTCATCATCGTCACGGACAAGCTCGGTGTGTTTGAAGCCGGCCGCGCCTATCTCAGCAGGCTCGCGTACGCCGGCGAATTGACGATAACGCGCGAAGCCCCTCCGGACGCAAGTGGGCTTGTCGCCGTCATCACGGGCGATGCGCGGCTATATATGCCCCTCAGCGAGCTCGTCGATGTCGAAAAGGAGCGCGAACGCATCGGCAAGGAGATCGCCAAAACAAGGAGCGACATCGAGCGCTTCGAGCAAAAGCTGTCAAACGAGCAGTTCACGTCCAAAGCCCCTGAACACGTGATAAACGCGGAGCGCGAAAAGCTCGCAAAGCTCCGCGCCCTCCTGGACAATCTGCTCGCCAGCGCATCAGTTCTCTGAAACCCACCACAACATTGACATTATCAATGTTGTGGAGCATGAGCCTCATGTATATAAACTCTCATCTATAGAATTGCGCTCTGCAGCTCGTCTCTCATCCGCAAGGCCTCCAGCCTTGCGGATTCTTTATAATCAGAACCGGTTTTTTTCCAAGCAGCGATAATCGCGCGCGAGGAGTTGACAACCGCCCCTCTCCCATTTTCGTCGAAAGCGCGCGCCACGTCGGCCGCAGATCCACCCTGCGCGCCATATCCGGGAATCAGAAAGAATGTGTGATGAAGCCGCGCGCGTAAATATTCAATCTCTTCAGGATAGGTCGCGCCGACGACAGCGCCGACCCGCGAATATCCATATTCTCCTATTGTATGGTGCGATATGCTTTCCAGAAGGTCGCCGACCGCAGCGTATACAGTTCGAGGCGCACCAGCATCACCCGCTCCCGCGATCAACATATCCTGCAATTCACAAGCGGAAGGGTTTGACGTCTTCACGAGCGCGAACAGCGCCTTGTCATATTTCACCGCAGCATCAATAAATGGCTGAATGCCATCAGAACCCAAGTATGCGTTGACAGTCAAAGCATCGGCATCATATGGGCGGAACTCCGCTCCCCCCACCGTCACCGCTCCCAGATACGCGGAACTATATGCCTCCGCAGTCGATCCGATGTCGTTCCGCTTCGCATCGATAATCACATACATCCCTTTTGATCTCGCATAATCGCATGTCGCTTTCAAAGCCAGCGCGCCATCAGGCCCAAGCGCCTCATAATACGCGGATTGTGGCTTGACAGCCGGCACAATATCGCACAACGAATCAATCAGCCCCATGTTGAACTCAACGACAGCGGCCGCGGCGGCTTCCAAGCTTTCGCCTTTTTCTGTTACGTGTTTGCGAAGAATGTCCGGGGGAATATGCTCAAGCGCGGGGTCAAGCCCCACGACAGTCGGATTCCTCATCTCGTCTATTTTCTTTTGCAATCTATCAAATGACATAATACGCACCATCCCTATCCAAAATTTTCAGCATCGGCTCGCCCCCCGCGTCATTCAGCGTCCCCCCGCGTCATTCTGAGCGCCCCCCGCGTCATTCAGCGTCCCCCCGTGTCATTCTGAGCGCAGCGAAGAATCTTTTCCCCGCGTCATTCAGCGCCCCCCGCGTCATTCTGAGCGCAGCGAAGAATCTTTTCCCACATGCCCTCTACGCATCCTCATAGACAATCACGCCGCCCAAAATCGTATACTTCACCTTGCCGCGCAGCTTCGCACCGGTAAACGGCGTATTGCGCGCCTTTGACTTAAACAAATCCGGATTAACAGTCCATTCCTCATCCGGATCAAAAATAACAATGTCCGCAACGTCCCCGACCGAAAGACCGCCTCCATCTAACTCCCAGCGATCGCCTTCCGCTGCGCCCATTCCTGCGCCCGCGCCCGCACTCACGCCCACTCCCGCACCAGCACCCGCACCAACGCCCGCACCAACGCCCCCACGCGAACTCACCGCCGCGCCCCCGCGCAAGCCTAAAATTCGCCCAGGATTCACCGACATAAGCCTGATAATCGCGCTAATGCTCAACTCCCCGGTATGGTACAAATGCGTCAACGCAAGCGCAAGCGATGTCTCGAGCCCAATCATGCCGCTCGGCGCGTCGACCAATGGCCGCGCTTTCTCCTCCGCCGAATGCGGCGCATGGTCCGTCGCGATGGCGTCGAGCGTCCCATCGGCGAGCCCCGCAACTATCGCCTCAACGTCAACCTGTGTCCTGAGCGGTGGATTCACCCTCGCAATCGAATTCTGCGTCATAATTTCATCTTCGGTCAAACAAAAATATTGCGGGCAAGTCTCCGCCGTGATCCTCACTCCCGCTTCCTTAGCTTTCCGAATGATATCGACAGCACCGGCAGTGCTCACATGCGCGATATGCAGCCTTGCGCCGCTTGAAGCCGCCAGCATCGCATCCCGCGCAACGATAATCTCCTCCGCAATCGCAGGCCTCCCCGGCAGCATAAGCTCCCAAGATACTTTGCCTTCGTTGACGGCGAAATCACGCGCCAAGTCAGCATCTTCGCAGTGGCTTATGATGAGCATGTCGAGATCACGTGCCAATTGCAACGCAATGTGCATTAGCCTCGCATCGCTCACAGTCTTCCCATCGTCCGAGAGCGCGACGGCTCCGGCAGCTTTCATTGCAGCGAAATCTGCAAGCTCCTTCCCCTCCTGGCCCAGCGTCACCGCGCCGATTGGCAGCACCCTTGACGGCGCGTCCTTTCCTTTTTCGATTATATATTTTATCGTTTCCGCATTGTCAGCGACCGGCGACGTGTTCGGCATGCAGCAGCATGCGGTCACGCCTCCGGCAGCCGCAGCCTCGGCTCCAGACATGATATCCTCTTTATATTCAAATCCGGGCTCACGAAAATGCACGTGCATGTCAACGAGCCCCGGCGCAACGATGTGCCCCGCCGCATCTATAACAATCAAGCTGTTTTCCGCAGCCCCAGCGCCTCCGGCAGCCGCAGCCCCGGCGCCGCCTACCGAGGTGATTTCAACAATTCTACCATCGTCGATGAGAATATCTACCAAGCTCTCCCCACCGTCGCATAATCTACAGTTCTTTATCAGCATCAAATCACCATCGCCCCTCTCCTCTTCCACAGTGCCGGCACTCTGCAGCCATAGCTCCCTCTCCAGCTCCGCGGCACCGGCACTCCCCGCCGCCTCATCGCCCCTCTCAGCTTACTCATAAAGCAACAACACATCCGCAGGATCGACCCCGAGCGCCGCCGGCATCGCAGCGCCCCGGCTCCCCTTCGCGAGACGCCACCAAACATCAGGCGCCGCATTAGTCTGGTTCTCGTATCGAAACTGCAAGATATACTCAAACGGCTCCTCCAACTCCCCCGTGAACCTCACAGGGAGACGGTTGCTCTCGACCTCCGGGTAGAAATAATGCGCGCGGATTCCAATCGCGCATAAACCGTCGCGCACAGGTTTCGCCGTCATAAAGCGAACCCCCCACGCAGGCACTTCAACTTCAAACTCCCCGCACTTCCGCGCATCTTCCACGTTCTTGCACCCTGTCAACAACGCAGCCTGGCGGCTCTCCGGGTCGTCGAACAACTCCTTCGTTGGCTTATGCGCCACCACCCGCCCATTATCGACGAGCGCGATGTTGTCGCACAGCAAGTACGCCTCGTCCCTGTTATGCGTCACCATCAACGAACTCTTCCCAAATCGTTCCAATATTTTCATCATTTGGATTTGCAATTGCCCTCGCAAATGGCTATCCAACGCGGAAAACGGCTCGTCAAGCATAAGCAGATTCGGGCTGCCCACCAAAATTCGAGCCAATGCAACACGCTGCTGCTGCCCGCCCGAGAGCTCATGCGGCTTCCGATTTTCCAGCCCCTCCAGCTGCAACATCGTGACAGCCTCGTTAAACTTCCTCACGCGCACCGCTCGATCCTTTTCGCCATTCAACCCGCATATAATATTCTGCCTGACGCTCATGTTTGGGAACAACGCATAGTTTTGGAACAAGTATCCCGTCTTCCGGCTTTGTGGCGGCAAATTTATCTTCTTTTCCGAATCGAATAATGTGATCCCATCGAGAATAATTTTTCCGCTGTCCGGCTTCATAACGCCCGCAATGCATTTCAACGTCATGCTTTTCCCGCATCCGGACGCCCCAAGCAAGCCTGATACGCCATCTCCGCACTCAAATGAGATATTCAGTTTGAAATCACCTATTTTATTTGAAATATCAATAAAAAGACTCACTTACGCACTCTCGCCTCTCTCGTTCTCCATTGCATCTGCTCCTCTGTCTCTCTCGCTCGCGCAGTATGCACAGCAGCACATCGCAACTCAACACGCGCCCTCCGTCTCCACACGCCCTCTGCATCTCACGCGCCCTCCGTCTCCACACGCCCTCTGCATCTCACGCGCCCTCCGTCTCCACGCGCCCTCCGCATCTCACGCGCCCTCCGCTTCTCCGCGCCCCGCGCCGACCCCTCTCATCTTCTCCGCTTTTCCAGCATGTTCACAGCCAACAACACTACAGCGCTAATCGCAAGATTGAGCAACACCCAAATCATCGCGCCCCGCTCATCATTTGTCCTCCAAAGCTGGTAAACAGTCGTAGAAATAGTCGCGGTTCTCTTCGGAGTATACCCGACGAGCATGCTCGTCGCGCCATATTCACCCAACGCACGCGCAAAAGCAAGCACGACGCCTGCCAGAATACCTTGGCGACATACAGGCATCCGTATTCGCCAGAATATGTATGAGTTACTGAGTCCAAGCGTCCTTCCGGAATATGCCAAATTCTCGTCAAAACCTTCAAAAGCGCCGCGCGCAGTGCGATACATCAACGGAAACGCGACTACAGTGGCGGTCAATATGCCGCCATACCAAGTCATAACGAATTTTATGCCAATTTGCGCAAGCAATATCCCTAAGGGCCGCCTGTTCCCAAACACGATTAAGAGGAAATATCCGCACACAGTCGGCGGCAGCACCAATGGCAACGTCAAAATTACGTCGACGACGCCCTTGATCGCGCGCGGCAGCCTCGCGGCATAATATGCGGCGAATATACCAACGAAGAACACTATAACCGCGCTGATTGCAGCTATGCGCATGGAGTTCCATAGTGGAAAAAGATCCAATCGTCGCCCCACCCTTTCAATATACATTAATGTCGCAACGTTCGTATGTCATGTCTTGCGGCAATCATCATATCATGTCTTGCGGTTCCGGCGTAGCCGGGAGCAAGACGATATACATAAAATTAAAATATGATGATTACGAAGTAATCATTATATCATGTCTTGCGGTT
>WRMX01000083.1 GCA_009776905.1 Oscillospiraceae bacterium
CCGATACTACGTCCTCCCAGCACAAAGCTGTTCACGTCGACAGCTTTTTTCCGGCAGTAAAGCCCGATGGCTACTATGATCGTGAAGAAAACGACCAATATTAAAAGTTTGACTAACATAACTGTTCCTCCGTTTTGTTTTGTGGTTTTTATTGCCCAGTGTACACTTGGCGTTGGATTGCGATGCCACAAAACCCCGGAAAGCGCCTTGCTTTCCCATACTATCACACTCACTTTCAAACAAATAAAAAGCGCCCGCAACAATCTACCGATTGTCGCGGGCGCGCATTTTGCAGTTAGACTACAACCTCAGCGCATTTCCCTTGGCAACCGGCCTCGTAAAAAAGAAAAAGCCAAAAAGCGAAGCCGAAAGAGCTTCGTTGCTAAACAGGCTGTTCATTTTACGGTTGCGGTCGTTCATCGGGAAACCTCCAAGACTGCGATAATTAGTTTTATACAGGAAAGTACGGCGTTTGTCAAGAAAATATTTATACCTTTGCGGTTGAAATAGGAGCCTTCCTTGACCATTTACTCCGGGAGTGTCAATAGCTACGCTGTCAAATACAAAACCATAGATGGCAAATCGTTTTGCGATTTCATCGGGATTAAGGAATTCTCCGGCGACTCTGATGATTCCCGCGTTTGACATTAGCGCTTCAATCTTTGAGTCGTCATAAGCGGTGACCTTGTGTGTCTCACACCTNTAAATCAACCCCAACTCCCGCGCTTTCAGCACGGCATCCATCGCGCTGTTCACGTTCAGTTTTTCATATGCAAGCGAGGTGTGCGTCTTAATCGTGCTTATCTTGAGGCCGGTTTCCTCCACAATCATGGCATTGGTATAGCCCTTTGATAAAAGCGTCATGATATTTTTCTGCTGCCTTGAAAGCTTCACTGGCTTGTGCTGCTTGACAATATTGTCAGTAATGCTCTTGTTGTGTTGCGCGAAAGCATAGGTTGAAATCATACATTCGCTGACAAACCCGTGGGATAACCTGCCTATATAACCCTGCTTCCCTGTTTTTAGCGCAATACGTTTGAGTATCGGAAGCACTGCCGCTCCCTCATCGATAATCATACGCCGATAACCAAGAGGCTGAAGTTTTTCCAGTGCATCTATAAGCACCACTTCGGCTTCTTTTTTTTGCCCTTCTGCCCATTCTAGAGCAGCCAGCAGCGTTGATGCTTCGCAATAGTCGCAAACCCTGTTTAGCGCCAGCCCGAACTCTCTAAGCATCGTCAAATATTTACGCGCGCTTGATCCATCGCCTAATACCATATACGCCCTTGCTGTGGTAAAGTGCTGAAAAACCATGTATAGCTCAATGTGCTTTACATCAACGACGTAGTAGTTATCCAGCCATGCCCGAGCCGTAGCGTTATTGCAGTCTTGCAGTTCCATCCTTGCTTTATATGCCTCAAGATTCGCGGAGAAAAACGGAGCAGAACTGCCGACAAATTCGCTAAGCTCCCCAAGAGCTGCGTTGGCTTCTTCATCCCTCCCCAATTTCAGCAAGATACTGTGGCGGATGAATTTTACCGACATAATAAGCTCAACGCTGTTGTGTTCACTAAGTATGTTGTTTAATTGATGCGCTTCCTCGAACGCCATGTCCAAATCACTGCGTTCATAATATTTACCGACTACAGCAAGCGAAGCGATACACTCTGTCTGGTCGCCGAGCAAAGTGCCAAAAGCGGATTTTACGATCTTTTTCACATTTTCGGGTGTTTTTGCGGCTTCGGAATAGTCAAAACTGCTTCTGTGCAGATATGGCAAATTGTGGGTGCAGGACGCTATGTAACGGATGATGCCCTCTTTCGTTATGCCTTTGACGAGTTTTCCGAAAGCATTGAACCGTTTGATTTTGTCCAGCATTTCGCTGCGATGGTCCACGCTGTACATCAGCATGGCGAACTCGACGAATTTCGGATTGTACATAGCGATACGCGCGATATGTTTATATCCCTCGTCGGCATGATACTCGTATTCCTTGTACTGGCTGGTCATATAGTAATACCACGCGCAGCATACATGCAAAGCCGGAAATTCTTTGAAGGCTTTCTCCGGGAAATCCCGAATAAAATACAGGCGCAAGAAGTCTGCGTATCCGGCGATGTCGCCGTGATGGTTCTCGAACATAAAAAGGAATAAAAACTTATCCACTCCTTTATAATCGCCGCTATCCAGCCAAAACCGCAGAGCCATTGAATAATTGCCGTTCTCCCTGTAATACTCCGCAGCTGTTTTATAGAGCGTAACGACATCTACATCCGATCGCAGCGCCTGGTCCCTTAAAAACTCCTGAAACAAATGGTGAAAGCGGTAAACGTCTTCGTGCATATGGCTTAAAAAAGCGTTGGATCGCGAGAGCTGTTCCATGATCTCCGGCGCATCGTCATATCCTGTCAACCGCTTTGCAAAATCAGGCGTGAACTCATCCAACACAGATGTCAGTAGGCAAAAATCCCGTGTGCGCCCGTCCCATGTATTCCATATATTATCTTCAAAATACTGTGCGAACGCACTCGCGCTTTTCCCTAGCACAACGTGTCCCGACATAGCTACGGCGTTTACGCCGATTGCCAGCCCGTCGGTGGAAACAAATGCAAATTGCGCTTCTTCCGGCGACAGAAACCGTCCGAGGCTCTGAAAGTACAGCCGTATCTCGTCTGGGCTGAACCTAAGATGTTCCAACGATATTTCGCTATCATCAACGATTACGCGCTGGAAATTATCGGGCATGGTGTTTCTTGATAGAATGAGCGTGACAAAAGTTCTCGGCAGGCGTTCAAGCACTGCAGGGAGGGACTTGATTATCTCATAGTTTGTCACCAAATGCGCGTCGTCCAAAACAATGGCGCACAGCGTATCGTCCGGGCGCATTTCAGTAATCAGCCTGATGGTATGTTCTACCGGCGTGGCGGAAAAATTAGGGTCAGCCAACAAAGAGCGCATAGCCTCGTTATCCGGCTGGATAGAAAAAATGCCAACTGCAAGCTGCTTGTAAAAAACAGCAGGTGCGTTGTCGTATTCGTTAAGCCCGATCCAGACCGATTTGCGCCCGCTGGCATTAAGCCACAGCAGAGCCGAAACAGTCTTACCACTCCCGGCAGGCGCGCCCACATAGACATAATGCCGTGCCGCAGCTTTGTGGAGCAAGGACAAAAGCTCTCGCCTCGGCGCGTACACCTCCGGCAGTGTGGCGGGGGTGAATCTGCTGTTTAGAAATGCATTTTGGTTTTCATTCATCTATATCGTCGTTCCTTTTATCATGACAGGCAGTGTTGGCCTGTTTCATAGTATAATGCTGTTTTAAGGAAATCACAAGATAAACTTCATACCAGAATGAGAAATATGGGCATTTTGGCCTGTATTTAACTATGCGTTTCCCATAATTCCTCATACTCGCGTTTTTTATACAAATAATTCTTTTCAAAAATTCATCATAAACTTCATACCGTAGGATTTATAACTCAAAATTCTAGGTTTACAATGATGATGTCAATTTTATAGTCGAACGAAGCGAGAGCCGTGCCGACTGCGAAAGCCTGCTGAAAACACTAAGCGAAAAAATGAGAGGACAAACTGAATGAAAACAAAGCTATTTGCAAAAACTATCGCAATTCTGCTCATTGTAGTGATGGCGGCCACAATGCTTCCGCTCGGGGTATTTGCCGCCGGCATAGAGCAGCAGCAATTTGACTTGCATCAGCAAGCAGCCGAAGTACGGGGCGGTATGTTTACAGCGTATGACGGCACCGAGTATGCTGTTCTGTACAACGATTACATCGCCGTGTACGTCAACAGAAGCGACGGAGGGTTTGCAATATTGCCCGCAACGGAAACGTTTGACTTTGGCAAGCCCCTGTCGCACGCCACTTTCCAAATAGATGGCGAAACCTACAATTATGGGAGATATTACGAGGGCATAAGCGGCATTTTCGGTATTGCTCCGATGGTAAATGAGAATAATATCCTCGATTCCCATTGGCAGATAGGTGATTTCGTCATCTCGCAGATTTTTGCCATTACATCCGATGCGCTGCATGAAAACTCCTACGCCGTGAAAGCCGGCTACGCAGCGCAGTATTTCGGCGAAGGCTCCGCGAACATCGCCGGGCGCATTTTGCTGGACACGCAGTTCACGGAAGACGAAAATGTGCCGATCATGCTGATTGACAGCGCGGACAATATCGCGCTGGTCGATTCCGAGGCGATTCTGCGACCAGCGCCAAAAACAGCGCTTATCAGTAAGGCGCATATTGAGGAAGCAAACAATGATGCGGGAGAAACTGTCTACATCGACAGCCCGAACAAGGGATATATCATGTTTGACGATAACTCTTTCGCTTCGCCTGCCGCCGTGGTATTTGCGGAGTTTGGCGGAGCAAGCTCCGCCGACTTTGATTATACGCCCACAGGCGCTAAGCTGTTCGGTGGCACGGGCGCGGACAGCGCGGCGCTGCTCTATTGGGATTCGGTGAGCGTGGCCAGCGGATACCAAGCCACATTCGGAACGAACATAGGCTTCTACGATTTAGAGCGAGGTTATCCGCACTTTGACCCTTTCCCCTCCGAAATGGACACCTCACGGAGCTTGGGATTGTCCGCGCTTTCCGGGGAAATTGACGTTGCGGAGGTCAGGGTCGAATACTTTTATGTGCCAGAAGATTGGTTTACGATCAAATGCAACATATCGCTGGCTAAAGGAGATGACCCCAATGGCAACCCGAAACTGTTGGGGCTTCTTGCTGATATCGGCGATGAGGATGCCGAGTTTTTGATTGTCGTGGACTATAATGAGAACATACCGGAAATCATCAAAAATGCCATCATAAACTATAGCGTGCAGATTCGTTGGTCGGACGATGAATCGGGAAACGAGGGGAGCTGGCTGCTCGATAAGGACGATGCGGAAGTTGGAGAGGATATCACGGTCAACATCAGCAATATGTTCAGGTCACGCCCAGCCGATTCCTTTTTGGAGGTCAGTTTAGTTATCGATGCGGACTACCCCATTGACGGTTATACAAGCATTCGGCTCAATATGAATAGTTTGGATGCGGAGTTTTTTTCAGCAGAACTGTCCGGCGATTATGTGGTTTTCTATGATTTCCCCAATTTCTTTCTAGGCGGCCTGACGAACTATAAAAGGTATTTGGTTAAGCAGGGTGCTGAATTCACGCTGACCTGCGAGATGCAGGATATGGGAAACAGCCTGTCACTGCCATCTACTTACAATTATTCAAATGGAGTCGCCTCAATCCCCTTTACAACAATAAGCGAAGGGCCTCTGACTTACATCTACACGTTTAATCCGCTGTCTACGATGAAACGCGGTTCCATCGACGTCAGGATAGATGACGGTTCAACCGGGGATCGGCCCCAGCCCGTCAATGTCAAGGCGTTTAACGCGATGGGGAATTATGACCCGGACATCGAAACCGCCCTGTGGAACGCCGTCGATGGCGAAAGCATCACTCGCGAGATGGGCATTATCTGGGCTGTGCCAGGCACAACTCCTGACAAAACAGTATATATCGACAGCACCTTTTCCACCGCGTATCCTAGCGGCAATCTTTATGTTTATAAAGCAGGAACAAAAGTCGCTGCGACAGGTGTGACAAATCCAATCACCGCCGCGGGCAACTTCTTCATGCCTGACGAGCCTGTTGATCTTGTTTATGAAGATAGTTCGGTTTACCGTGTGTTCACGGAGGTCACGGGCGGTTCGGCGACCGTGACCGTCAACTCGATAAATGGTTCTACGCCGCAGGCGGGCGATCAAGTTTTTATATTCGTAACAAATATCGAGGACGGCTATGAAATTGACAGCGTAAGCGGGGTCGGTGAAACCCCGGTCGAAGTTCCGGGCGGCGCGTGGAGTTTCATAATGCCCAGCGGCAGCGATGTCACAGTCACCGTGACGCTAGATACCATTCCGGCACCGAAGCCCTTTTACAACATCAACGTTAAACCATTGGTCGGTGACGGAATGGTGCTTTACGATTTGATGCTCTGGACGGATGCGGCGACGGGCGACCGGGCGGTCTATCAGGTGGACGAAGCGGGGCGCACAGGGCAAGTCCGCGAGGGCGAGACGGTTTATTACGTGCTATACCCCACGACATGGAACACGGACGCCCAGTATGTACCCGATATGGCCCGCTGGGTGGTCGACGGCTTTACCATGAACGGGACGACCGTCACGGGATTTGCCGTGATAGACGACGTAATAAACGATTTCCCCGGCAACGCCCCCGCATATTTCCCGGCAACGTATGATTCATCAAACGCCAATGCAACAGCGGGCACATTCACGATGCCCGACAACAACGTGGAGTTTGAAATCACGGGCTATAAAAAAGACCACAACTACAGCCTGTCGATCGAGGCTTACAATCAGTATGGACAAATGGATCCGGCGAATCTGTATATACGCTCGGCACCGGCGACAAATGGCATTAGGGAAACATGGTTTGAATATCCGGCTAATAGCGCAAGTTATACAAGCTGGGTCTGGGGAATCGGGCAGTTCCCGATAACCCAACAGACAGCCTTACAAGTCCAGAACTCTATATACAACGATGTCTTGCAAAGCGCTGAACTGGTAGTGAATGGCATCGCTACTCCGCCACTGAAAACAGAAGTCGATGGCAATTTCACCACCTACTATTGGAGTCCGACCTGGCCGTATAGCGGAACTGTCAAGCTCTATTACGAAAGCATAAGACGCACTCTGACCATAAACGGTTATCCTAGGGGCGACGGCTACTTGGAGCCGGGCCATGTTTTGGTTTTGCCTGGTGATGCTTGGAACGCTCCGGGAGAAGATGCGCGCAGTATCGCAGTCATGCCTGTCAGCGGCAATTACGAGACGTTTATCACCCTGAGATGGTCGATGCTGACAAAAGGGCGGCCTGTTGGCACGTATTATTACCTTAATAACGCGAACTCTACGAACTGCACAGTCATAGAAACGCACAGGGATGCGGACAGTGGCTATGCCGTCTATAAAGTCACCATGGGAGCAGGTATGGGCAACGCGTCTGTCGATATACAGGCGCGGGATATAGCCCGCGACATAGGGTTTTCAAACTACTTCATGCCGAACTCGCCTAATTCCGCTACGTTTCAAACAGTTACGCTTGCTGCGGAGCATGTAATTTTAGAAGGAGTTGTGACGAGCTCTGAAAATATGAAAAACATTATGACCGCCACACCCGCGCCCAAAATCACGAGGATCGGGCTGATTGGCGAGGGCGTATATTCGGCAATAGTAACCGATGCTGATATTTTCATAAGCCAGAGTTCCGCGTTCTCATGGGAAGACAGTACGGGGGAACGTATTGTCATAGATATCCGCGAGCTTTTCGGCGAAGCGGACGACTATATATTCCCCGACGGGAAGTACAGACTGACCATCGAATACGCTTACGGCGACGTCTACTCTCAAAGCGGAAGCAAAGAATACTCCTTTGATCTCGGCTACGACAAGTTCAAGCCGGGCGAGCTTACCCATGTCGCAGTCGTTAAATTTAACACCGGCGCCCTCGCGTCGCTGCCGGAGGGAACCCCCGCAGGCATAGGGTACGGCAGTTGGATCGCCGTGCCTGCCAGAAACTACGACGATATGGTGGAGCAGGCGAAGAAGTTCAATACCGGCGGGCACTTTATATACTTCGTCTGCGAAACCGGGTTTAAAACTAACGCGCCTTATCCGTATGCTCCGATGTCCGGTACACATCAATACTTAGCCGACGGGGGCGCCACCGTCAGCATGAGCGGCGGCGGTTCATTCACGCCTAATTCGTCAATGGGCGGATTTGCACTCGATGTAGAAGCGGGCGGGCTCACCATTAAGACAAAGGAGATGAAATTCAATTCCTCATGGATGCCGCTCTTTACTCCCATTGGGTCTGGAGGCACCAGAACCGATATGCTCACAATGGAGCTTGAGCACAACAAAAACTACACAATTCCCGAATCCCTCCCCGACTATGACGAGATTCGCAAGAAACATGCCACCAACGAAGAAGCGGTGGAGGAATGGATGGAAGAGGTAGAGGAAGCCAAAAAAACCATGCTGGCGATGAAAATTGAATATCCCACAACCGTCTTTTCAGCCAGCGCCCCCGACGATTTCCTCAGCGCAGAGTTAGACGGCAAAGGTCTGGCTGTCTCCATCGGAGGATTTGACGGCGGCATAACTTTTGACGTCAAAGAAATATACCTGATGAAATACGGATATGAAACGGGCGGGCGGCTCAATATCCAGATACCGGGGATGACAATACCCATTCTCCGCCTTGAAGTAATTTCGATGACGACCGATTCCTGGTCACAATACATACCTATAGCCGACGTTTGGGCGGAAGGCGAGGGGCGGCTGCAACTGCCTGCGGCCCTCGGTGGTTACGGCGCATCGGCTTATGGGGTTTTCAACACCTATTTGGATAACTATGGATTTGACGGCGAGGTCAATTTCCACTTCATCGAATTGTCAGGTTCGTTCTATATAGCGAAAACGGTCTACGGTTTCCCCATGCTAGACACATTTATCGTTTCCGTTGGCTTAAACGACGTCCCTGTGGGATTGGGCTTGCCGCCCGCCCCGGCGCAGATTATAGAGATTTCGGGGATAACCGTTGGCGTCACCAACCTTGCTGACACTGTCAGCTACAACCCGCTGAAAAACACGATACCCTCTGTGCGGATAATCCTGGGCGCGAAGTTTTCATTTGTGGAGATTTTGGATTTCAACGCGGAAATGTGGGCGGAACTGTTGTCCGTCGGATTCTCTATCAGCGGCGGGGTCAGCGTAGGACCAATAAACATTGACCTTTTCAAAGAGGTTTCCGTTGGTGCAGGCGCGAAAGATGGCCCATATATGCCTTACGAATACGACCCGGATTATGCTGTGCAAATCAAAGGAAAACGCTCGATAACTTTTTATATCAACACGAAAATCCATGCCGATATATTCCTTGTCGACGCCAGTTTAATTTTCGGGATAAACGCGACGATTTCGCCTGCCCTTTGGGAAAAGCGCGGAGGGTTTACGAGTTTAAAAGAATTAAACGAATTCATTAGCCTGGGTCTCTCTGCATGGGGCGCGGGATCGGTCAATGTTCTCCCAATGTCGGAAGAATGGTCTATTGGCGGGGCTGAAATCGGTTTTGAGATCGAATTCGGGCCGGGGAAGAATATTGAAGTTATGCCCATAAACTTCACAAAGTTCATTATCGAAGCAAAAGTTAAGCTACTTGGAGTAACGGTCGAAGATGAAAAAGTAAGTCTGCTGGCTTATTACCGCTGGCTGGAAGACTGGCTCCGGGAAAAAGTGGAAGAAAAGCTACGTATCAAGAGAATCCAAGGGGCGAGCGCAGTCGGTGCGATGGGCATTATGGGCGCAATTGGCGGAGATTTTGCCCTAATGGAACCCGCATCAACACCATTAGCTCTTATGGAAAACGCTCAAATGCAACTGGCACTTATGAGTCAGGCTTTGGCCTCTCCTGAGCTACTCGGAACATACGGCGACATTGGCAGTTTTACCGAACACAGAAGTTACTTAGGCAACGTTGAAGCAACCAGCGAAACCCGCTCGGCGCCACCGGCAATGAGACCGGGATTACGAAGCATCGCATCAGGTAGCGGAACTATCAGCGCGGAGTTCGATGGCAGTGATTATACGCACCTTGTCTCTGTCCCAAATAATGGCAGCGACTACATACTGAAGCTGACCGGCTACGGTGGCGCTACACCGGACTTCACCGACATCCGCGTATTCAAGCCTAACGGTCAGGCTCTCACCGTCAGGGGCGCAAGCGGCGATATGACGGCGGCGCAGGCGGAATTCGGCTACAATGCCGTAATCTTAAACGGTGCGTTGCTGCTGTCGCTTGCAGATTATCTTGATGATGCGGGCGGCGGCGCTAACCCAACTGTCACCGGCGTGGGCAGTACGCTTCCCGGCGTATGGCAGGTAATAAGCGGTAAGCCTTTCAAGAGCGAATTGATAAAAATATTTTATCCAAAAGTAGCGTCAGTCGAGCTGAGCGCAGCCGGGGTCGTGACAGCGAAATTTGAGAATATAGACGACGCAACAGATGGCGAATATTACTACGATCTGACGCTGGAACGCAAGGGCTATCCCACCGCCGAACCTTTGGAAGCGATGATTCTGCTGAAAAATGAGCCCGTACCGCTTGGAGGAAATCTGTCGCTGAATCTCATAGCTTTGCCAAACCCAGCAGATTCCAATACCCCATACAATGTGAGGGATATCCTGACAAGCGGAGACTGGTATGCCCGAGTGACGCTGCGGCAAGGTAAAAACACAATGTATACGATGGACGCCGACGGGAACATACTAACCTCCGGGAGCGGAGAATCCATTCTGGAAACAAGCAAAGTGGATGACAAAATCAGCCAAACGGCTTACAAGGTGAACAATGCATTGTTAAGCGGAGCGACTTGGACACACGGGCTGACAGCAGCTCCAGGCGGAAACCAGAGTATCGACGTGAGCTTTGCCCCCGCCTCGCCTCCAAACGACACAATGAGTGTCGTCGGATATCATGTCACAGTTTACGACGCAACAACCGATTATCTTGCAAGCCGCATAGTAACTGAAACCGACGCCTTGGGTAATACGATCCAAAAAGTAGTACCGCTGGATTTCGACGTTATGACAGATGAACTGTCAACAGGACAGATGAGTTATGGCTACAACATACAAGGCGTGCCTGTCGGTAAATATATAGTTGGCGTGTCGCCTCTGTACGCAGATTTAGTACCTATACTGGATGAAGATGGCAATGTGGTAATCGGGGAATATAAGCCGTCCGCCGGGGTTACGCGAAAAGGCACAGAAGTGTTATCAGGCGACGTGACTATCGCACAGGCTGCGCCGCCATCACTGTCAATGAGCATCAGCGGTGGAAGCCTGACATACCTGAACGGACAAAAAGTAGCATTCGCCGGAACGGACGCGACGCTTTCAGCAAAAACCGATGCCGGCGCGACCGTGGAATTCTACGAATACGATGGCAAGCTGCTTGCCGGCTCTTCCGGCGGCACACTATCTGATTTGGTGGATTACAACGGTCAAGTGCTGATGATTGTTGCCACAAACGCGGTAAAAGACGTCACGATCGAATACATTACGGTCTACGCAGCGACATCGGCTCCGCTGCTGCTGCCGGACAACTACGATACGGCAAGCGGAGAGTTTATCTTCACCGCGTATAAAGACACCGGCAACTACAGCATAACCGGGCAGACCGCCCCCGGCGCAGCTGTCGGCGGTGCCGTCGCGGGTAAAGACGGAAGATTCAGTCTCACCGGAACCCTCGGAACTCTCGCGGGCGGCGTCAATGATGGTACTGTCACCCTTGCGGTCTCGAACCCCGCCGGGATAATAACCATACGTGAAGTTAACATTGTACGGGGCGATGAGAACGAACCTGTCCCACCTTCCGGCGGCGGCGGATACCAGGTTACCACGCCACCCACAGACACGGGGACGGAAGCTGACATCGAAAACCCGTTTAAAGATGTGAAAGGCAACGATTGGTTCTACGATGCCGTTATGTACGCCTACTCCCATGGACTGATGAACGGCGTCGCTCCTGAGATATTCAGCCCGAATACTCCAATAACACGGGCAATGGCCGTAACCATACTATTCCGTTTAGCGGAAAAGTACGGAATGGAAAATGGAGAATGGAAAACGGAGAATGAAGACAAGGGTACGAATAACTCTCAATTCTCAACTCTCAATTTTCAATTTACCGACATCGAAGATACCGCATGGTATCGAGACGCGGTATTATGGGCAGCATCAGTTGGCATTGTCAACGGATACGGTAACGGGAAATTTGGCCCAAACGACAACATCACCCGTCAAGACCTGGCAGTTATCCTCGCACGCTACGCCGATCTCTTCGGGATAACGTTCGCCAACTCCCAACTCTCCTCTCCCCCCTCTCAACTCTTTACCGATGATGCAGATATAGCAAATTACGCGAAAGAAGCGATTGAACGTTTCTTCAAAGCGGGAATCATAGGAGGATATCCTGACGGCAGCGTTAAACCAAAAGGAGAAGCTACTCGCGCCGAATTTGCAACAATGATGATGAGATTTCTGGAAGTGATAAAGTAAAGATAAATTGAGGCCTAGAGAGATTGGTTTGCAAAAGTCAGAATGAATAATCGCACTGCGAGGAAACCGGAATCCTTGCAGTGCGATTTAAGCAAAAGCGGTAAGAAGTTTTTGCAAATTCAACCGGTGTTTGAATTGCCTCTTTGCCTAACCAGATTTATACTGTGAAATCTATAGCAAAAGCCTGTCGATACCGATCCCACTGATTAAGCAACGTTCTTTTTTGTTGTTCGTCATCTGTTGAATCCAGTCAACAAAACCACCATCACCGATCTCGATTTTTTCATTATCTTTCTCCATGAACATTTTAAAGTGTATGCCTTTATAATAATTGTTTTCGTCATATTCGGAATCATATGTCACAGGGATATCAGGTATCTCTGTTTTTACAAGTTCTATCATTCTATCAAAGAAGCCATCACCATCTGCATAGCCTCGCCTTTTTCTTATAATGACGGAGATATCCGCGTTATACTTTTCAACCAGCAGCCTCTTATAATAAATCAACTGCTTTATAAGCAAATTCTTCTCACATACGTAAGACCCGCTATCCTTTCCGGACGAAACAATACAGAATAACCCGAAATGGGGAAAGTGTTGTTTAGTGTCAGGAAACACTTGCGCTCGCAGCACCCGTGCCGTTGTGCAGAAGTGCAAAGGTTCCTTATTATCTAGCTCCCTCTTCTTTAGTTGTTCTGCAATTATGATAGCAAGCATGTTTGTCGAGTCTGAAAGTATTTCTGTTCCTCGTACCGCGCTGACGACATTGTTCTGGTCAACGCAACCAAAAGCCGAGCTACTGGCAAACGGAGCTGAAGGTGAAAGAAGTATTCCCTTGATATCTTGTTGATGCGCAATAGACAAGAGTTCGACTTCAAGCAAATGATAGGCGATTGGGTCAATTTCGCTCGGTATAGAAAACCTGTTTATCTGGAATGACTTTAGCAGGTCTACAGGCGTAATACTATCGGACTGTTTCCGGAATATCTCAAGCAGCAGCGAATAAAGTTCAGACTTTGGCAACGCTGATAGTTTAGATATCAGCACCGGATCGCCTATTTGTGTGAGGATTCTATCTGTGATAGTATTCATAGGTTCAATGCCCCTTCAATATTTGCAGTCTTACAACGAAATCCCATTCGTCCTTAAGAATGGCATAGATCAATCTCCGCAACGTAATCAAGTTCCGGCACAAACGAGGCGCAGCTTCGCAGATTCCGCGCAAGCAGGGCTTCGTTGCCGTCGTCATCTGCTCCGGTTGGCGGCGCGTCACGAAACGCCCTGTAAGTGATTTGTTCAACGGTTTTCCAGTCAGCCTTTTTCTCAACGCGAAGTATTGCCTTATAGCCGACTGTCAAAGCATTAGGAACTAACCTCCGTTCAAGATACACCTTATCTTTCAGCACAATTCC
>WRMX01000084.1 GCA_009776905.1 Oscillospiraceae bacterium
CCGCCACTCTTGACGCGCAGCCGCCACCTCCGACGCTCCGCCACTCTCGCAGTGCAACCGCTACCCCCCCGACGCTCCGCCGCCATCACTTGTGAAAAAATTCAAACACCCTCTGCGCGACGTCCCTCGGAACTACCTTCGACAGCTCCTCCTGCGACGCGGTGCCGACAGCCTTTAAACTGCCGAAACTCTTCAGCAAATCGTTCCTGCGCTTCTCGCCGATCCCTTCGATGGCGTCGAGCTTCGACTTGTAGCTGTTCTTCGACCTCAAAGCGCGGTGATACTCAATGGCAAACCTATGCGTCTCCTCCTGGACCGTCCCGATGAAGGCGAACGCTGCCGGATTCGATGTCAGCCCGATCTCTTCCCCATCGGGTGAAACAAGCGCCCGCGTCCTATGCTTGTCGTCCTTCACCATGCCGAATATGGGCAACGAGACCCCATGCCGCTCCAGCACCGACCGCGCGACGGCCGCATGAACGGCCCCGCCGTCAATAAGCATCAAATTAGGCAATTCGGAGAATTTTTCATCATTTTCAACAAAATGGGCCATCCTCCTCGACACCGCCTCTTCCATGCTGTGATAGTCATCCTGCCCCTGCACGGTCTTTATCTTAAAGCGCAAGTATCCTTTCTTGTACGGCTTGCACCTGACAAACACGGTCATCGACGCAACAATGTCCGTGCCGCTCGTGTTAGAGACGTCGAAAGCTTCGATGCGTTCCGGGTCCGCGTCTAATTTCAACGCGCTACGCAGCCATTCCAACGTCTTAAGCGTCTTCTCCTCGTGCGTCGTAGCGCGTTCCGCTTCCTCGCGGGCGTTGACGTTCGCTGTCTCGATCAGCTTCGCCCTGTCGCCCCGCTGCGGCGCGGACAGGCTGACGCGCTTGCCCGCCTTCTCGGTGAATAGCTTCTCCAGCAATTGCATGTCCGGAGTCGCCACAGGAAGCAGCACCGCTTTCGGGTATGCGCCACGTATCTCGTAATACTGGCGCACGACGGCGGAGACTGCATCTGGGTCGTCCTCGAGCGGCGTGTCGAAAAGCTCGACATCCTTTGATATCAGCTTCCCGTCGATGAAATGCAGCACAGCCATGCAGCTCTTTGCCGGCCCTCGGAAAAAACCGACGACATCGGTGTCTGCCATCGCCCCCGCTATCACGAGCTGTTTCTGCTCCAGCGTCTGAACAGCCCGCAAACGGTCGCGCTTGTCCGCAGCGATTTCGAACGACAGGCTCTCGGCGGCAGCATCCATCTCGGTTGTCAGCTTCTCTATCAACCCCGCAGTCTTACCCTGGAAAACATCGATAGCCGCCTGCACCGACTCCATGTGTTCCTCCGCCAAGGCCGGGTCCTGGCAATATGCCCTGCACGTGCCGATATGCGCGTTGAGGCATGGACGCTCCTTTCCGACGATGCGCTTGATGTCCTTCCCGCACGTCGGCAGCTTCAACGCTTTGCAAACCGCGCCGATTGCCTCCCGCGTCACATACCTGCCGCTATATGGGCCGAGGTACAACGCTCCGTCTTTGCCCGGTTTCGAGACAATCTTGAACGAGGGGTAAGCTTCCCGCATATCTACGCGAATGTAAGGATACCCCTTGTCGTCGCGGAGCTTGATGTTGTACCTCGGCATATGGTGCTTGATCAGCGAGTTTTCGAGAACCAAGGCCTCAAATTCCGTGTTTGCGATGATGACATCGAAATCGGCGACTTTCGACACCATGACTTCCGTCTTGCCGTCATGCGTGCCGATGAAGTAGCTGCTCACGCGGTTTTTCAGCCGCGTGGCCTTGCCCACGTATATGACGCGGCTCTGCTTGTCCTTCATTATGTAGACGCCCGGCAGCATGGGCAGCCCGAGCGCTTTCTCGCGCAGTTCATCGCTCACGACCGCAAATCCGCCTCCTCCGACGTCGCCGGTCCGCAGTGCGGACTCCGCTCCAAAGTGTCGCGAAAAACAGCATGCAATGCACAAAGATGATGTATGGGCCGACACGGATTATTTGAGTCGGNTAATTGTCAGACCGTCCGGCCCCACAACACGGATGGCATCAGCAATTATAGTATCGANGCGATGGCGAACGCGCTGTGCACTGCGCCCCGGATTTCCAGTTGGTCATAGCAATCGCCGACCAAGTACACCCTCGTGTTCGGGGCGGCAGAGCGGAACGCTTGCGCCTCCTTGTCCAACCCTTTCATTCCGACGCAATACAGCACGGTATCTGCATTGATTTTTTTGCTCTCGCCCGTCGACAGATCCTTCACAGTCACCGCCTTATCGTCGATTTTTTCCACCTTATGGCACAAAAGCACGTCGACGTTGTAGTCCACAAGCTCCTGCCGGAGGTTCATGGCCCCGCCGATCAACATAGACACGGACCCGCCAAGGTTCAGATCTTTCTCAATTTCGACCAGCGTGACGCTCTTCCCCTCCATGGCAAACCGGACAGCCGTCTGCACTCCGACAGCTCCGCCGCCGATTATGACGAGCTTTTTGCCGACTTTCGCGCCCTCTTTCTCAGCGTCAGGAGCCCAGGATACGTGCGCCTTGTCGATGCCAGGGATGTTCGGCTTGATAGGCTGCGCCCCGACAGCGACCAAAATCGCGTCATATCCCTCTTTCTTCAAGTCCTCGGGCTTCGCTTCCGTGTTCAAAAGCACCTTGGCCTTTGTATGCACGGCCTGGTTCTGCAAATATGTGAGATACTGCTTGACGTCCGTCTTTCGCGGGTCGAGCACTGCGTTTCTCAGATTCCCGCCAATTTCGGCCTCCTTCTCATAGAGCGTGACATCGTGGCCGCGCTCCACAAGCGTCTGCATGGCTTGGATACCTGCCGGCCCGCCGCCGATGACGGCCATCTTCTTCTTCTCAGCGGCAAGCGGCACCCTATTTTCGGGGAACTTCTCCTCAATTCCGCGGATCGGATTCACAGAACACCTATGAAAATCAAAATTGCCGTATTTGTCCGCATAGAAGCACGCGCAGCGGATGCACGGCCGATGGTCGTATTCGCGCCCCTCCGCATATTTATGCGGCATGTCCGGATCCGCGATGAGCGCGCGCATATACGCGACGAAATCCGCAGTCCCGCTCGAAATGATCTCTTCCGCCTGCTCGATGTTCTTGATGGCACCGACGGTCGTCAGGCGAATGCCGGGGAAAGCCTTCTTGATCTCCCCCGCCCAATGGACGTTGTACATCTCCGGGTATGTGTACGGCAGATGCATCGGCCCCATGACCAGAGGCTCGCCCTGCGTGTCATGCAGCCCGCCCGAAACGTGGAAAATATCGACCTTGTCTTTCACGATGTCGATGAACTCCAGCGTATCTTTGAAATGCATGCGCCCTTCCCGATATTCGTCGGCGGAAATGCGGTATTCAATGACAAAATCCTCGCCAACAGCCTGGCGCGTCGCATCGAGGACCTCCATCGCGAATCGCGCGCGGTTATGCGCAGAACCGCCATATTCGTCCTCGCGCCTGTTGAAATACGTGCTGAAAAACTGCGCCAGCATGTTCCCATGCGCCCCATGGAAAAGCACGGTGTCCATCCCGGCCTTTTTCGCGCGCAACGCCGCGTTCGCGTACTTCTGCACGGTCTCTTCGATCTTTGCCTTGCTCATCTCGCGCAAAGGCAAAGGATCGCGCCCCTGCAGTTTTGCGCGGACGCGCTCCGCCGCCGTGATGAGAGCGGATGGGGCAATCCCCTGCTCCCCTGCAATCGCGCCTTGCATGTTGCCCTGCGTCGCCCCGCAGTGGTTGATCTCCAGCTGCCCGTGCGCTCCGTAGAGCTTGCACATCGAGGCGAACGTGGACAGCGGAGGTATGCACGCGTCAAAACGCATATCAAGCTGCCCGCCCTCGTCGTTGCATTCCGTGAGGTCGATGGAGACGTTGCCGACATTGACGACGGCGGCCCCGCCCCTGGCATATGGCCTGAAATATTCGACAAACCTCGGCGTGACGAATCCGTTTTCATCGCCCGCGCCGCCGCATCCCGGTGGCGCGAATTGCAGTCTGTTCTTGTAGTAAATCCCCCTTATCTCGATAGGCTCGAACACATGCTTGAATTTTGTACTCATTGTCAACCCTCCAAAAAAATGATGTTGCTGCGATTATATCGCATCAGCGACAAAATCGCAACAACATGATTTCTGATTGCAGCGTGATTTCCAGTGACAGCTTAGGCCGCGTTGAGTGGTGAACTCGCTGTCCTTCTTCAATGTGGGTTTGCTGCACCAATGCTCGCATCTACGATGGAGGTGCCCGAATCGACCATCAGCACGGCTCCTGTCAACGTGGTCGACTCGTCGCTTGCCAGAAACACGCAAGCTTGCGCTATTTCATCCGTTGGAACCGGACGCTTTATCGGACTCATCCTCATCATGTTCGCGACCGCTTCATCGAAGCTTATGCCCTGTTCCTTGCTTGTGTTCTCTGCCATGCGATCTACAAACCCGGTATGCGTCAATCCGGGGCATATGACATTGCTGCGAATTTTGTCTTTGCCATAATCCATCGCGACGGACTGCGCTAGTCCGATCAGCGCTTCTTTAGACGTGCAGTATGAAACAGCCTGCGGTATGCGGCGCACGCCGGCCAGCGACGAAATGCTGACTATGGACCCTCCCCCCGCTTTTATCATGTGCGGGATGACGGCGCGCATCAAATATAACGGTCCATAAACATTTGTCGCCATGACATCCATAAACTCATCAATATCCGCATCCAAAGCTCCACCCCGGCGCGCAATGCCCGCGTCATTTACCAGAATATCGATTTTGCCGCCAAACTTAAGCGCCGCTTCCGTAATAGACACCGCATCCTCGATTTTGCGCACATCTGACGGGTACGGCAATACGCTGCCTTCCGGGCATGATGCCGCCGTTTCCTCGAGGTTTTCCTTTCGCCTCCCGCAAATAATAATTTTCGCTCCTTCCGCAGCGAATCGCTTTGCGATCGCAGCTCCGATGCCACTGCCTGCTCCCGTAATTATCGCGACTTTTCCATTTAAACGATCTGCCATATCTCTGCCCTCTTTCTGTCAAATTATGTGTATATGAAAACTATGAACGCTTCCTGGTAGCTTACGTACTTATCATCCATGCCCTCAATCTCCGATCACGTTCAGCACACTCTTGGCTATATGCCAGAACATAACCGGCGCGATAGCATTCCCGATTTGACGATATGCATCTGCTTCACTGCCCGCAAATGTAAAAGAATCAGGAAAAGACTGGATTCGTGCGGCTTCTCTCGGCGTGAAACGGCGGTACAGCTCTTTGGTAGGATCAACAAGCAGAACGGGGTCGCGCGAATTCAAGCTCACCTTTGCAAGGTGGCTCGTCACCGTCAAGCAAGGCTCGTCAAGGCACTGCGCAAGCCCTCTTTTCATATTTGCCTTTGCATTTTTCATCCCCTGCACCGCTCTTTCCGAGAAGTAATACTTTTTGTCGGCGATGGCAAGCTCCCTAACAGCGACGGATAGAGGCACCCGATTGTTTGCCGTGACCGGCAATGGAAATGAAAACACTTTATCGATATCTTTTCGCACGCATACCATGATAATTCTTTCCCTGCGTTGCGGAACCTCATAATCTGCAGCGTTCATTAAAGCCGTCGATACAACATACCCTGATTCCTCAAACGCGCTTATTATTTTTTTGATTATTGTCCCATGATGCAGCGTCATCAGGCCTTTGACATTCTCAGCAACTATCACCTTTGGCTGTTTTGCTTTGACGATCCTGACCATTTCTTGATATAAGTTTGCTCGATCGTCAAAAGGATCTTTTGTTGGGTTAACTGTGCTAAAAGATTGACACGGAAAGCCTCCAATGAGCATGTCATGCTCTGGTATGCTATCCTCGTGAATATCGCGAATATCGGAAACAACAACATTCTCACATTTAAGATTGAGTTTATGCGTATCAAGAGCCTTTCTGTCGATATCAAGAGCATATACTAATTCATACGGAAGATTGGCATACCCTTTATTATTATATGAAAAACCTCCAAGCAAGCCGCATTCTGCTCCTCCGCAGCCCGCAAAAAGTGAAACAACCTTATATATCATGCTTGGTCCTCCTGCCGGATAATCTCGTCAACAGCATTTAATGAATAATCGATTCGATATGTCAGCGGTGTTGCTCGTATCAATTCATCCGCGCATTTTTTTGCAATATTTGTCAGAATAATAACAGTGATAGAATTTCTAGATAAGAATACTCGGTAAATTGAGTAAAACTCATTGTGTTGATGGAATGCAATCCACTCATTACGCGTTATATTGAGCGTGTCTCTCCAGTTGTCATCATTTATATTCGGCGCTGTCACACGTTTTGTTGACTTAACCTCAATGTATTTTACATATTCGGCCATATCGCCTGGAACAGCCACTACAGACTGAATATCATATCCCAGGCCGCGAGTCTTTCCAAAGTAAATCACTTTTTTTGTAAGACGAGGATTAAACAGCATCACGCGTCTTTTCTCACATTCATATACAAACCGTTCCCCTTCATCCCCAATCTGTACTGTACTCTCTTTTCCGTGCATCACCGCCTCGGATGGACTTGGCAATGCCATTGGTACACCCAGAGCCTCTGCGGTTGTATCAAATGAGTTGGCATAATCAGATAGACGAGAATAATAGTAGTTCCAGTCTGCATAGAACGATTTACGACCTTTTGCTTTATCGAGTTCATACGAGTACACATCGAACTCGGGTTTATATGAATATTCCCGCGAGAAAAGATTAATAGTTTCCAGTTCAGGCAGATATAAGCACACCTCCTGCTTGTTGATCACAACAAGGTTCGCCAGTTCAAGCAAATTAAGCTGCTCGTTGATATGTTGCATCGAACGGGAGCCGCTGCCAACGTCGCTTGTTATGCCCCTCTGCCTATTAGCAATAATCTCGTCAATAACTTCCAGAGGGTTTGCTCTCCCTTGTAGAACATCGAGAGAGTTGAGGATATAATAACCAATTTCTTTTTTGGTGAGAATTATGTTGTTGACTGCGGCCAGTTGCATGACTTTAAGTATAAAAGGAAATTGCCGAATGCTGATGTTATTATTCACACGATCCCTTACCGTTTTTATTGCTTGGCTGCCATTTGGAAACTGCATCTTATAACAAATGTCCTTGAAAAATGCAGGGGTATCATTATCTGCCAGCAGTTTTGTTGTACGCTCGGACGTATACACAACATCATCCAACGACGTATAATACATGCCAAATAACTTACCGGCGATTTCGGTTCTATGGTTGTCGATTCGCTTCTTTGTGTTACTGGTGATCACGTTGCTGAAAGCTTTATTGAATTCCTCCTTGAAAACAATTTTGTTACATGGACAGATGTTATCAATAATCTTTGCATATGTCAGAAGCAAAGAGTCAAGTTCTTTTTGCGCTTTGCCTCTGATTATCGTGCAACGAAATTGTTTTGTATGATCATACATAAACAGATTACCCCATTTCGAGAATTTTAACCGCTTCGCGCGCAATGGCCTCCGCGAGAATTGGCGGGACGGCGTTGCCAACCTGTCTGAGCTGGCTAGTCTTGATACCGGAAAATTCAAATAAATCAGGAAATGATTGAATCCTTGCAGATTCGCGAACAGTCGGCACTCTGTTGGCACGATAATGAAAATGATGGTTATGCCCGGTATCTATGGTAAAGCAAGGTTTATTACTGTCCATTCGCGTCCAAGCAATGTTGACCTTTCTCGTATTCCATAAATCAGGTGGCAACGACTTGTAGTTGCAACCATCCGGAACCATTGCAATGATTTCCTTAGTGCGCTCGGAATGAAGCGTAACAGAATGATTGCGTAATCTTGTGCTGCCGGCGCGCATTAATACCTGATATTCCGTTGATGCCGGCAAGCCATAATCAATGTCTTCACCAAGAACAATGTCATCCGGCACAAAATCCAAATCAGAAATTGCATCTTTACAGGTGATCATTTGCGTTTCAATACCATTTTCAATGTCATGGCAAGGGAAGGTGAACTCTTGCGTATGCTTGACTTTGTACTTGCTTATGCCTACGATAAATACGCGACGCCGATGCTGTGGCACCCCATATCTATCTGCAGAAAGAATCTGATACGAAACTCCATATCCAAGCGCAGAAAAATCGCCGATGATGCGTTCCATAACCTTTCCGTCAAAAAGGCGCACAATCCCTGGAACATTCTCCATAATAAAGATTTTTGGCCTAATAGCACCAACGAGCGTCACAAAAGATTTGTATAAAGCATTGCGTGGATCATCTTCCTTTCGCTTTCCGGAAACAGAAAAACCTTGGCAAGGAGGTCCGCCTATAACCACATCAATTTCATTACATGAAATATCAAGCAAGTTTTCGACCAAATTGCTTGATACTTCATCAATATCAATGTTAAGCGCCAGCGCTTCAGGAAAATTACGCTTGAAAGTATCAATCGCATCGCTCCAAAGATCGATGCCCAGTTTAATGTTGAACCCGGCATTGCGGAAACCAAGTGAAAACCCGCCGCAGCCGCAAAATAGATCGATTATGTTATAATTTCCTGCCATTACGCAGCCCCTCCAACTCCTGCACTTCCACTCCGACAATACCACATAAAACACAAATAATCAAGCACAAGCCAATTATATTTCGTAAGATGTCCAATAAAACGGTCTCTTAAAATTAATTTTCTATTTTGGCTGCACAAAGCTATTTGTGAGAGAATTTTTATTATTGACCTTGAAGCTACTTGAACCATTATTGTATATATTATATTCGCTCGATAGTACCATCGAGCGAGAACGTAACCAATATTTTGGAGCTTGCGGCCGTGTTCAGGACATAGACTCCAAACTCCCGGCTGCTATTACAACTAGGGGGTTTTAAATGCAGACAATAATGATCAGAGTTTGGTATCGAGGCTCCACGAAGAGACGTACAAGTTGCTTAAATGCAGCAGAAATCAACAATTTGAGGTTGATGGGCAAAGTGGCCATCAACCTCAAACCCTTCCAACAGCAGGGTTTCCGGTTGTAATATATAAAGTTTCGCTAAGGACAATCAGTCGCGCTGCCAAGGTCGCCGAAGAGATCGGCTTCATCGGTGAGTTGTCCTTAGCCGTGTAAGGTCCCTATCTGCACATTGCCAGGATGGCGTTTAATTCCGCAATCGCCTCCTGCGGGGTCATTGGCGCAATGCCGAGTCCCGCATCCGAAGACATCTGCGATGAGATCGCCACAGCATCCCCCGTGCCAAGGCCCTGCGCATCGATGACGCCACCGTCATTGCTGCCGCCAGCATTACCGCCATCGCTTCCGCCAACACCGTCGCCATTACCGCCAGCGCCAGCGCCGCCATCGCCAGCGGGCGTCGGAGCCTCCTCATCGGTGCCGCCGGGAACTTGCACGGCATCGGGCTTCCTGCGTGGGTCGCCGCCCGGTTCAGCACCAATCCGATTGGCAAATGCCGACGTCCTCTCGTCCACGAGTCCGGAATCCTGTAAAAACTGCAACACCAATGCGGCAGCATACGCGCGGCTTATGTCGCCTTGCGGTGCTGACAACCACTCTTCATCCGGTACGAGGCCATTCGCCACGCACCACATCGTAGCCTCTATCGCCCAATCGCTGAGAGCATCGTAGCCGGGCATCACGCCGGCAACAGAACCGCCGGCCCCCTCGTCAGTCCAAACGCTGTCGGACCGTGCCTCGCCTGACAATGCCTCGACGGACCGTACCTCGCCGCCAGCGACAATTCCATCGTATCCGGCTACCTTGGCGGCCCTCCACAGCACCACCATGGCTTCCTCCCGGGTGATCGCCCTCTCAGGCTCAAACCTGCCACCGGCGCCACCCACGAGACCAATCTCCAAAGCCTTTCCCACAATACCCGCGTACCACGACGATGCTCGCACATCATCAAAGACGGACGAATCGCCGTTGTCGGGTAGCCCCAGAGCGCGAACGACAAGCGCGGTAAACTCCGCGCGCGTGATTGACCGTTCCCCGTCGAAAGCCCCATTGCTGATGCCATTGACGATGCCCCTGCTCCCCATCTCGTTGGCAATGGCTTCATACCATTTGTCCTCCGCGTCCTCAAAGGATTTATCGTTGAATATGAGCGCATAGACTGAATTTGTAAGGCTGTTGACTGTCGCGTACCATTTGCCGTCCTTCTCAAATACATTCGTCGGGACATGCCTAACGGACCCATCGGGATCGACGACGACCGCCGTTGTGATCTGCGCGGCCTGTTCGCTCGTTATCTCGACAGTCCTGCTGACAAACTGCGTGAATCCCGTGACTTCATAAGTCTGCCCGTTATATGTTGCCGTGACAGTGAACGTCATCGGCGGCATCACCAGCTCCATGCCCGCGCCATCGGCAGCCATGCGCACGAAGGAATCCGCATCCGCGCCCACATCGGATGATATCGTTATGAATAGCGGCACCTCGGAGGGATCCTCCGCGCCCAGCGCAGCCATAATAGCAGCGGTGTCGACGGCTGTCGCGGGCATGTCATATTGGATGTTGCCCGTTATGATGCTGAGCGCCATGTCTCTGTCCGCCATATCGTCCACGTTCTTCACGACGAATACAGCTTGCGCCGCTGACGCAGCGTCTGCCCCGTTTGATGGGACCATGACCGTCACGCTTTCGCTCGCATTCTCTATTTCCGCGTTCAGCACGCCCTGGTTCACATCCACCGTCGTCATGCCGTCCTCGTATGTCACCTCTCCCGCGCTCGTCTCCTTGCCATCGACGAGCACGACGGAACCATCGGCCGGCTGTTGCGTAGATTCAGACGTAGGCGGAGCCTTATATTGCGGCGCCGATGTCTGATTTGTTTTGACAGTGACAGTAATATCCTGGTAAACCGTTGCATATGTTGCGCCGTCAGTAGGAGTAAATGTGAGGTTATGCAGCCTGTCTCCAACTCCGCCGACATCAGTCGAGTCGCCGGCCGTCCATGTGAATGACCCGGCTGTCCCTGCCCCGTTGGTCGGCAGCGTTATGTCGCCAAGCGTTTGCCCATATGTCGCAGTCAGGCCCGTTGGCCAGTTGACGGTGGGGCTTTCCGGCGGCGTCCAATACGCGCCGAAAGCAGGGGTATTCGGAACGCTTAAAATAGTATCAACAGTCCATATTTTCAATTTTTTCATGGACTCCTCAAATCCATATCCCGTATCATCGTCTGTGATAGACGCGGCAAGCCAGAAACCGCCTGTATCCGGTGTTGCGTCATTAAAGATATCTGTGAAAGCCGCAGCGTTTGCGGCGGCTACATCCTCGTATTTTTCGTTATTGCAGACAGTGTATGTCCCGGTCACGAGTTCGCCGAAAAGGTCAATATCGCCAATGTAGAGATTGTTGACCACATGGTCCCTGTTCACAAACCCGCATATCCCGCCGACATAGAAATTGCTCTCTGAGTCATCCGCTATTTCAAAAACGGCCATAGAAATATTATTAAGCAGACAACTGGCTAGCTCGATGGGTGATTCCGCTGATGTATATCCCGCTATACCACCGATATAGGTGTTGCTGCCGGGCGCCGCCGTCTTGAGTTTCGTGCCGTATACGGCAGCGTTTATCACCGCGCCGTTATTATTCGCGCCGATAACGCCTCCAATACACGAATCGCTGCAATTACTGACAGAAGTTCCATTATTGAAAACTCTGCCGCCATACACTTCAACCCCGTTTATAATGTTTACGGTGCTGTTCGGGTCTTCGCTTTCTATCGCGTAGCCCAGAACACCGCCCAAAAACGCTTGAAATATATACCTACACTCTATTTGAGGATTAATAATCACCACATCGCGGATTTGCGCGCCTTCGGCATATCCTGCCACGGCACCTATGCTCGGAAACCAATCGAATGAGTTCAGGCTAATGGTTGGATTTTTCAAAGTCAGGTTCTTTACTATGGCGCGATCCAGTCCGCCAAACAAACCCGCCGCATCTGCGTTTTCACCCCATTGCGTTGCGTACCATACCGAATCCTCCACCACCATCCCGCTAATCGTATGCCCTTGCCCGTCGAAGACGACGTTGGTCAGATTGATTGGATACCACTTGTAGTCGGAGAGGTCTATGTCGTCTCCAAGGTAAATCGTCCAGCCTTCGTAGTCATATCCAACAGAATCAGGATAGCTGTTCTCTTTGCTATTAACCTCAGCCGCAAATCGACCAAGCTCCGCTGCTGTATAAATTGTTAATTCTTTTACATCATCATTCCATGCACCAGGTGTGTACGCATCGGCATAATTTGATGTAGAAGGGAAACTGCCGGACCAGTCGATCCATCGATCTGTGTATGCTGTGCCGTACAGCGAAAACCCTAACTTTACGTTTTCGGGATTTCCAAGCTCCGCAAGGGGTATAGCAATCTGATAACACATGTGCTGATAGGGCAGCAGATCGGTGTAAGCAAACGCCCACATTCCATAATCGCCCCTGTCCGACCACTGCGTATATTCCTTTATTTCGCCGCCCGCTTCGATGAATACTTTGAAGAAATCCAAGCCATAGTCATAGGTATTGTCGCTACCCCATTCGGCAGCCGCATAAAGGTATTCGTCATCATGCATCACCCACACCCAGGCCTGGCTATCAGGATGCCCGGAAGTCGGGCGCGTAGGATACACGCGGAACGAATCAGCAGGGTCAAGTACGGCGACGCCGTCGATATCCAAAGTGCCATAATTATCCATGGAGTACGAAGCGAGCAATGTGGTAACATTTCTATCTACGTCCGTCTTTACGTCAAACAAAAATGGCAAGCCTCCCGGGGGATCAGGCTCGATACGCCCAGTCAGCACCAACGTCTGCCCGGCGCTGGCAAATCCAAGCACAATACCGTCTGTATCGATTTCCAACACATCGAGGTCTACAACGGAAAGCTTGCGGAGGAGATACGCTTCATCACAATCCGCCAAAACAGGAGGCATCCCATCCAGCAACACCGCATCCAGCAGCGCCATTCCACCGGCTTGTTTACTGATGCGCAACTTAGGATTGATTGCGCCATTAAGATCCACGTAGAAATCCCGTTGAAACTTGTCGGCTTCTATGACCGCAGCCGTTTGGTACGCTCCGCCATCCCAAATCTCAATCAGAAATGATCCTTGAGCGGTTTGGATGGACGGCATCTGCGCATTTTCCATTGCGGCCAGACCAGTGAGCGGCAGCAGGGACAATGTCAATACCGCTGTCATCAAGATAGATAATGTGCGTTTGAAATACTTCATATTAATAGTCCATTCCTTTCTGCGAAAGGCACAAAACGGGATGAAACCGGGCTGTGCCTTTTATGTTTTGCTATAATAATGCTGAGGCAAGGGTAC
>WRMX01000085.1 GCA_009776905.1 Oscillospiraceae bacterium
CGGCGGGCAGCACGGGCGGCACGGCGGGCAGCACGGGAGGCACGGCGGGCAGCACGGGAGGCACGGCGGGCAGCGCTGTCATTCCGAGCGAGGCCTCGATGCCTTCCGGCGAATCAGACAACGCGGGCTCTCCCGCTACCCTCGACACCCCCGCTTCCCTTGGCGCCCCCGCTTCCCCCGACATTCCAAGCAACGCTTCAATACAATCCCCCGCCCACAGCGAGCACGTCGACAAATTTGGATCCGGCGACGTAATCGACCTATCAGGACACTGTATCCTGCTTGCCGAGGACGTCGACATCAACCGCGAAATCGTCATCGCGCTCCTCGAGCCGACAGGGATCGACATCGATTGCGCGGTCAATGGTGCGGTCGCGGTCGAGATGTACCTGGCCAGCCCCGCCAAATACGACATGGTCTTCATGGATTTGCAGATGCCGGAAATGGACGGCTATACCGCAACGGAAAAAATCCGCGCATCCGAAGCTCCTAACGCAAAAGACATTCCAATCGTCGCAATGACGGCGAACGTATTTCAAGAAGACATTGACAGATGCATCGAAGCCGGCATGAACGGACACATAGGCAAGCCTCTGGATTATGGCGAGATGATCCGCCAGCTCCGACTGTACGTTTTGAAAGAGAATGTTTGATGGATAACTGGGAAGAACTCGAATCTGCCTGCAAGGAATGCAAAAAATGCGCGCTTAACGAAACGCGAACAAACGTCGTGATTGGCGTCGGCAACCGCGATTCGGAAGTGCTGTTTATCGGCGAAGGCCCCGGCGAGAGCGAGGATCTCAAAGGCGAGCCGTTCGTCGGCCGCGCCGGCAAGCTGCTCGACGACATGCTGCAAATCATTGGCCTCGATAGAAACCGCAACATATACATCGCCAACATCGTGAAATGCCGCCCGCCGAAAAACCGCGACCCATCAAACGAGGAACGTGAAGCGTGCAGTGGGTGGCTGAACGCCCAATATGCGCTGATTTCTCCTAAAATCGTGGTTTGCCTCGGAAGGATCGCTGCCGAGGCAATCATCGGAGCTGGCTTCAAGATAACGCGCGACCATGGAAAGTGGCATGATATCAATGGCGTAAAAACTATGGCGCTCTTTCATCCCGCAGCTCTGCTGCGCGACCCGAACCGCAGACCCGAAACCTTTGTCGATCTCAAGGAGCTGGAAAGGGTGATAAAATCGGAATGCACGAGGACTCTGTAATTCGCAGATCGGCATATGATGATTCGCACGCCCTGCAGGAAATATGGGCTTCTGTTTTTGGCGACTCCATTGAAGACATCGAAACATTCTACAGATATTTCTTCGATCCGAATATGGCCGTGGTCGCGCTCAGAAGCGGCATCCCTGTCGCTGCCGGGTATCTGCTCCCGGTCGGCGACTTTATAATCCCAGATGCCTCATCTCCCGATGCCGCGCTCACCGGTGACCTGCTATCTGTTTCGCTCCCCATCTCATCGCCCCCCGTCTCATCGCCTCACGATACCTCGCCCCAAGATGCACCTCCGCATAAAGCAGCATTCCCCTGCGCGATGATATATGCAATAGCGACGCTGCCCGAAAGCTGTGGGCTGGGATTTGGCGCATCGATAGTTCGCGAACTCATTTCCCTCGCTAAGTCCGCCGGTTATTCCGCTGTTGTCCTTTGCCCGGCGTCAGACAGTCTGTTTGATTATTATTCCTCGCGCACGGAGCTGCGAGAATTTTTCTATATAAATGAACAAAAAACTAACACCGCAGCAGCTACCCCCGACTCCCCTGCCTCAACCGCACTCCGGCTGGCTCCCGCCACGGCGGAAGAATATAATGCCTGCCGAGAAAGGCTGCTAGCTTCCACCCCCCACATACGCTATGATCTACGCTCAATTGAATATCAAAAAGAACTCTGCCTCCGTTATGGCGGCGGATTATATACAGCCGAAACCCCCAACGGCGAGGCCTGCGCGATAATAGAAAAACAGTCCGACGGGCATGTCATAATAAAAGAATTATTATCGCAAAAGAATGACCGCGATAATACGCTTGCCGCGCTCTCCAATCTGTTCCCTGCCGACGCGCAAACCATAAGAAGCCCTGCGCAGCATGCAATGGGTGAATACGTTCAACGCAGGTTCGGAATGCTGGCTTTCCTTGACGACAACGCGAACCGCGCAATCTCCCCGGAAACTCTGCCTTGGCTTGGAATCGCCTTCGACTAAATGAAATATCTATGGTGTTTACAAAATTTTCACAAAATTTTTGCTAAAATATTGCAAACTTAATATCTTTGAAATAACTTTCTGTTTTTTTATTAATAACTGCTTGCTATTATAACGGTGCAGGGTCGCTAAATTATCTTTTTTCATTTTATTATCCTCATAATCTGTTAGGGAAGCGGGAGCCATAAGCTCCCGTTTTTCCTTTGCTTTTATGTCTGCAGATGATACAATGATTGCTACGCATTCATTATAGTTAACACAACGCGCCGTTGTAGGGACGATTATCAATCGCCCACACGCTAAAATCCATAACCTGTTGACAGTTATACGAAAACACTCGAAAGGGACGGCCAATGCCATGGAACGATCAAAATTTGAAAAAAGATTCATCGCCGCGCGAAAAGCCGCCATCGCGCGCGGCTTCCCGCATCTCAACGAAGCGCAGCTCGCCGCAGTATTGGCCACGCAAGGCCCGCTGCTGCTGCTCGCCGGAGCCGGCAGCGGCAAGACGACCGTCCTTATCAACAGGATCGCCAACATCATCAAATATGGCGGCGGCTCCGACAGCGATTACGTGCCGGATTACGCGACGGAGGAAGAGCTGGCATTTCTCGAGTCAATAGCTTCGCGCGGGCGGGCGGATAGATCACACCCCGGCAATGCTCAAGCAAACGACAGCGAGCCCGACGCGCACCTAGACAACGCCCCGCCCCGCAACGCCCACCAAGACAGCGCCCCCTTCGAGCCGCCAGCGGACGGCGGTGCCTCCATCGACATGACGCCCGAGGAACGCCTCCAGGACCTATGCACCGTCGACCCCGTCGAACCCTGGCGCATCATTGCTATAACCTTCACGAACAAAGCAGCCGGCGAAATGAAGAAGCGCCTCTCGGACATGCTCGGCCCCGATGCGGACGACATCTGGGCGATGACCTTCCACTCCGCCTGCGCGCGCATGCTCAGGCGCGACATCGACAGGCTCGGCTACGAACGGTCCTTCACGATATACGATTCGGCGGATACTGCGGCGCTCATGAAGCGCATACTCAAGGACATGGACATCGACGAAAAGAACCTCCCCCATAAAACAGTATTGGGCTATATTAGCCGCGCCAAGGACGAAATGATTACTGCGGAAAATTTTCTGGCCTCCGCTAACAAGACCAACGACATGCGTCGAAAGGTCATCGGCAGCGCCTACGAAGAATACGAAAATCGCTTGAAATCCTCCAACGCGCTCGACTTCGACGACCTCATCATGCTGACGGTCAGGCTCTTTTATGAAAACCAGGATGTGTTGCAGCACTACCAAAGGCGTTTTAAATATATCCTCGTGGACGAATACCAGGACACCAACAACCTCCAATACCTGCTCGCATCCGCGCTCGCGGGCGGCTACGGCAATATCTGCGTCGTCGGCGACGACGACCAGAGCATATATAAGTTCCGCGGCGCTACGATCGAGAACATATTGAATTTTGAAAAGCATTTTAAAAACGCGCGCGTAATGCGCCTTGAGCAAAACTACCGTTCGACGGGCCTGATACTCGACGCGGCGAACGACGTGATCAGGCACAATAAAGGCAGAAAGGGCAAAACCCTCTGGACGGAAAAAGAGCCCGGCAACATGCCGGAGCTGCACATCGTCGATGACGAGCGCGCGGAAGCGCAGTTTGTCGCCGACAGCATTATTTCCAACGCGTCGCAGGGGAGGAAATGGAGCGAGCACGCAATCCTCTATCGGATGAACGCGCAATCGAACCAGCTTGAAACTGCGTTCAAGCGGGTCGGCGTGCCATACCGTGTCGTCGGCGGCACCGGGTTCTACGAACGCGCCGAAATCAAGGACATGCTCGCGTATCTCTGCGTCATCCACAATCCGCAGGACGACGTCCGGCTGCTCCGCATCATCAACACGCCCGCGCGCGGAATAGGCGACACGTCGATCGGCAGGCTGTCCGCGCTTGCTGCGGAGCTTGGCTGCCCGATTTTTGACGCGATTGCCGTGTCACAGGACTACGAAAACCTGAAAAGCGCGGCGGGGCGCATGCATGCCTTCGCCGACATGATTAATGATTTGCGCGAGGCCATGGCTTCCTCGCCGCTCGACGAGCTCTATGACGCCCTGATCAATCGCACGGGTTATATTCGTGCCCTCGAAGAAAAGAATTCCATTGAGAACGAATCACGCATCGAGAACGTCAGGGAGCTTAAAACGAATATTATCGGCTTTATGAAAGAAAACGAAAACGGAGGCTCGCTGTTCGATTTTCTTAGCGAGACCGCGCTTTATACCGACATCGATCGCGGAGATGTTGGCACGGATCGCGTCAATATGATGACCATGCACAGCGCCAAAGGGCTTGAGTTTGAAGTCGTTTTCATCGTCGGCGCCGAAGAAGGCGTCTTCCCCGGCACTCGTGCGATCGGCGAGGCCGCCGACATGGAGGAGGAGCGCCGCTTGTGCTATGTAGCCATGACAAGGGCCATGAGCAAATTGTGCTTTACAAGCGCCCGCCAGCGCATGCTTTTCGGCAAGACATCGGCCTCGGCGACGTCGCGGTTCGTCCGCGAAATCGGCAAGGACAAGATTGAGGTGCACGAGCCGTTCGGAAGAAACAGATATTATGACTCGTATGAATCATATGATGCTTCCGATTTCCCCGGCTCCTCCGGTTCCTCCGGTTATCCCGATTCCCCCAGCTCCACTGATTCCCCCGATTTCCCGCGAAGCGGATACGGTCGAACCCGCCCCGGGGACGCTGCGGCACGCGTTGATCTCGATGAATCGCAAGGATTTTATGACGAGCAGCAATCTACGCAAATACCCGCCACACAACGGCAATCGCAGAAGCAAGGCTACGAGCAACACCCGCCACGCCAAGCATCAGAACATCACAAGCCCCGCCAAGCCGCGCCAAACAAAAAAGAAAAGGCGCCGCCTAAAGCAGCGCAGGCTACCGACGGCAACGCGGCCGGTTTTGCGATTGGCGATGTCGTCACGCACACGGTATTCGGGCGCGGCATCATCACTGACCTGGCAAGGGGCGGCAACGACGCGCTGCTGGAGATAGCATTCGACGGCGAAGGCACGAAACGCTTCATGCTAAACTCCGCCGCCAAGTATTTGCAAAAGACGTAGAATGATAGATACTGCCAAAGCCACAGTTCGATATCAAAGCCTACAACAGAACAAGTATGTCCCTTCCGGTTGACAGCGCAATGCAAATCACGCTGGAAGGCGCCGCCTAGAGCGGCTAAACAAAGACCTAACGGCTATCGCTTTCGCTCCCGCAGTGTCTCATTGATGTTGAACTGCCTATCGACAAGCGGCCAAATCCACATCAAGTCCAGCAGCCACGAAACCGAAAAACCCAGCAGCAGAATAACCGGCACGGCAACCAGCGACCCCGGCATCAGCAAAAAAAACGCCACCCATATCGCCCCTCCCATGATCGCCCCCATAAAGCTGCGCGGAGCATGCGCGAACGCCAAAAGCAGACTGTTAATGATGATTTTTTTCGTTTTCAGCTCAATATACGCAATCTGCAAAAACACGAACGGCGCGACCATCCCAAAAACGACGAGCATCACGACCCCGACGATCATCCAGCCGGCGTCCATGACGCTCCCCCCATAGAGAAACGGCCCCCACAAATACGCTTGCGCATATATGAAAGCCGTGCAGAGAATGCCCGGAAGAGCCGCCTGCTTGGCATTCTCCTTGAATTTGCGCCAAAAGTCATGCCAGACATAGCCGGGCTCGTCCCGCAATATCATCGTAATGCAAAAATAGCAAGCCGCGACGGCGCCCCCGATTGGGAACGCAAGCGCGATCGATAAAGGGAGCGAAACCCGGCTGTATATGCCAAAAAGCCCAAGGGCAAACGTCGCGGCGGATGGCAGCGCGCAGGCGCAAAACAGCAGGTTTACAGCAACAAGCCTGCGCAACTCGCCAAATATGAACGATAGGAACCGCGAAACGCCCTTTTTTTCGGAAGGCTCGCCAATCAATTCAAAATCACATCGCCGCTCTCGATGTCGAACAAGTGCAGCTTGTTCATGTCGAGGCTCACTTTTATATTATCGCCGATTTTCGACTTCGTCGTCGGAGCGACCCTTGCGGTGAGCATATTGTCGCCATATCTCAAATAAAGATAGACTTCGCTCCCCATCAGCTCGCTCACTTCGACAACAGCGGAAATCGCCGAATCCGAATGCGCCGCGACATAATCGGCATCGTCGTTGATGTTCTCCGGCCGGATGCCAAGCTTCACGGAGCGCCCGTCATATTGCGCCAGCGCATCCATGACCTTGTCCGCAGGAATGCGCAAGCTGTCTCCGTTAATGCCCAGCACGTATCCGCCGCCGTCCTTTTTCAACGTCGCATCGATGAAATTCATCTGCGGGCTGCCGATGAACCCGGCCACGAAGACGTTATTCGGGCAGTCGTACAGCTTCTGCGGAGTGTCGACCTGCTGTACGAGCCCCGCGTTCAGCACCACGATCCTGTCCCCCATCGTCATGGCCTCCGTCTGGTCGTGCGTGACATACACGAAAGTCGTCCCGAGCTGCTTGTGGAGCTTGATCAGCTCCGTCCTCATTGACGCGCGCAGTTTCGCGTCGAGGTTCGACAGCGGCTCGTCGAGAAGGAAAACGGCGGGGTTGCGCACCATCGCCCTGCCAAGAGCAACTCGCTGCCTCTGCCCGCCGGACAGTGCTTTCGGCTTACGGTTCAGCAGATGCTCGATGTCCAGAACCTTTGCAGCCTCGCGGACTCGCACGTCGATCTCTTCTTTAGGCGTCTTTGCGATTTCGAGCGAAAACGCCATGTTCTTATACACGGTTTTATGCGGATATAGCGCGTAGCTCTGAAAAACCATGGCGATGTTGCGGTCTTTCGGCGGTACGTCGTTGACAAGCCTGTCGCCGATATATAGCTCCCCGGAAGAGATGTCTTCCAGCCCGGCTATCATCCTCAAAATCGTCGATTTTCCGCACCCCGAAGGCCCGACCAGTACGATGAACTCCTTGTCGGTGATCTCCAGGTTGCAGTCCTCTATCACGGAAATGTTCCCGGGGTATATTTTGCTGATATGGTTTATTGTAATGCTTGCCATGCTGTCACTCTCCCATTTCTACTATATTTTCATCGTCGCTGCGCCCCGCGCCCGAGCTGCGCGTTGTATCGTCGCCGCTGCCGCTGTCGCTGTTATCGTCGTCGCTGCGCCCCGCGCCCGAGCTGCGCGTTGTATCGTCGCCGCTGTCGCTGTCGCCGTTATCGTCGTCGCTGCGCCCCGCGCCCGAGCTGCGTCCTGTATCCTCGTCATCGCCACCGGTGCGCCCCGCGCCCGCGCCGCGCCCATAAATCGCTGCCATCGCGGCAATGGATTCAGACAGCTTCGGCTCCATGTCCGCTGCCCGCATCCTCCATCTCCAGTTCCTCCCGCCAACAGTCGACGGCGTGTTCATCCTCGTCTCGCCGCCCAACCCCAGCCAGTCCTGCATCGGAATGACGGCCAGGTTCGAGCCCGTCTGCAACGTGAGGCGGATCATGCTGTTCGGCACGTCGCGCCTGTGCGAGATCCCAATATACTCCATCGTGTCGCGTATGCATTCGGGAGGCGCATTCCTGCTCCAACCTCTGATCGTGTCGTTGTCGTGCGTGCCCGTATAAGCAATCGAATTCGCGCCGTATTTATACGGCACGTAGTCGCCCGCCTCGCGCGCGTCGAACGCATACTGGATTATTTTCATGCCGGGATACCCGCTGTATTCCAGCAGCCCCCGCACCTCGTCCGTCAGATACCCCAAATCCTCCGCAATGATTCTCGCTTCAGGCATCTCCGCCTTGACGGCATCGATGAAATCCCTCCCCGGCCCCGGCCTCCAAGAACCGCCGGCAGCAGATTTCGCCCCATAGGGAATCGCGAAATAGCTCTCGAGCCCTCGGAAATGGTCGAGCCGCAGGACGTCATAGAGGGCGAAGCTCGAACGCAGCCGCCGAAGCCACCAGAGATAGCCCGTCTTCGCCAAATAGTCCCAATCATAGAGCGGATTGCCCCACAGCTGGCCGTCTTTCGCGAAGCTGTCGGGCGGGCAACCGGAAACCTCCAAAGGGTAGCCGTCCGCACCCAACTGGTAGAGCTCCGGGTTCGACCATACATCCGCGCTGTCGAGCGACACGTAAATCGGTATATCGCCTATGATCTCGATGCCCTTTTCATTCGCATAAGCATGGAGCGCGTCCCATTGGCGCTTGAATTGATATTGGACAAAAGCGTGGTAGCGCAGGTCCGCCGCGTAGTTGGCCTTAATCTTGCGGAGGGCATCGGCATCCCTCGCGCGCAAAGCCTCGCTCCACTGCATCCAGGGCTTGTGCCTCTGCGCCTTCTTGATTATCAAAAACAGCCCATACTGTTCCATCCACTCGTTGCTTGCAATAAACTCGTCAATCGCAGCATCGTCCGCAAACCGCACGTAAGCCTTGCGCAGCACGGCCTCGCGGTATTTGTACACCCTTTTGAAATCCACGAGCGTTTCGACTCGGCCCCATTTCATATCGGCGTATTCGCCGCGCTCCAACAAGCCTTCGTCGCGCAAAATGTCGAAGTCGATGAAATACGGATTCCCGGCGAACGCCGAAAAGCTCTGGTACGGGCTGTCCCCCTTCCCCGTCGGGTTCAGGGGTAAAATCTGCCAGTAGCTCTGCTTCGCATCTTGCAGAAAATCCACCCATTCATATGCAGCCTTCCCAAAATTGCCTATTCCGTACAGCGACGGCAGGCTGCTGATGTGGAGCAGCGTTCCCAAGGAACGCGAAAAAGCAAGGTCTTTTCTTTCCATTCATATTACCTGCGAATACACATATATTTCTGCCATTGAGAGTCTCCGCTTCCATACAGCGGGGCTGCGTCGTGCTGAGCAGCATCTCGCGGGGCTGCGTCGTGCTGAGCAGCATCTCGCGGAGCTGCGTCGTGCTGAGCAGCATCTCGCGGAGCACACTCACTTATATGTCCAGGCGCCATGCTTTGTGAATCATAGACCCCCGCCGGGCCCTACCCTTTCACAGCTCCGGCAGCGACGCCCTCGATGATGTACTTCTGCGCCGACAAATAAAGTATGACGACCGGGATGACCGCCAAAACAAGGCTCGCCATGATGGCCCCCATATGAACGACCCCGAAGCTGCCGCGCATATACTGGATGAGCATGGAAATCGTATTGTACTTGTTCCTGTCGAGCACGAGGTAAGGGAGAAGGAAGTCGTTCCAAATCCACATAGTCTGCAAAATGCCGACAGTTATGTACGTGGGCTGCATAATCGGGAGCACAACCTTGAAAAACGTCCGCACCGGGGTGCACCCGTCGATCATCGCCGCCTCCTCAATCTCCAGCGGAATCCCCTTGACAAACCCGCTGAACATAAAGACCGCAAGCCCCGCGCCAAATCCCAAATACACGATGATAATGCCCCATGGAGTGTTCAGCCGCAATGCATCAGCCGTCTGCGACAAAGTGTACATGACCATCTGGAACGGCACGACCATCGAGAAAACGCAAAGCACGTAAAGTATCTTCGAATATATGGCGTTCACGCGAGTGATAAACCATGCGAACATGGAACAAAGGAGCAAGATCGCCGCCACCGACCCGATGGTGATCAGCAGCGTCCAGCCGACCCCCGAAAGCAGGCCATAATCGTTTATGCCCGCCCGATAGTTGGCCGCGCCCACCCAAGTCGCCGCCGACGGCAGCTTGAAAGGCTCGTTGCTGATATTCGTCTGGGATTTGAAAGAGTTGAAAAGTATGATGAAAAGCGGCGAAACGTAAATGAGGCTGAAAATCCCCAATAGAATAGAAGCAATGCCGCGTCCAGTCTTTTTACCGATTTTCAATGCTGCACCTCCTTCGACCGCGTGACGCGAAGCTGCATCAAGCCGAGAAATACGACAAGAATGAAGAACAGCACGGCCTTCGCCTGCCCGACGCCTTCAAACCCGACCCTGCCGTAGAACGTGCGATAAATGTTGAGCGCAAGCATCTCCGTGTTGCGCGCCGGCTCGCCGTTCGTAAGCGCGAGGTTTTGGTCGAAAAGCTTGAAACCGTTGGTGACAGTTAAAAAAGTGCAAATAGTGATTGAAGGCATCATCATAGGTATAGTTATCCTGAACAGCTTCTGCCTGCCGTTGGCCCCGTCAATGGCCGCAGCCTCGTTCAAGTCTCCGGGGATAGTCTGCAGGCCGGCTATGTATATAATCATCATATATCCGATCTGTTGCCAGCAAACAAGGATAATCAGCCCCCAGAAGCCATATACGGCATTGAGCGTGAGCACCAGGTTGAACCGCATGAGGACGCCGTTGATTATGAGCTGCCAGATATAACCAAGCACGATACCGCCAATCAGATTTGGCATGAAGAATATCGTGCGGAAAATGTTTGTCCCTTTGAGCTTTTTCGTCAGCAGCACCGCCAGCGCGAAAGCCACCACGTTGATCAAAATCAAGCTGGCGACAGTAAACAGCGCCGTGAAGCCCAAGGAATATAGGAACCTATCGTCCGAAAACGTGCGGACATAGTTTTTAAAACCCACGAACGTCGCATCCTGCACGGTTATGAATTCATTGAATGAGAGCCATAGCCCGAGGATAAACGGCACTATGAAGCCAATAATAAAAGCCAGCAGGGTGGGCAGGACAAAAACCGGGAAACTTCGCTTGAGAGCTTTTTCCATATTGCGACCAATCCTTCCTATGCTTTACGTGGTATTCCTCTTACGTGGGGGTTCCACCCCCACAACCCCAACGCCGTGCGCTCCGGCTCAATTCGCTCACGGCCTAAATGAATCAGGCCTGCGAATTAGCACCTCCGCACCGTGCTTCGCGCGGCGATAGCACCTTAATGGCATCAATAATTTTTTGCTTTCTATTTCTGTTTTTAGCCATTAAGGTTCTACTACGCCCAAGGCGCAAATGACTTTTCGCCATTTGCGCTTCGAGCATTCTGGCTCGCGCAAGTGGGGGGACGCTTGCGCTCGCCGTTTTCAGTGATACCTCTTTTAATCTATAAAACCATCCCCTTCTTCACAGTTGTATATTTTGATAGCGGGTCGCACGAACCATCACGGCCCGCATATTCAACTGTCAACGCAAGTGGCTATCCGTTGATGAGCTTGTACTCGCTCGCCCAGCCGTCCACGAACGCCTTCACGACATCGTTCCACGAACCAGCCCCGGCCGCGTACAGCGTCAGCGCGGAACCCACGCCGTTCTTCCACTCCTCGGAAGGCATCGTCGGGAAAGTCCAAGCAACGGATGTGTAACCGTCGGCGACATATTTGTCGGCAATGCGCACGAGCGGATTTGCAGGAGGCATGTTCTTCTTAAACGGGATCACGAACCCCATATCCTCGCAAATCACCTTGACCGCGTCCGCATCCGTCACGCACCAATACAGGAAATCCATCGTCGCCTGAATATCTTCGGCAGACGCGCTCTTGTTCACGCACCAATAGTTCTCCGTACCCGTGCACAAACCCTGCTTCTCTTCGCCCTGAGCCCCGATATATATCGGCAGCATTCCAAGATTGTCGTCGCCCAACGAGCTCACGTCGTTATAAGCCCAAGTCCCGTTCTGGAAGAACACGGCCTGTTCGCTCACAAACTCCGCGATGACATCGTTCATCGTCTTGTTGCCGAGCAGCGAGGGCGGAGTGACCGCGTTGTTGATGTAGAGGTCCCAAATCATCTTATAATTATCGAGGTAAGAACCCTTGATGTTCTCGGTCGTTCCGATGCCGTCCGCCTTATATTCATAATATATCGGCAGATTGGCCAAGTGCGTCTTGAAGCGCCAGTCGGAAGACCCGTCCATCCCGGCGGAAGCAAACGCGGAAAATCCGAGCTCCGCCGAACGCGCCGTAATGTCCTCAGCAACGCGCTTCAAATCGGCGAAATTGTTTATGTCGTCCTCGGAATACCCCGCCTTGGTCAGCAGCGCCTTGTTATATATGAGGCCATATGTCTCGATGACGTATGCGATCCCGGCGATTTCCGACCCATTGTAGAGCGCGAAATCGTTGCTGACCAGCTCCCCGCTGAGCTTGCTGCCAGTCATGTCATAGCAATAGTTCTTCCAGCTTGCCAGACCGACAGGACCGTTGACCTGGAAAAGCGTCGGAGCTTCACGCTTGGCGATCTCCGCCCTCAGAGTCGACTCGTACTGTCCCGAAGCCGCCGTGAGCACCGTGACGGGCACCCCGGTCTTCTCCTGATATGTCTTCGCCAGCTGCTGCCACTGCGCATCCTGCTCCGGCTTGAAGTTCAAATAGTACACCCTGCCGGAAGCCGTTGCATTGTTGCCTCCATTGTTGTTCTGGTCGCCGCTGCCGGCTGAGTTGTTGCTTCCTTGGCTGCCGTCGTCAGCCTTAGTATCGCCGCCGCAGCCTGCAAGCATCGCGGCCATCAACACGAAGGCCATCAGAACGGCTATTATACGTTTGTTTCTCATTTTTATCCTCCTAATGGTTATATTTTCATCTTATTGTAAGCAAATTATACGAGTTTGTCAACATAACAAAATACCCCGGATAAAAAAATAAAAATCGCGAAATACACCCTGTTACGCATTCATATGAATAGTAAATGGTGACTGATGCCCTAGCTATCCACCATCCCCCCACACAACTGCGCCGCTATGCAGCGGTTCTTTCTCCAGACTCCATCGTGGAAATGATAAAATTTCCAACGGCAATGCGGCTCTCGACTCGTAACCTATAACCACTACCCACGCTCACTTCCCGCTTGCCACTTACGCATTGCAACTGCGCGCTCCCTGCTGCTGCGTACCAATGTGGCTTCCCGCACCAGATACTCTGCCATCCTTTGAACCTGCTATCCTCTCGTCTCTTACCACCGCTGTTACACTGCTACCCACTCGCCCATTCCCCGCACCCACGCTCCTCCGCGCCCCGCGCTCCTGGTATCCTGCCCCCGCACCCCCGCTCCTCGCGACTCCGCGACCCCGTGCCACGCTCCCCCGCGCCCCGCGCTCCTGGC
>WRMX01000086.1 GCA_009776905.1 Oscillospiraceae bacterium
ATTTGGCGACATGACGATGTTTATGAATTTGAGAGCGGTTATTGAAAAAATCAACACGAATGCAGCGGCATAGAAATGGAAAATCGTAAGATGGCATCATGTGTATCGAGAACGCAGACATTGCGTCGAAATTGCTCGGGGAGGTCTGGAAATGATGTATCCGGCGATAGAACCAAAGAGACTTAATGGCAATGAAGCTATCATTGACGAGGATAACAAGGTTTCTGATGTTCTCGCATTTTGGCAATGGGCTTACTCAGAATTGATGGGAAATACTGAACGCGGTGCGCTTGCGGAATACTTGATCGCTTGTGCTTTAGGTATTGAAAATGAACCTCGAATCTCATGGGGGCGCTATGATCTTGTTACTCCACCCCTTAGTTTATTTCGCTAGTATATGACGAGAGTAAGAAATAATCTGGCGATAGGGCGCTAGAGATACCATATCGGCAATAAACTGGAGAAATTGCCGATATGGTATTGACATTTTGCCCCGCTTTCCGTACAATAAGCGCGGAGAGTACCATTTCGGCAGTATTGTGAGTTAATCAAGCATGAATTGAGATGATGCAATTGTGATTTTAGAATGTATTCAAGCGTTGGCTGAAAAAAAGAGTTTCAACAGGCAAGATTTCTTTCAAGTATTCAGAGAGAAAGGTTTTGAGGCCGGCGAGGAATCTTTGAAAAAAAGGCTGCAAAAAATGTTGAATGCTGGCGCTATCGTGCGAGTCGGCCGTAATGCTTATTGCGTCTCGGTAAAAGGCATGAGCCAATATGAATACCAGTATTCCAATATTTCTAACGATGTTGTAAAAATCATTGAGGAGAATCACCCTTACCTTGAATTCTTGATTTTTGAACTATTCCAGCTCAACGAGTTTGTCAACCACCAACTGGCTCACAATATTGTTTTCGTTTCTGTGGAAAGCGAGACCATGGATTTCATTTTCGATACATTGAAAGAAGCTTACCCCGGAAAAGTTCTGGTTAACCCTACCCCGGAGGTTTTTCATCAGTATTGGGTGGATAACATGATTGTTGTCATTAAGATGGTTACGGAAGCTCCCAAAGGGCGGCAGCAAAAATGGCATACAAGAATCGAAAATATTCTGGTTGATTTAATGGCAGCGCCGTTATTACAGGAATCTATCAGCAAAAGCGAATACTCTGCAATATTTGAAGGTGCATTCACAAGATATGTGGTCGATGAGAGTTGCCTTTTCAGGTATGCTAAAAGGCGTGCCGTAGATAAAAAAATCAAGATGTTCTTGAAAGAAAAAACAGGGAGTACCCTTAGAACGGAGTGAGGCAATGCTGTTACGCGAGAATTTTTCAGAAGCACATATAAGGGATCTGCAAAACATCAGCAGGCGTGACCCTGCCTTGCTTGAGCGAACAGTTTACGCCTTTGGACTGCTTGAAGCTATTGCACAGGTCAAAACGCCATTTATATTCAAGGGCGGCAGCTGCCTTATGCTGTTGATGGAACACCCTCAAAGGTTGTCTACCGATATAGATATTATCGTACAACCCGGAACAGATTTGAATGATTATTTGCATAAGGCTTCTGAGATATTCCCGTTCAAGCAAGTTGAGGAACAAAAGCGATTTGGCGACAATAAAATCGAAAAGCGGCATTTCAAATTCTCTTATGACTCGCCGATCAACGGCCGTCCATTATATATCCTCCTTGATGTGCTCTTTGAGGAAAATCATTATGATGAGCTTGTTACCAAGGAAATTCGCAATGAGCTTTTATTGACGAAACCTGAATATTTGACGGTCAGCATCCCGAGTATAGATTGTATACTAGCGGACAAAATAACAGCCTTTGCACCGCATACAACGGGAATTCCTCTGAACGCTGAAAAGGACATGGAAGTCATCAAGCAGTTTTATGATGTGTGCTCCTTGCTGGATATTTTCACAGACTACCAGAAAGTAAACCATACATATACAGCGATCGCCAACGCAGAAATACTATATCGCGGAATCGACGTTACGCCTAAAGAATGCCTCGGGGATGCATTTGAAGCTGCGCTATGTATCGCTTCCCGAGGCAAGATTAAAGCAGATGATTATCCTTTCTATGTGAAAGGCATCCGTAATCTTCGTGGACATATCTATGCGGAAAACTATACGCCTGAGATTGCAGCCGTTCGTGCAGCCAAAGTTTTATATATGGCATCATGTCTCCTGACCGGCACAGAGTTTACCCCGGTAGATGATCCAAGTGAATATCTTGAGCAGAGAATCCTCAGCGAAAATCTTATGCCGCTGCGATATCTCAAAAAAGCAAATCCAGAGGCATATGCCTATACTGTCAAGGCGGATAGTTTGCTATCGCCGCCGTGATTTGCTCGATGTTGCGGCAGGCCAGCCGTGACATCTAACTAGCATCTAACAAATTCGAGCGATGGGGGTGCGGGGTGAAAAGAGCGGTTGTTGCTATTATAATGGTCTGCAGTATTTTTGTGTCCGCCTGCACAACATGCCGGGAAAACGTCCCGCATGCTTCTACCGAGAATAACGATCTTATCAATCCTCCAAACGAAGGCCGCCCGGATGTCAATTCTTCAGCAGGAGGCCCTGACTCCACTGCCTTGACCCATACTAATGAACCGGAGATCGACGCCCAAACTGAAACTATCAAAGATCCACAGAAAACTCTACATAAGCTGCTTAGCACAGACGAAATACTAACAGCAGAGCAGATAGACGATTTAAAGGGGCAGGCGATGAGTTGGCAATTAGTTGATGTGGGGGTTGCAGGGGAAACGGTTATTCTTGTTATTGAGCCTTCGGACGGATCGGATCAGCAAGTATTTATTTCTCAGATCAGATTGTTATATGATTACAATGATATTATTGATATCAGTGATCTAGACTATAAACCGTGTATTTACACATTTGAGACGTATAGAAGAATAGCGGCAGAAACCTCAGACGGAATACGAACTCTTCTCATTGACGCATATGCAGCAGGAGGAAGCGGAGAGGTTATTTTGGTCTATGAATATATTTCAGATGAGTTTGAATGGCTTGAGGCTTATTTTGGAGCATTAGTTTCGCCGACATATCAGAATGGAAGCGTACAAGAATGGTTGAACATAACTGATTCATACGCCAGCTCTGATGCTAATCCTTTTCACAATTCTCCGCAGCAATATATTAATGAATACGGTTCCAATATTACAAAATCTGCATATTCAAATGAAAGAGAGCCATCAGAAAGCGATGTTGCCTTATTTAAACGTGTGACCGCTGAATCGGAAAGATATCCAGGTGTAGCATACAGCAATCCAGTTGCAGTGTCTTCAAGAGAGGACATATATGCTGCACGAACTGTTTATCGGTTTTCTGTCATAATCACTGTACTAGCCGGTTTCTTTGAAGATGATGATACAATGTATAAGGCATATGTTTACATTGCTGAACCTTTTGCAAATAGCGGTGAAGAACACGGGATTATCGAAGATATTTACGTAGTATGTGCATACGCTCGCACAGAGTAGTAAGATTGCAGGCTTCGCAATCAGAAACTGTGATATGCTGCTTGGCACTTGACACGAGCATATGTCAGGAGCAGAGCAGATTGGCGGGAGAGTCTTGCGTATGTCAATGACCGTTAGCAAGACGCACGGGCAAATAATCAACGAAATATACAATCTTACTATTGCTTCATGCAGTTTGCGGCCATCTCTATGGTCTTCATGATCCACTCCAGCGACCCGTCGAAACGGTACCCTGTGAAGCCGGAATGACGCAGAATCACCGCAACATTCTCCCTTGATATATTGAGATTGAGCAGCGTTTTGAAATCCACTCCATCGGCGGCGAGTTCCTTCACATAGTCCCAATAGGTACCCGCATAGCCAAAGCCGGAGGCATACTTCTCCGGGTTGCTGACCGCCTGCCGCACCATTTCCTCACTGTCCTCATAAAACAGGCTGCGCCCATTGTCATACAACGGATAAAACGATTCACCGCTCGCCGTCATTTTGATGGCAATGTTGGACAAGTGCCGGTCGTCTTGTCGTGTGATGAAATCCAGCAAGATCATTCGGGCGATATCGTCGCGATATTGCGGACGAACGGCAAGTAGGTTATGATACTCATTCTCAGACCGCACGCCATCAAACAAGCGGCGAAAATATACTATATACTCATTTGAAAAATCATAAAGGAATGCTGAAAAAACGGCGTCCTTGTCGGTACGAGTCGCCGGGCAGCAGGGAACGCCAAGCTTGCCTGCCAGCATGCAAACCGCCACTTCAGACTCCACGTCGGTCGTCAACGGGCTGATGCGCTGCTTGAAAATGCCGTAGTTCCCCCCATGAACGCCGTATCGCTTTATGTTATAGCCTTCCGGGGTATCGATGCTATTTCCGACAAGGTCAATCCGTTGGTGAAAGACCGACTCGAAGACGGCTGTGATAACGGCGTCCAGCTTTTCGTTTTTGCTGTGAGCGATCCACAGCAGGTCTTTTGGATGGATGCCGCGAGTGATATCGGCGATTCTCAAGACATCGTAGTGAGACAGCCCGCAGCGGAATAATATCAAGCATATTGTTCCGAAAGATTCTGATCACGCCCTTACGCTCGGCAGACGTTTTTTTGCTTCCTCATCGCTCAAATGCGCATCCATGCGCATATTCGCGCCGCTCCGCTTCCATGCTACGCGGTCGGAAGCAAAACAAACGTCTACCTCACCGGGCGTGGTCTGCAACTTCCGAAATATAATTGAGTTAAAAAATGGGGTGTTTTTATGTTGTTAAAGGATAGGGTCGGGGTCGTCACGGGGGCGAGCAGCGGCATGGGCCGGGCTAGCGCCTTGCGGTTTGCGAAGGAGGGTGCGCTGCTGACTTTGATTGATGTCGCGGACCTCTCAGTGACCAAAAACGAGATTCTCGATGCCGTGCCGACGGCGGAGGTTCTGTGCCTCGCCGCTGATATCGCCGATGAAGGGGCTGTTGAGGATGCGATGGAGCAGACGGCGCTGGCATTCGGCAGGCTCGATTTCGCGTTCAACAATGCGGGGGTTATGATGACGCGGAGCAAGGTCGGCGATGTGGACAGCGCGTCATGGGAGCGCGTAGTGAGGATCAATCTGTTTGGCTCGTTTTACTGCGCGAAGCATGAGATCAGGCAAATGTTGAAGGCGGGAACGCACGGATCGATAATATTCAACGCATCGGTCGGGGGGTTGATCGGCACGCCTTCAGCATCGGATTATGTGTGTTCGAAACACGCTATTATCGGATTGATGAAGTCCGTCATGTGCGATTACGCCGATGCGGGCATTCGCGCAAATGCGATTTGCCCGGGCCAGATCGAGACGCCGATGTGGGAGAATGTCAACAGCTCCGCAATGGCTGACCCGGATGCTTATGCGCGGCTCAATCGTACACAGAACCCGATGCGGAGGCTCGGGCTGCCGGAAGAGGTCGCGGCGCTTGCTGCGTTTTTGGCTTCCGACGAGTCGTCGCACATCACTGGCACCGCGATTCCCGTCGATGGCGGCCATGTTGCCACGAATGCGTCGTATTTTGATTGGAGCTAGAGGTTTCGTAGTTTGCTTTTTTTCAACGCATCGGCGCAGTCCGTTTGGCTGGATAGCAGCGGCCTAGTAGCTTGCTTGTTTTGCATGCATTGATGGAGTCGTTTAAGTGGATAACAACGGCCTCGTAGCTTTTTTTCAACGCATCGGCGTAGTCCGTTTGACTGGATAGAAAAACAGCCCCTGTAGTTTGTGTGGCTACAGGGGCTGCTTCATGTCAAGTGCGGCGGGGGTCGCTGCAGGTGCGCGCTTGCTGTTTGTCGGCTGCGCTGTGGCTGCTTGCACTGCGGCCGCTATCGGGTGCGGGTGCACTACCGGGCGCGGGTGCTACTGGGCGTGGTTTCTACTAACATTGCTTCCACTGGCGCGACTGTTACCGAACTGTGGGTTGCTACTGGGCGCGGCGAGTCCGGCGATCGAGAATGGCGCCGGCGCAGAGGAATGTCAACGAAGCGGCCATGAGCAACCATGGGAACGCTGCGGCGCCTGTCTTCGGCAGTTCGGCGAGAGGCGGCAGATAGTCAACAAATACCCAGAGATCGGTCTCATCGTCCCACATCCAGAAGCCCAGAGGGGGGCTTGCGGGGTCGTTGAATTCCATGAAGAACACGTGTCCGTCGTCATCGAGCTGCGCCAAGAGGAAATTTTCGGCGGAGTTCATGTTCGGAGGCGCGCTGTGGTCAGAACCGCCCGGCGTAGTCCCATCCGGTTGGCGGCCGTATAGGTCGACCTCGTTGTAGTCCTCGAGCCTGGTGCCCTCGGGCAGATGGATGTTGTCCGGTATGTCTGCTTGCATGTTTAATCCGTGGCTCGCCTCGTACTCGAGAAGCTCTTCCGGCTCTTCTTCAAGCGGGGTTGTTGTGAGTCCAACGTCGGTCGTGCCTTGCTCGGGCGTGTTGGACGGAGGCGTGGCCGGCGTGCCGGTGGGGAGCTGTCCTTCGTCGCCTGTGTCCCCTGCCGGTTGCTGCGTCTGTCCCGGGTTCTGCGGGTTATTGACTTCAAGGTTCCATTTTGCTGTCAGTAGCAGGTCGCTGTTGACGGGGTCGGTGAATATCCAGAGCTGTTCATTGGGCGCGGTGCCGTAATACCAGCCTAGGAACGTGTGGCCGCTCCACGTGGGGTTGCTCGGCCGCGCCAGCGTCCCGCCGGCTTCGACGACGACGGTCACGGGGCCTGTGCCGTTCTGCGGGTCGTAGGTGACGGAGTAGCTTTCGACTTCCTCCCATTGCGCGTAGAGGGTGATGTCGCTGTCAATTCCGCTAATCGTCGTACCGGGTTGATACTGGATTCCCGTGCCGTTCATATGTGTGTTCCAACCGGTGAACTTATACCCTGTTCTATATGGGGTTTCTGTTGGCAGCATCAAAATTCCTTCTGTGAGCAGCGATGACGGGACAAGCCCAAGATGTCCATCATTGGCGTTTAGCAACACTAAGTATTCTTCGGCCGGGTATGTTATGCTTGTTTCGCTCCATAATGCAACAACTTCAACATCTCCTTCGGGCATAACAAACGAAGTTACAGCGCTGCTTTCATTAGCAAAGACAACAGGTGAGCCTGATGTAGATACTGTCCAGCCAATGAATTTGAAACCGGGTTTGCTGCCTGCACTAATGGTGACTGTATCGTCGGGATGGAAATCACCATTTCCGGGAGTGCCTGCTCCGCTGCCTGTAACTGTGACCGTATAAATAGGTTTCCATTGCGCATAGAGCGTAAGATCGGCAACGATGTCTTCCACGGTAGTTCCGGGCATATACGAGGTTCCGTTTCCATCAGGATCGGTGTTCCAGCCAATGAACTCGAAACCGGCACGTGTTGGAGGTGCAGATGTGATTGTATATTTGCCATTGTCTGCCTCTCCTGCAAGGTATTCTGGACCCGAATTTCCGTCATTCATGTCCAACGTTACTGTCGGCTTTTTCGCCCATACCGCATATGCGGTTATGGTATTGCGACCTTCAGAGTCTACAACAAAAAGGAGACTTGGGTCATTCCATTCTGTTTCTTGAGTTATGGTGGCTGAATCTTCCGTTGCCCATCCGATGAAGTCATAACCGTCTTTTGTTGGTGCGTCTCCTGTGGCAGCGCTCGGGAGGTAGCCCACATAAGTTTCTTTTTTGCTGACTCTTTCAGTCATTGTGCCAGACGTGCCGCCGTTGCTATCAAACAAAATGACTATATAATCGTTTGTTAGGCTATCAATCAGCTCCCAGCCTGCATATAATACCAGCTCGTCATCATCAATTACACTTGCAAAGTCCCACGGTTCGCCTGATCCATCGCGGTCTAGGTACCATCCTGTGAATATATAGCCATCATGCGCAGGCGAGTTGAAGTTTGTCAGCTTTTCGCCGAAATGCTTGTTCGCGTTTGCGTCTGTACCTACTTCATAAAGCTCAGCAGGGCCGTCAAAACAATCATAGAATTTGACGTCGATCTCTTTCGCTGTCCACACTGCATAAAGGGTGATATCGTTCAGACCCATTGTCTCAGTCGTACCATCATAATCTGCAACAGTCGAGTATGATGTCTTTGACCATCCCACGAACTCGTACCCATATCTTGTAGGAATGTCTGGCGACGACGACGGCAGCGTGCCGATAATCGCGCCTTCGTCTACCTCAATGTGTGTTATATCTCCATCCACTGCATCTTCTGCGTTTCTATCAAGAATGACGAGATGCTGCGGCACCGCTCCCATTATTATATTGGAAAAGCGGAACGATGTGAGCGAGCTACAGCCATGGCTCTGGTATTCCACATATGGGCCGAAGCCACGCCATTGTCCATTATTGTCGGACAACAGAAGCTCTTTTTCTCCAAAGCGTGCGGTTACTACATTCGCACCCTGCAACCCGGGTATGCTCGACGTGATGGCAAAATCATTGTCTGTGAACGTGACGTTGAAGTGCAACAAGCTCGTGCGCTTGCCTTCAGGAGCGAAGAACTCGCCGGGGTTCGTCAGCGTTCCCACATGCTCGAGAATTTCGCTGTTGTAATAGTATCTGTCAGACCTTGGGGCAAGATGAACGAGAGTATTGCCCGGGAGCAGATAATTATCCGAGCCGTCAAGAGCGATTGTTTCGTATATGTATGCGTTGGAAATGCCGTAGTCGATCTCAACTCGGTTGGAATTTTTCGTGTTGATGCCATCGGGGAATATGAATAAATAATCCTTGGAGTCAACGGTGCCAACATAGATGTCTTTGCCATTCGCGATGTACATATCTTCGCCATCAATCACGAAAATGTGGACATCGGTATAAAAGTATCCATCAGCCCAGTCCATATCAGTGCCGAGGCTGTAGTTTCCGTCAGGAAGTACCTGGTTATTCGTAAGATGCACCTCGGCAGCGGTTGGGAAGGTGTGTTCGCTCCATGGGTGTTGTTGGTACGCATACCTTTCCCCGGAAACTCTCAGGTTTCCGTTTTCAAACTTTATATTGGCCCCGTCGGTTTTGTATATTTGGCCGTTTTGAGTTTTGAAACGCGATCCATCATTGACATATGTGTTAGTTCCGTCTATATATGTCGTTTTGTATAATATGTTTTTCTTGACATACAGCGAACCGTTTTCCATATATGCGTCTGTTCCGTTGAGCTCATAGAGCCCGGCTTCAATGCCTGCGTAATCATTTCCGTAGTGTAGGTCTACTAATGTATCATGTGTAAAGTAGTTATGTTCTTCGTTTAAGGCATACGTGGAAATAACGCCAGTCGGCTTCAGCCAGCATAAAGTATTTCCAAACGCGCTGATTGATTCAATCCACATTGTGTCAGGATCAAATGCGACTGGAGGCGCGTTAAGCAATACCACGCTTCCGGAAACTATCGTGAAAGAGTCGTTCCAGAAGCTTTCGTATTCGCTGATATTGATTTCTTCCTTTATGAAAAGAGTCCCACTCTCAATGTAGGCGTTGTCGTTATCAAGGACATATTCGACGCCGTTTGATGTAACCTTGCTTTCACCAACGACAAAAGAAGCAGCGTACCATCGGCCCGGGCGCCCGACCCAGTACATTTCGTCGCCGGGATCGACAAGCGTAGCGGATTTTTCATAGACGCCATCTCTGCTGAACAAGTATTGGTTATTATCGATTGTTACGGAGGGCACATCTTCGATTACTACAGTTGCGCTGAGCAGCGTGACGTCCGGGTCCTCAATATTGATTTCCATCGGCATTATCATTGACCCGACACGGCTGTCTTCGAGGTGCAAGGGCACATTGTCGTAAAACGTCATGTAGCCATCTTCATCGATTTTCACGTCTTCATTATCTACTATTGTTTGGGCAATCGTGTTTCCGTTTTCATCGAATATGACGGCGACCGCAATGTCGCTGGCGCTTGCTGTATGCCTGAATCCAAGATATTCCGGCGTGCCATCCCCATCTTTGTCGATCAGTACGATGGAGCGTCCATCAATTGCCAGTTCCATCTCGGGGAGTAGATTCTGTGATATGCCTTTATTCGTGAATGCCATGACATTCATGTTATCATGTATGTCTTCTGCTTTAACACCGTCCCTGATTTTGTACAAGTACATTCGTGCTCCGTCAAAAGAGCCGCCGCCGTAGCTCTCGGGAAAGCCGATGAGCAACACATAGCCGTGTATGTTTCCGGATTCGTCAATGCCTGCGTTTATAAAAAAGCCGGCCGAGCTTAAGGTATGGGTGTCGATGTTTAGGGCATATACATCGTAGCCAAATGACTTTTCGCCGCCGCTGGTCTCGGGGTAGAGCAGAAAGTCCGTATAGGCATACTCGCCATAGCCCATAAAAACAATATCGGCGCCACCGTTATCATTATCGATGAGGCTAATGTGTTCCTTGAGGTGGTGGACGTTACGCCAGGCGCCTGAATTAAGCAGTTCCTTGATCGTCGTGATACTGCCGTTGTTGACTGCTTGGTTTTCGACAATCTCGAAATATGGGCGCTTTTCGTTGAGAGGGGTTGGAGCCCAAGGCTCGTATCCGCCATCGGTGACGTCATAGTGGTCGTAGACATACCAGTCGTCCCAGTTTGTGATGTCAATGTCCACGCTGTTGTCCGCGCGCGCGCTTTGCCCTGCGAGGGCGTTCGGGAATATTACGAACGCGATGATGATAAGCGCGAATGCCGCTATTGTGCAGAGTTTCTTTTTTGTCATCTTTTTCATTATATCTCCCCCCATTTTGCCGGATTCGTTCCTTGCAGAGGCGAATCCCGCGCTTGCGGGCGGCAGGTTGCCGCCCCTACGATTTTTTGATTGTGCATACTGCGCTACTTTTATGCGCTTTCTTTTCATAGATATGCAGAAATTTTCGCATATAATGCAATGAAGAGATTGATTTTACTATACTTTTGAGGATTTTGCAAGCATTTTTTCAAATATGTATGCAAACAGTTTGTTACATTTTTAGTTATATTTAATACCCCTGCTACATGACGGACTGTGTGCCGGTCAAGCAACAGGGGTAGACAATTAATATCTTTTATAAGATGAAGCGGTTCTCATTGAAGCAGGAATCCCGCGACTTTAGTCGTGGGAGGTTCAAGAATCATGAAACAGAAATTATCCGCATCAAAAGAAGTATAGTTTGCTTTTTCAAATATGTATGCATGCTTGGAATGCTTGGTTGATGGCTTCGGCTATTGTGGCGATGTTGCGGCAGTCGCCGACGATGTGCACGTTGCTCTCGGGGGCGCAGCGGCGAAGGTCGTCCACCATGCGCCAGCGCTCCTGCATGCCCATGGCGAGGAGCACCGTGTCGCAGGGCATTTCGCTCAGTTCGCCGGTGATTTGGTTTTTGACGATTATGCTGCCGTCTTTGATCTCAGACAGCGCCGAACTATAATGCACCGGGATTTCCTTTGCGCTGAATATATTTAGGAGTTCGAGGGCGACGTTGTTGCTCGCGCTCTCGCGGAGCTTCATTTTGCCATTAGCTTCATCCAGCATTTCAATGACGGATACTTGCTTGCCGAGGTTCGCGCAGTCCAGGGCGGCTTCGTATCCGACGCCGCCTCCGCCGACGACAACAATGTTTTCACCCATTTTCGTCCGCTCTTCCTGCGCGTCGGGGGCCCAGTGGACATGGGGTTTCCTGATGCCGGGTATGCTGTCGGGGATAAGTGGATCGGCGCCGACGGCTATGACCAACGCGTTATAATTCTCTGTTTCAAGGATGTCTTTCGTGGCTTCGGTGTTCAGCAATATGCGAGCCCCTTTCTCCGCGCATTGTGCCGCATTGTGCCGCAGCCATGTAAGGTATTCCTGCATGTCGTTTTTAAACGATGGCTCGGCTGCTCCGACCACGTTTCCGCCGATGCGCGATGATTTTTCATATAATGTCACGTCATGGCCACGCGCGATCAGCGTTTCGAGCGATTGCAGCCCTGCCGGGCCGCCGCCGATGACTGCGACTTTTTTCTTTTGCTGCGCTTGCGGGATGACGCCGTCCCTCAGCTCTGTGGTCATTGTGGCCATCGGGTTGACCGCGCAGTACATCGGTTTCGGCACCCTGTAATGCTTGACGCAGGTGTCGCACCTGATGCAGGGGCGAACGTCTTCCGGCCTGTTTTCCGCGTATTTGATCGGCATGTCGGGGTCAGCGTGCAGGGGGCGGCACATCGAGACGAAATCCGCCCAGCCGTTCGATATTATCTCTTCCGCGTATTCGATGTTCATTATCGAACCGACAGTGCTTACTAGCAGGTCGGGGTGCGCTTCTTTGATGTCGCGGGCGTAGTGGACGTTGAAGCAGCGCTCCATCAGGTAGTTTTGGCACCAGTTGCGGTGGTATGTGAACGGCCCGCGCGGGTCGCTGTGGAGGCCTGCGGACACGTGGAGGATGTCGATATGGTCTTTCAGGTATCCCGCAAGCTCGATTGTTTCAGCGATATGCATTCCGTCGGGCGCTTCCTCGTCGCCAGAGCATCGATACTCAATTACGAAGTTTTCGCCGCAATGCTTGCGGATGGATTCGCAGACTTCGATGGCGAAGCGGGCGCGTTTTTCGGTGCTGCCGCCGTATTCGTCCGTGCGTTTGTTGAATTTCGGGCTCGTGAACTGCGATATGAGGTTGCCGTGGGCACCATGGACCATGACGATGTCCATGCCGGCTCTTTTCATGCGGCCTGCGGCGCTGCCAAACATCTCCACGACTTCGTTGATTTTTTCATGCGTCATTTCTGTCGTGGGGATGGGGGGGCGGTTTGCGTAAGATGCGCGCAATTCCTCGTCTTCGGATATGAACGATGATGCCGAATAGCCGACGGGGCCTGTCATAAGCGTTCCTTCGCCTGCATGGTTGATTTCCAAGGATGCGTGGCATCCGAATTGCTTGCACATGTCGGCATAGAGAGACAGGCCGTATATGAAGTCGTCCTGCCCAAGGTCGAGCTGGTAGCTTTGGTCGTATGTTTCACGGCGGTCGATGGAGCAGTTGCCGAGGCAGAGCGTAGTTATGCCGCCTCTGGCGAACATGCGGAGCCAGTCGACGAGCTCGCGGGTGACGTAGCCGTCGGGGGTGCTGAGCGTGGGTGTCGCGGGGGCGAGGAATATGCGGTTTTTGAAGTCGACGCCGCGTATGCGGATGGGGCTGAATACGTGTTTATATCGTGAGTTCATGGTGTTGTGCCTCCCTTTTGTATGTTGTTTGTTTGGCGGGAGTGGCGGGGGAGT
>WRMX01000087.1 GCA_009776905.1 Oscillospiraceae bacterium
TAGGCTATCTCCCTTATGGAGGGCAGCGTTATCCCCCCTACGAAGTAAGCCTTGACGGGCGTGCTCGCCACGAGCTCCGCCGACGCCCCCCTCATCGCCGACAGCTGCGCAATCGCCGATACAAGCAGCAGCGCGACCGCGACCGAAAGCGCCGACTTCGCCGCCGAGCGCCGTATGTGCCTCGCCGCGTGCCTCGCCGCGAACAACGGCCCAGCCCTGCCGCGCACCGCCCCTCCCGCGCATGGGGCCTGCCGCGCGACGGCTGGGCTTGGTGAGCCGGTTCGCAGATCGTCGCCCACGCCGTCCAAAGCGTTATTTGACCATGTTTCCACGCGCCCAAACCGGGGCCCGCCTCCCCTTGCCTGGCCAAACCGCAGCTGCCGCCCTCCCGTGGCGCCCCCGTGCAGCAGCGCCAGCGGAGCGGCCTTTCCTATGCGCCTCAGCATCGCCAGCGCTGCCGCGAGCGCGAGCGCGAGCACCGCGCCGCCCCCGAGGGCGAGCGCGCCCGCAGGGACCGACGAGTCCGCAGCGTACCGCTCCAGCGCCACGAGCGCGTTGCTGCTCCCGACCGTGCGCATCACGTACGCGCATGCGGCCGCGCCGCCCAGCGCGACGGACGCCAGGGCAACGGCAAGGAACGGCAGGGCGAGAGACCTGGCGGCCTTGCCACGCCCCGTCCCCAGCGCCCTCATCACCGCGTAGTCGCGCTTCCTCCTCGCTATGAAGAGGTACGCCGCGAGGCACGTAGCCGCAATTGCCGCAGCCGAATACGCCGCTATCTTCACCGCAGCCGCCCGCGATGCCGCTGCGAACTCCTCCTCTATCGCCAGCCACCCCCGGTCGTTGAACACCAGCGTCAGCCCCAGCTCCCGCAGCATGGGCTCCGCCTCCTCCAGGAACGCGGGGATGTCCCATGCGTCCTCGACCATGAAGCTGAACTCGCCCGGAGCGTAGCGGTGCCCCTCAGCGCCCTCCGCCCCCTCCGGCAGCAGCGATCTCGGCACGAACACCGCGTTCACGGAGTAGCCCCAGTGCGGGTCCGCGCTCCGCTCCTTGCGCGTGTCCGTGTTCACGTATATCCCCACTATCTCCAGCTCCGCTTCTCCCACCGGGGGCGCGTACCTCTCGCGCGTCCCCGCCACCGCTCCGAGGTTCGCGTACTGCTCGAACAGCCGCCCTCCCAGCGCCAGGGAGATCGTGTCTCCTATGCCGAGCCCGTACTCCTCCGCCAGCTCGCTGCTCACGCAGCANACGGCGGCGCCGGCCGCGCTGTCCTCCCTCCCGACCATCCGCCCCTCGGCGACCTCCATCTTGCCCTCCGCGAAGCGCACGATGGAGCGCATGTCCTCCGTGTAGACGACGTCGAGCGTGTGCGCGTCCGCGTCCGTGATCTCTATGAGCTCGCGCAGAGGCGCGTACTCGTCCAGCTCCAGGTAGCCCTCCGGGGCATCGTTGAGAGGCCACACCGCCTCGCACCATGAGTTGCTCATGTAATCGCCGATGTAATAGTAGTAGTCGCTCTCTCCAATCCAGCTAAAACCGACGGTAGGCATGAACCGCAGCACGAACGCGCACCGGTCGCCGACCTCGATTCCCCTCAAATTTTCCCCCCCATATTCGATCTCCGGGAAGTAGAACCCCACCGCCCTCGTCCTGCTGTCGTATAGTATATCCATCACTGGCGCTCCGGATTTAAGCTGCTCCAACATTCCTGCAAGAGGGTGCAAGGACTCCGCGCCGCCGGTTTGTATCGTCGGCATATCGCCAATCTGTGGTACTAGCCCTGCCAAGACATTTACGTCATCGATGAAAAAATATATTGAATCCCTACCAATATCACCCATCTCAGGGCATACGGTCGCCTCGACGACGCACCGCATCGAGAAGTTGAAAAAATACGCGCCGTCGTCAAGGCGCGCATATATGTCCGACACCCCCGCAGTCATAAGACGCATGTCATAGGAAGTGACATGGGGCAGCGAAAGGACGGCATCGACCTGCTCTTGCGTCAGCAGCTGGTAGACGCCGGTCTCCCCGCTCTCGAGCCTCAGGTGGTATGGGTCGCCGGCGCATGCTTTTATGGGCGCAATAGGTGCCTCCGCTTGTATCGCGCCGGCTCCATAGTATTGCGCAGCTGCGGCCTTCACCTCCCGGTCCGTGACCGCATATTCCATGGATTGCGATATGAGCGCGAAGGCCACGGCGCCAAGCAGTATGACCGTCAATGCCGTCCTCGCAGCAGAGCGCAGCAGCGTCTTGAATGCCAGCCGTAACTTCATAAGCGCCTCCTAGCCTCTTCCTTTTCGTGTCTATCTTCTATCTGAAGTCGTTTGATGGCTCCGCCAATTACCTCGGTAACCTTTCCGTCTTTGACCTCCAAAACTCTGTCGACATACGGGATGATGCTCCTGCGGTGCGACACGATGAAGTAGAACCCATAGCTTGTGTCTGCTTTGATGAACCTGTCGAAACCGTCATCGGACTCGCCGTCATAATGCGAAGTCGGCTCATCCAGCACCAGCACATCCGCTTTTCGATGCAATGCCCGCAGCAGCGCGATCTTCTGCCGCTCCCCTCCGGACACCTGAGTGCCGGCGCTGCCGACTTGCGTCTCGTAACGTTTCTCCAATGCCACAATGGCCTCCGTGCAGAACCTTGGCAAGCCGCCTCCTGGGAATGCTGCATTCCCCATATCGTCTGTGCTGCCGCCTATTGTTACGTTCTCCGCGACAGTTCCTTTGAACAGATGGATGTCCTGACAGACCGTGCTGAACCTCAGCCTGTATTCGTCGATGCTATAGCTCGATATCGGAACGCCGTCTATCAGTATTTCGCCGGAGTCGGGTTCGGCCAGCCTTAACAAAAGATTCATCAATGTTGTCTTCCCGCTTCCATTGTCCCCCATTATTGCGACTTTCTCGCCTCTGCGGACAATGAAGCTCGCGCCGCTCAATACGTCCTGCCCCCCGAGATTCACCGACACATCCCTGAACTCGATTGACGACGCGACGGCTGGCATCGGCAAAGCCGCCCCGCCGTCCTCCTCCTCCAGTTCGTTGAACTTACGAAAGCCTTCTACGCTTGGGGCTATCTGCTTCAGGATGACCCGCAGCTCCATGATGATGTTCACGGGGCTAAGGACATACGCGGCGAACGTGATGAATGCAAACAGCCCTCCGACCGTCAGCCGCTGCCCCACTATCAAGGACGCGCCTAGAATATACAGCGCGTTCATCCATACGTACTCGAATCCCACCACGATTAGGCCATTCAACGACATCAGCAGCGAATGGCGTTTCGAGGACTCATTGATCGTCTGTATATGCCCCGAATACTCGGCAAGTATCTTGCCCCTCAGATTCCACAGCTTAATGTCGATTATTCCCGCCAATATATTCGACAGCCAGGCATTGTATCCCTTATTGTCCTCCATCAGCTGCCTCCCCTGCTTTTCCGCGCGCTTACGGATCGAGGTGTTGACGAGCATCTTTATAGGCAAGAGCGCGGCCACAAAGATTGAAAGCCGCCAGTCCAGGATTATGAGGCCGATCAGCGCCCCAAGGCATTTGCATATGACGACGAATATCGTCAGGAAGCTGCTGTTGGCAATCTGAAGAATCACCGCTATGTCATATAGCGCGTCGCTTATGATCTTATAGAACCCGTGCTCCTTGTAGTATGACGGCTTCAGTTTCAGCCCATGCTCGAACGCATCGACCTTAAGCTTTTTCCCCAGCTCGTTCGATATGCTGATCTCCTGCTTCCTTTGCAGGTACTCAATTGCCTGCCCGCCGACCATCAGCGCCGCTATGGCGATGGCCGCGACCGTGACGTATTTGACGTCGCCCTGCAACAGCCCTTCGTCAACCATGCTGCGGCTGATGAAAGGCGTTATCGCCGATATTGCCGATATTGCAATGGCGAGCAGCATGATGCATGCTACTCGCCTGCGATATGGGTTAAGCATCTTCAACACGTCTTTGAATGTCATATAGTTACCTCAAACGCGGAGCGGTTCAGAGTATTTTTCTTTTCCTTTGCTTGTTTTAATCAATGCGCTTTATGCGCTCTATGCGTTCCTCTTTCGCCTCATTCCCTCACCTGCAGAAGCTCCAGCGGGGGCCTGCGAGTTGCGATGCCGGAGCAGGCTGCGGAAGAGGCAAGCGCCACTGCGAGGTAGAGCGCCGCGAAGAGCGCGGCCTGCCCGGACACAAGCTCCGATGCCAGCCCTGACGCAATCCCCGACGCCGTGTCGCCGCCGCCCATGAACGCCGCCACGCAGCAAAGGCCTGCCGCCAGCCCGACAGCGCAAGGCGCGGCCTGCTGCGCCGACAGCACGGCGCGAACCGTCGGCTTCCCTGTCCCAAGCACCCGCATCACCGCCGCCTCGCGCGACGACTGCAGCACCATCAGGCTGCACATGAACGCGCCTATCAGCAGCGCCGCGGCCACCGCCATCGGGTATAGCATCTCTATCAGCCTGCGAGAGTTCCTCAGGTTCTCGACCTTTGCCGTGTTCATGACGACGTCGATGCCGTCGCCATACTGCTTTTTCGCGTATGACCGGAACTCGTCCACCCTGTCGCTGTCGGCCAACGAAACTTCAAGCCCCTCCATCGGGTAGAAGATGTCCTCGGCGTCCGCCAGCCCCGGGGTGAACACGTTCGCGGAATAGCCGTCAAGCGTCGTGTCCGCGATGCCCACGACCGTGTACGTATATGCACGCGACCTGGCATCCATCGAGATCTCGTCATGGAAGGCCTCAACCAGCTCCGCGTCGGAGCGGCCGTCCTCCGGATTGGCCTCCTTATGCCGCCGTACGCGCTCGCCGGCAGCCTCGTTGAACGCCCCCGCCGGAGCAACCCACGCAGTTGTGCCGAGCTGCACCCCATACGCCTCCGCGAAGGGCTTCGACACTACGAGCACCCTGCTGAATCTTTCCATGCTCGAGGCATCATAGAATTCGGCATAGGCCGTTCGCGCATCGCTTCCGCTAAATCGGTCGATGTCGTTTGTCACCGACATCGTCGTTGCGCCTATCTCCACGTCGCCGAACATTATGTCGACCTGCTTGCTGTTCCCTTCATAATACTTCCCAGACACAAACCCCGAGTAAATGATTTGTCGAACGTCCTGGAGCGTCAGCTCCCCTATGAGGTTCGCCCTGATCGGCGTGTTCGCCACCAGCTCCGCATATGACTCCCTGACTTTTGCGAGAAGCGCTATTGCCGACAGCAGCAGTATGGCCGCGGCCACCGCCAGCGCCGTCTTTGCCGCCGACCGCAGCATATGCCGCCACACGTGGCGGGCCGCATGGGCCAGCAACGCGGCTCCGTAATATTGGCGCGCAGCCGGCCTCAGCGATTCCATATTGCCAAACGCTGCGGAATCATATCTGCCTGCAGCGGCCGCGCCTTCCGGCGCAAGAACGGGGGCGGCCCTCCCCCATGCGGGGCTTCCGCCCATGGCAGTCTTGCGCATTTGAGCGTTGCCGCTGCCGTGCAACAGCTCAAGCGGCCGCTTCGAGCCGAGCCTGCGCAGCATTGCGGCTGCAAGGCCAAGCGCGAGAAGGAGCTGGAAGGCGGCGCACGCGGCGACAATGGCGGCCGGCACCGTCGAATCCACTGCATAATTCTCCAATACGACCATCGCGTTGCTGCTTTGCACCGTCCTTGACGTGTACGCGCAAGCGGCCGCCCCGCCGGCAGCGACGGACAGCGCAGCCGCAACGAGAAGCGGGAGCAGCAGCGCCCTCCCCGCCTCTCCCCGCCTTGCCCCCATTGCCCTCATGATGGCGTAGTCGCCCCTCCTGCGCGCGATGAGCAGGTATACCGCGAGCGCCGTCGCCGCAATGTCGGCCGTGACGAAAATCGCTATCCTTATGTACAGCAGCCGCTCCGCGTCCTTGAACGCCCGCTCGATGTCCAGCCAGCCGCCGTCATTGAACATGAGGCTATATCCCCGCTCGTCCGCAAACGTGCGGGCTTCTTTCATCAGTGCCCCTATGTCCCATGCGTTGTCCGCTTTGAAGCTGAACTCGCCCGGCGCGTAATTGTGTCCCGCGATGTCGGCCGCGCTTCCGGGGTAAAGCGTCTTTGGCACAAATACGGTATTGACGGAGTAGCCCCAATGTGGGTTCCTGCTCCGCTCCGCCCTCCCGTCTGTGTCGAGGTAGATGCCGACGATCGTAAGCTCCACGGCCTTCGTTGGTGGCGCGTATCTGGCGGGGGTCCCGGCGACGGCCCCCAGGCCGGCGTACTGCTCGAACAGCTCCGTGCCTAGGTCCAAAGCAAGCGTGTCGCCGATTTTCAGCCTGTACGTCGAAGCCAGCAGCTGGCTGACGACGCATACGTCGCCGCCGCCGTCCTCCCGCGTGAGCATGCGCCCCTCCTTGACCGCCATCTTCCCTTCGGCAAAGCGCATGATGGACGCCATGTCCTCGGTATAGACCACGTCGAACGTCCGCATGTCCGCCTTCGTGATCTTGATGACCTCGCGCAGTGGGGCGTACTCCTCCTTTTCGAGGTATTCCGCCGGCTCCCCGTCGATGGGCCAGACGGCGTCGCACCAATCGTCCGACAGATAATCGCCCAACATATAGAAATACCCCTCAGAGAGCGGCAATGGCATGTATCTGATTACGAACGCGTACCTGCTCCCGACCTTCATGTTTCTGAGCTGGCTTAGGCCATAGTCCTGCCCATAAAGGCTGACGTACATCGCCCTGTGCGTGCCTACGTATACGTCAGCCATGTGCATGCCTTCAAACTGCTCGCCGTAGCGGTGGAGCACGAATGAGGAGTTCCCGCCTGCCGACTGCATGGTCTCCGACATGCCGCGGGCTTGCTCCCCGCCCGCCAGAACCTTGACCTCTTTTATCCGCAGATAGGCGTCGCCGGATGCGGAAATCTCCACGTCCGTAAGCAACGTACCCTCTATGACGCTCCTCGCAGAAAAGTTGTAGAAATAGTCGCCGTCGTCGAGGCGTCTGTATTTCGGAGATATGCCCGCGGTCATAAGCCGGGCATCGGCCGACGACACATATGGCAGTCGTGAAATCTCGTTGACTTCCGCTTCCGTGAGCAGCTTGTATCGCTCAGTGGACGCGCTGTCGAGAGACAAGTGGAACGGGTAGCCTACGCCGGCGCCGAGGGGCGTGTCTGGCTCCTCCGCTTCCATGGCGCCGACCCCGCAATACTGCGCGGCCGCGTTGTCCGTCTCGCGGCGGACGATCGCATGCTCGATGGCTTGCGATATGAGCGCGAAGGCCACGGCGCCGAGCAGAATGACCGTCAACGCAGTCCTCGCAGCCGAACGCAGCAGCGTCTTGAATGCCAACCGTAATCTCATATGCGCCTCCTAGAAGCACAGTATTATGTCGTTGCATATAATTATACATGTATTATAAGTGATGTCAACAGCGTTATAGCAATATAACAATAATATACTTTTTGTAGATATATGCGGCAATGTGATAATTCGCATTCTGAGTGCAGCGAAGAATCAATGTACGCTACAATTGCTCCTGTTCACGCCCTTGCGCTCGGCAGACGTTTTTTTGCTTCCTTATCGCTCAGATGCGCATCCATGCGCATATTCGCGCCGCTCCGCCTCCTTGCTACGCGGTCGGAAGCAAAACAAACGTCTACCTCACCGGGCGTGAATTGTAACTTCCAAGCGCTACAATTGCCTTGTATTCCCGTTTGCTATTTGATATACTTGACAAAACAAAATAATTCAGGAGGAAAACAATGTTAACAGAGAAAGAAAACTACATGATGCTTCTGAACGGAGAGCAACCGGAATGGGTGCCGCACTATTCATTTGGCATGGCCCCCGGGTCCAAAAGAGCGATCCCGACGATGATGCACGAACCGCCCATCCTTGTGCCCCACCGCATCCGCGGCGGCGGAACGGACATATTTGGCGTGCCGTATGTTTCGACATATGAAACCGCCAACGCGCTGCTCCCGGAGCCAGACAACTTCATCCTCAAGGACATCAGGCAGTGGCGCGATGTGATCAAAGCCCCCGATATATCCGGCGTCGACTGGGAAGACATGGTGAAAAAGAATATCGAGCAAACCAAAATCGACCGCAACGAGACCGCCCTCGCGCTCAACCTCCATTTCGGATATTTCCAGCACCTCATGTCATTCATGGGATTCACGGAAGGGCTGACCGCGATGTATGAAGAGCCCGATGAGGTCATGGAGCTCTTCGACTACATATGCAATTTCTTCATGGAAGTCGCGGATAATGTCATCGACCTGTATAAACCCGACGTGCTGACGTTCATGGATGACACTGCGGCTTGGGGAGCTTCGTTTATTTCCCCGCAGATGTATAAAGACATGCTCATCCCGTTCCACGACAGGTGGGCGCAAAGGGCTCGCAACCGCGGGTTGAAGATGACCATGCATAACTGCGGCAAATGCGAGGATATTTTGGATTACCTCGTCGAAATGGGCATCAATGCATGGGACCCCGCACAGACGTGCAACGACCTTGTGGCCGTGAAAGCAAAATTTGGCAACAAGCTCGTTATCACAGGCGGATGGGACGGGCGCGGGCGCCTGCTCGACCCCGATGTGACCGACGAAGAGATCGTCGCTTCTGTGGAAGACACGTTCCACAAGCTCGCTCCGGGCGGCGGGTTCATGTGGGGCGGCGGATTCCTCGGGCCGCTCGACGATGAGGAAATCAAACGCAAGAACGCTGTTTTAAGCGGCGCGGTCGACAGGCTTTCCTACTCGGTTTATAAATAATCGTTTATGAGTCCGGGATAAGCCCAAATCATCCCCCGATGCCGCGAGTTTGACCGCCAACCCTGCCGCTTGCGTATCGGAACGGAGGATAATCTGCGAAAGGTGTGGTCACTGTTATGAATACAATTATTCTCGGCGGTTTTCTCGGTTCGGGCAAGACGACGACTTTGATGCAATTTGCGCGTTATCTCGTCGATATTTCCGATCCCGATCTCGAATACAAAGTCGTGATTCTCGAAAACGAGGTCGGCAAGATAGGCATTGACGACCAATACTTGCGCAACAGCGGGTTTACGGTAAACAACCTGTTCGCGGGGTGCGCTTGTTGCACTGTTTCGTCGGAGTTGATCACATCGGTCGGCGAAATCGTGAGAACGATGACGCCCGAATGGCTTGTTGTCGAGACGACGGGCATTGCATATCCCGGCCTCATGCGCGAGAACTTGCAAAATGCGCTGCATTTGGAATCGCGCGTTTGCGTGCTGACGGATGCGTCGCGGTGGGCGCGGTTGCGCATCCCCATGGAGGCATTGCTGCAAGGGCAGATTGAGTGCGCCGATATCGTGCTCATCAATAAAATCGATCTTTCCGATGATGAGTCTCTGGAGCGCATAGAGGCGGACATTCATGGCTTCAACGCTGATGTGCCCATAGTCCGCATTTCTGCGCTCAGCGAGGTTCCCAACGAGGTTTGGCATAGCATTGTTGGGGTTTGGAAATGAGATAGGGGGCAGTGGCACATATGGCAGAACATGAACACGAGCACGAGCATGAGCACGAACATGAGCATGAGCATGAGCACGAACATGAGCACGGACATGAGCATGAACACGAGCATGAGCACGGACATGAGCATGAACACGAGCACGCGCATGAACACACGCACGAACATGGACACGAACATGGACACGAACACGCGCATGAACACGAACATAGTCATGGCTCTGTCGGCGGGAAAAGGCGCATCAAGGCAAAAGTAGCTGACACCCCGGGCTTGGTCTATATCGACCGCCAGATCCACGACGGAGCCATCACAATTTCCGCCGCGTTGACCATCGTCACCGACGATATCCATCTCGACAAACGAATCGCAGCGGAAATTGAATCCGCTGCGCGCGAAATCGCCGCGCATGGCGGCATAGTCGGGCATATCAAGGCAGCAGTATCAACGACGGCCACAAGCATGATTACCGCTGCCGATGAGACCGCTATGATCAAGGATTCGCCGATGCGCCGTTCGCGCATCGTGATGGCCGCGATTGTCTTTCTTGTATCACCACAGGAGGCCGAAGATATAATCAGAGCATCATTGCAAAGGATACGATCGTCAACATAAATGAGGGACGGTTCGAGACCACGTATCTATAAGTTTTGCGCGGCTTCATCCCGACACTGTCAATCTCACAGCATCCTTCGTGTCGGCATCAACGACGAAACTCAATGAATATTCAAAGTTTACGGACAGCACCATGAATGACTTGCTCTGGCCTCTCTTATTCAGATAAAAGTGCATTATCGGATAATCAATATTGTCAGCATAAGATAAAACGACCTCTATCGGACCTCTGCCCGAATCGAGAGAAACTGTCATTAAGCCCGTATCAGTAATGAAGCTATCAGGAACATAATTTACAAGGCCTGCATATAATATGCCCTCATAGACATAATCTCCGCTTAAGTAGAGATAGTACGCATTCTCCGAGGGCACAAGCTGCGGGATCGTTATAGGTTCGCACTCTTCGCCATAATCAATGAAACCAAGATCATGTGTGATTGGAGTGCGTCCATCAACAACGGCAATGCCCATAACCGTAAGCATTGCGAAAGCAGCAATCAGCATTGTGAAAAGCACTACCGATACCTTCTTCTTCTTGCGGTCTATAGAAATGAGCTTAATGCGCTGTACTATTAGCTTTTTATTTGAAAAATACCTGCCTATCAGCGAATGCTCGCGAACATCGGAAACCATATTCAACAGAAGCTCGCCATATTTATAGCGGGCTTCATCATTGTCGCAATTTGATATCATCTTCTCATCGCATCGGAACTCAATCGACGCGGAAACGCTATGAGTGAGGTAGTGAATAGCGGGATTGAACCAGTGGGCAGCGCGCGCAAGCATGACAAAGAGCTGCTTCCATGAATCCCCGTGCTCTATATGCTTCGATTCGTGGAGAAGCATGAGGAGAAGCTCGTCGTCATCGTAATGTTCCAGCACGTCGTCTGGCAATATTATCATCTTTTTTATGAGTCCATATGACAATGGAGTTGATATGCCGTCGCTCATGAACATACGAACACCCTTTAACGAACGCGCTTTCGCGGGATGAGCGCCTTGCAGGATGCCATGGTCGTAAATCGATAAGATGCGGGATGGCGCGGCGACAAATTTGTTCTTGTTTCTCAATATGAAAGCGACATGTCCTCCGAGAAAAACACCAAGACTAATAATGGCCCCGGCTATCCAAACCGCAATTAATATACCTTGCAATGTGTAATTCGGGGCTTTTGTAGTGTAGATGCCAAATTGTTCTGTGGGCGGAGGGAGCATCGCATTGGCCAACCATATTCGCAAAGGCTGAGTGATTTTTGATAGTGCGGGCATCAATGGGAAAATTGGCAAGAGGAAAAACAAGGCATCGACCATGAGAAAATGATGCCACGCGCCGGCACCGCAGCATTTCTCGACCGGCCGTTTGATGCAAAGCAGCATCAGAAACACGAGCGTTCCAAAGCAAGACGATTCGATTATGTCTACAAGTCCGACATTCATTTCTATGGCCTGTCCTTTCCGAACTTAATCGATATCAACGGCCTTTCGCCTCTGCGTCCAATGCGGCCTTCAACGTATCAATGTCCTTTTTCGTGTATTTCCCGCTGCCGATCAGCGTTGTGAATAGGTTGGACAGAATGCCGTTATGGATATTGTTGACAAACTCTGTGGTTGCGTAAGTTTTATACTCCGCTTCCAATATCAATGGAAGGAAATATGTCGAATGCCGAAACTCCTTGACAGGCTGTATGTAGCCTTTGTCTACCAGCCGCGCAATGACGGTCATCAGGCTGGACATATTGCGCGACTTCCCGTCGTGTTCGCGCAGGCGGGCCTCGATGTCGCGGGTCGTGACTCGGCCATCCTCCCCTGACTGCCAAATAGCCTGCATGATTTGATATTCTTGTGCCGAAATCTGTTGCATATATACCACTCAGTTCATTTTTGTATTGAGCAAATATTATACGATTTATTATCGTCTGTCAATAGAATTGTGGATTTGTTTACAATGGTGAGATATGCTTGGATGCTGGTAGATCCGGTTGTTCCCAAATCCACAAGAGTGTTCGGGCGATAAATAGCGCTATATTGCAAATAGTGCTATATTGCTATTGACATTACTTATAATGTTTGTATAATTATATGCAATGACATAATACTGTGCTTCAAGGCAGGAGTCATGGACAAGCCGATCACCCATCATGGAGTGTGCTGGAGCTGCTGCAAGTGAGGGAATGAGAGAAGGATGTGAGTCATGTTCATACTGTCAAACACGATGAGGAACCTTGCCCGGCATGGGCGCAAATCCGTGCTGTACTGCGCCATTTGCATAGCTGCCGTGCTTGCCATGCAGGTCTACCTTGCAGGCATCGACAGCACGGAGGCGCAGCTCCGGCGGCTGCCCGAGGCCATCCCAATTTCCGCGCGGGTGACGAACCAGATCGGCTCGCGCTTTGGCGGGCTGCAGATCCACGAGCGCATCGTCGACGGACTGCTGGCGTCCGACAACGTAAAGGAACTGCTGCTGGCAACGCAGCTTCGCGCGGGCTTGGGCGAGTTCGCTCCGGAGGAATCGAGGCAGCGCTTGCAATTTAACGTCATGGGGGCCAATACGATCGGCGCGCTCGGCAAGCGCGTTGGGGACGGGGCCGAGTGGCTATCAGGGTACAGCCCTGATTTTTTGCTTGGGAACGATGCCGTATGCCTTGCGGACAGGGGCATCATGGAAGCCCTGGGCCTGAAGCTAGGCGACAGCATACCGCTGAACCTTTACTACTACAAACATAGCGCCATGGGGTCGTCGCTCACGTTCGCGCCGCTTGAGCTCCTGCAATTCCGCATCGTCGCCGTGGCGGACCTCGGCATCGTGTCCGCGGATATGGCGGCGCCGAGCCTTGTTATTCCCATTGAGACGCACAGTGACATATGCCACAGGCAGGGCGTCGATTTTACGGCGGCCTCCGCGTCTTTTTTCGTTCGCGACGCGCTCCTGCTCAATGAGTTCAAGGCGGAGATGAAGGC
>WRMX01000088.1 GCA_009776905.1 Oscillospiraceae bacterium
CAGGACACGTTCATCACAGGACATTTCCATATCCACGCCCATGAGCAGAAAGGCTACCCATGCCAAAGGGTTGAACCAATGCAGACAAAGGATGAAATATGCCGCGAATTTAACGATGTAGTCACGGCGTTTGATGTGCGTCTGCTCATGCAGGACGACGTACCAGCGCTCTTTTTCGGATAACCCTACGGGTAGATAGATTCTAGGATTGAGTACGCCAAGCACAAAAGGTGATTCAATGATTCCGGATTCATAGATATTCGATTCTATGTGAGCCGACCCGCTCATTTTTCGCTTGAGGAAAATGTATGACGTTACACCGTAAATGGATAACGTACCTAAACCAATAAGCCATATTATCATAAAGAAGTTTGTTACTTCCTGAGCAGTATATATCTGATGCGACACTTGACCTGAACCTACTGGATAACCGCGCATTTCAGGTCCCATATCTTTGAGATAAAAGTTCACGGCATCATCTAAAAACCCGATTCCGGAATCAATATGTAAATTTCGGGTTTCAATCATATCTGGTGGAATCGCTTGCGTGTTTATCGGAAGAAGGCTGAAAGCGCTTTCGATAGAGAACGGACATATCAAGCGGAATGCCACAACTGCCCACAGGCAATACGATATGATCTTCGGGGCTTTCTTAAGAGGTAAACGGGCAATGCAAACTGCCGCGATGACAATAGTTCCGGTAAGGCTCATATTGAGAACCGTGAGAAAAAGCTTATCCATTCTGATCGCCACCTTCTTCATGTTCCTCAATTAGACGTTTAAGCTCCGCTGCTTGTTCCGCCGATAGCTTTTTACCGCCAAAAAAAGATGTGATAAATCTCGGGAGCGAACCACCAAAAGTATCTTCGACAAAGTATCGGCTCTGTTTTGCGTGAAGCTCATCGCAGGTCAGCACAACCGACACATTGGCATTGTCGTTCTTAATAACACCCTTGTCGCAGAGTTTCTTTAGGACCGTATAGGTGGTTGATTTTTTCCAGTCCATTTCTTTCTCGGCGATTAAGACTAAATCCGGTGAGGTTAAGGGCGCGTCTCGCCATATCAGAGTGGCGAGTTTTTCCTCTGCCGTCGTCAGTGATATATTTTTGGTCAAGACAACTCCTCCAAACTAAAAGTATTAGACCAAGCATAGTCTAATACAGTTCGACTGAAGATGTCAATAGGTTTTCCATCATTCATAAATTATTTACATTTTTTTATGGTTCGTGTTTTCGCTTGACAAAAACAGGCAAGTAAGGCTGATAGAGGGCGGTTGCAACATAATAGAAAATCCTGCTGCAAATCTGCCAAATGCTGCAAATCTGACTATTGACAAACCCGCTGCGATGTGCTATCTTCACAACAGACAAAAGCAAAGACGGAAACAAGTAGGAGCGCGTATGCCTGAAAGAGAGCTGCCGGCTGCTGAGAGGCGCGAGGCTAAACGTTCCGAATACACTTCCTGAGCTGCCTGCCGAAAGCCGCGAAACGCGGTCGCGTAAGAGCAGGCCGCGAGTGCGCGTTATAGCACGGGGCACGGCAACGCGCCCCATGAGTCCCACGCTGCAAAACGTGGGAGATCCAGAGGTGGTACCGCGAACGCTCGCCCTCTGTCCAAATTCGGACAGGGGCGATTTTTTATGGAGGACACTATGACACTATATGAAGAACTCATCGAGCGCGGGCTGATAGCGCAGGTGACGAACGAAACGGAAATCAGCGAAATGATAAACCAAGGGAAGGCGACGTTCTACATCGGGTTTGACCCGACGGCCGACTCCTTGCACGCCGGGCACTTCATGGCTCTCTCGCTGATGAAGCGCCTCCAAATGGCCGGGAACAAACCCATCGCGCTCGTGGGCGGCGGCACGGGAATGGTCGGCGACCCTTCCAACAGGAGCGACCTTCGCAACATGATGACCATCGAGACCATCGACCACTACTGCGAATGCTTCAAAGAGCAAATGTCGAAATTCATCGATTTTTCCGAAAACAAAGCGCTGATGGTCAACAACGCCGACTGGCTGAGGGAGCTGAACTACCTTGAGTTCATCCGCGATGTCGGCACTCACTTCTCCGTCAACAGGATGCTGACGGCCGAGTGCTATAAGAACCGCATGGAAAAAGGCCTGACGTTCCTGGAATTCAATTACATGATCATGCAGGCCTACGACTTTTTCGAGCTATATCAAAGGTATGGCTGCAATATGCAGTTCGGGGGCGACGACCAATGGTCAAACATGCTCGCAGGGACGGAACTGATCCGCAGAAAACTGGGGAAGGACGCCCATGCCCTCACGATAACGCTGCTGTTGAATTCTGACGGTGAAAAAATGGGCAAAACAGCAAAAGGCGCCGTATGGCTCGACCCAAATAAGACAAGTCCGTTTGAGTTCTACCAATACTGGCGCAACGTGGCGGACACGGATGTGATCAAGTGCCTGAAACTGCTGACCTTCGTGCCGCTTGATGAGATTGACGTTATGGAATCATGGCAGGGCGAGCAGTTGAACCAGGCAAAGGAAAAGCTTGCGTATGAGTTGACGGCGCTCGTGCACGGAAGCGAACTTGCCGTGCGCTCGCGCGACACCGCCCGCGAACTTTTCGCGTCCGGCGGAGCGTCGGACATGCCGACAGTCAAGCTCGCCGCAAGCGATTTCGCAGACGGAGTCGTCGATATATTGACGCTGCTCCAAAAATCCGGCCTTTGCGAGACAAAGTCCGATGCCCGCCGCGCAGTCGACCAGGGCGGCGTGGAGGTCAATGGGAAGAAGGTGGAGAAGGTCACTGTCAGCTTCAGCGCGGAAGAGTGCGAAGGCGACGGACTTATCGTCAGAAGAGGGAAGAAAAACTACCGCAGAATAACGCTGGCATGAGCCCACCCTCGTCATTCCGAACCCCACCCTTGTCATTATCTGAGCGAAGCGAAGAATCTTTCCAGCCCGGCCAAATCACCGCGGCGGTCCAGAGAACGGGATTATACCAAAACCAAACTCAATCTTTTTTTCAGATAGCAAGTACTCATCAAAAGTATAAGGACCGCAACTGCCGCAACCGATCCCGCCAACCTTATAATCGATGCGCAGGAACGTCTCCGCCCTTGGAATAACATCGCAAGTATGCCTCGCCACTGTCAGATTGACAGGATCGATGTGCGATGCGGCGAATTCAAACTTGCTCCTTGCCCGGATCATCAAGCCGTTTCCGTCCGCATCGCTCACGGAAAGCCAATGCGTCTCGCTGTGGTTGCCATGCTCCTGCGGGAAAATATATGGGAAATATTGCTCTGGGACTGTCGAAGAATGCCGCGCCATCCAAACATGGTTCTTTAAGTCAGAATAATTCTCGTCAGGGCCCAAACCAAACCATTCCAGGTGTTCCATCCCTGCTGGCAAAACCATCTCATACCCAAATCTCGGCAAGAAATCGATTAGCTCATTGACATCGGCTTCGACATCAATGCCGATCACACCCTCAGGGCTAATCGTATATTGCACGCTCATCTTTATAAACGGCTCACGCGAAACTCCCGCCAATGAGCAATCGACGGAAATGCAGACATTGCCGTCCACGTGGGTCGCTTCCACCGAATAAACCTTTGTCTGCGCCCTGTCGAAGTTCCACGAGTTCATAAGCGCAGGATTGCCGCCCCAGACATCCCTCACGTTCCTGTCATTATCTGTCGGAGCGCGCCAGACGCCAAATGAAGGTATCCCAAAGAGCCGCTCTGCTTCATCCCATTTAATCGATGAAAACGCACCGCGCGTTTTGTCAAAAACATATGAAAATCGATGGCCGGAGATAGCGATATCCCGGTCATCTTCATTGATGCCGACATTCCCGGCACCCTCGGCAGACCATAACCCCCCGGCAGCCTGTCCGCTCGGAATGACAAGCTGCATGCGCGCTACCTCAAACCCTTGCGCAGCCCACGGCTGCGAGCTTCCCAAGCAAACCGAAATGTTGAGATAGACGCCCGCTAGCGTTTCTTCCGGAATATCAAAATCGGTGACGAGTTCGACGATCCTGCGGGTCTTCGGCAGATGGTCAAATATATTGAAACTGCCGCATCCCAGGACAACCCCATCCGCAACAGCTTCCCACCTGAACACAAACGCATCTAACATCGCAAAGCTATGCAGATTCGTGATTGCTACATCAATAACTCTCTCCGCTCTTGAAAACACTTTCGCCGAAACATTCTGATAAACCGCCTTGATATTCTTTGTCCCCGGATATGGCTTGCGATCCGGCATGACACAACCATCACAGCAAAAATTGCTGTCGTGCGGATACTCGCCGCTGTCCCCGCCATACCCATAGTACTCTCCCCCATGGTCGTCCGGCAGAAGGACGGCATGGTCAGCCCATTCCCAAATGCATCCACCGATGAGCCTCGGATACTTATCGATCAGCGCCCAATAATCCGCAAGCCCGCCGGGGCCGTTCCCCATCGCATGCGCGTATTCGCACATGAAGTACGGCCGCTTGTCGCCATCGGCGTTGATGCCGCATTCTTCCAGCTTCGCAAGATCGGGATACATGATGCTTACGACATCGACAAGCGTCGCCATGCGCCCCGCTCGCGCAAGCTCGTAATGGAGCAAACGGCTACCATCTCGCGCTTTGACCCATTCCGCCATCGCCTCATGATTGGCGCCGCAACCCGCCTCGTTCCCCAGCGACCACATGATGATGCTCGGATGGTTTTTGTCGCGCTCGACCATGCGTATGGCGCGGTCAAGGAATGCATCCCTCCAATCGGGGTGGTCGGTCGGCCATTCGGGGTCGTAAAAACTGTAATTATCCTCGCGCCGCCATGTACAAAAGCCATGTATTTCCAAATCCGCCTCATCGACGACATAGAACCCGTATTCATCGCAAAGATTGTAGAACTCCGGGTGGTTCGGATAATGTGAAGTGCGTATCGTGTTGATATTATGCTGCTTCATAAGCGCCAAATCGCGGCGCATATGCGCAATCGGCGTATAATGGCCCAGCACGGGGTCGGTGTCATGACGGTTCACGCCCTTCAGCTTGACTGGCGCCCCATTGACAAGCAGCTCGCACTTGTCCGAAATGGAAATAGTCCGGAATCCGACCTTTTGCGAGATGTATTCGCCGCCACGCTCGATGACCGCCGTGTATAAGTATGGCGTTTCTGCCGTCCATTGCCTGATATTCGGCATAGCAAACTCATATTGCCGGTCTTTGGACAGCCGTTCGTTCAACAAAGGCTCGCCGCCGTCCCATAAAGAGAATTGCGCTTCCTCATCAACGGTGATGCGCAAACTGCCGTCAGCCTCCGCGCGGATAAACAAATCCCTGATATGCCGCTGCGGACGCGACAGCAGGTACACATCTCGGAATATGCCTGACAGGCGAATAAAGTCCTGGTCTTCAAGATAGCTGCCGTCGCACCATTTTAAAACTTTCACAGTCAGGCGGTTTTTTCCGCTCGATAAAAACCGGCTGATGTTAAACTCGCTTTGCATATGCGATCCCTTGGAAAATCCGACTTCCTGCCCATTGACGTATAAATAAAAAAACGAGCTCACGCCCTCAAAGACAACATATGTTTCCCTGCCGATCCAATCGTCCGGCACTACGAAATCCAACGCATATACGCCCGCCGGGTTGTCGTCCGGCACATACGGCGGATCCACAGGAAAAGGATAGTTCACATTCGTATATTGCGCGACGTCATAGCCATGCATCTGCCAGTTGGATGGCACATGCAGCGTGCCCCAATCCGCAATGTCGCAGTCGGCGCCGTGCAGCGATGCCCTCGCATCTACAGCCCTGCAAAAATATTTAAACGCCCAATCGCCATTAAGCGGCATGTATCTGTCTGATAATGATTTTTCGCCGGAAAGCGCGGCGCTCTCGCTGCCATACGGTATATAATACGCTCTTTGCGGCTCGCGGTTCGCATGCAAAACCAATGGGTTTTCCCAAACATTCATTAAATCATCTCCCACCCCTCACGCTTGAGCTCCGCCACCACAACCCGGACGCTGGCATGAGCCACCCCTGCGCTCCCCTATTCCACCGTGCCGTATATGTTATTGCGGAACCGCTTCGGCGACACTCCGGTCTCCTTTTTAAACACCTTCGTGAAATAGCTCTGGTCCTTAAATCCGCACTGGCTGGAAATATACGCCAGGCTCGTGTTGTTTTCGAGCAACAGCTTCTTGCTCTTCTCGACGCGCACCTTCGTAATATATGCCGTCAAGCTCATTCCCGTTTCCTTCTTAAAAATGCTGCTGAGATAGGACTTGCTCAGAAACACCTCTCTGGCAAGGGAATCCAGCGAGAGTTTCTCGGAATAATTCTTTTTGATATAATTCGTCGTCTTAAACACGACGTCCGAATGCTTGATCTGCGCCAAGTCAAACGCCTGCACGACAAAGCGGCGCACGATGTCGGATATCCACAACGCCAACTGATCGACGTCGGAATACTGCTCTATTTGCGAAATAAAATCTTCCGAAAGCCTGAACGTCTCCGCCGGGTCCGCCCCCGCCTCAATGGTCGCGCGCGAAAGCACGACCAGCATCTCGAGCAGCCGCGCCTTGACTGCCTTGATATCAAAATTGCTGTATACATAGACATGCGCCAGAAGCTCGTTTATCATCTGCAGAGCAACCGTCTTTTCCCCCCGCAGCATCGCGTTGTGGAGGTCGTTTTCAAACCTAAGCAGCATCTCCGCGCTCTTCGTGTCGCCATCCGCATAACTCTCCTTGGCGATGTTGATCTCGTTGAGCAGCTTCTCCTGGTTTTGCAGCGGATTCTCGCGGCCATCCCTTACGGAATCAGAGATACGGGCTGCCACAGCCGCCAGAATCTCGGAAATGTGCCTCACTTTCTGCGTTGAGCAAACGCTGAGCTGCGCAACCGCCCAAGCCATTTCCGGGGCAGGCATGTCATATAATACATCCTGCATGTCGCCCATGATGATCGGCCCGATAACAAGCCCTCCGGTGATCGCTCCACTGCTGTCGGAAACGGACGCAGCGGTAAATGTCAAACCGAGAGGGCAATAGTATATATATTTCCCGTTCCATCTATGAGCCTCGTGGCAGCCGTAAAGATGCGTCGTCAGCCCCTTGTTCTTGCCATATGTGCAATGGGTGCAAAAATCCTTCAGATCGTCCTTTGGCGAAAGGTATGCGGGCGCGTTTTCAGGGAGATCGACTATCTTGCAGCCGATCTCCAGCAAATCCATGAAGTGTTGGCGATATTTTTCGCAATCAATCAACAAATCCCGTCTCATTACACCATTCCATATACATTGACATGAGGACCCGCCTCATAACGCCATTGGCCTTCATCGCAATCCGGCCTTCATCGCAATCCGGCCTTAGTCCCCCCAACGCATTCGCGTCAGTTCAAAAAATCCTTCAGCTTCTTGCTGCGGCTGGGGTGCCTGAGCTTGCGCAGCGCCTTCGCCTCAATCTGCCTGATACGCTCTCGCGTGACGTTGAACTCCCGCCCAACTTCCTCCAGCGTGCGCGTCCTCCCGTCTTCGATGCCAAAGCGCAGCCGAAGAACCTTCTCCTCTCGCGGGGTCAACGTGTTTAAAACTTCCGACAACTGCTCCTTCAACAACGTAAACGACGCGGCCTCCGCAGGCTCGGAAGCATCTTCGTCCGGGATGAAGTCTCCCAGATGGCTGTCCTCCTCTTCGCCGATCGGCGTTTCCAGAGACACCGGCTCCTGCGCGATCTTTAAAATCTCGCGCACCTTCTCAACGGGCATCCCCATGTCGGCGGCAATCTCCTCCGGCGACGGGTCATGCCCCAGCTCCTGCAACAACTGGCGTGAAATGCGCATGACTTTGTTGATCGTCTCCACCATGTGGACAGGAATCCGAATGGTCCGCGCCTGGTCGGCTATCGCCCGAGTAATGGCCTGGCGAATCCACCACGTCGCATATGTAGAAAACTTGTAGCCTTTTGTGTAATCGAATTTTTCGACGGCTTTAATGAGCCCCAGATTCCCCTCCTGGATCAAATCCAAAAACAGCATTCCCCTGCCGACATACCTTTTCGCAATGCTNACGACNAGCCGGAGGTTCGCTTCCGCCATCTGCCGCTTCGCATCCTTGTCCCCCTGAGCCATCAATGTAGCAAGCTCAATNTCTTCCTCCGTCGAAAGCAGATTCACCTTNCCGATCTCCTTAAGGTACATTCGGACGGGATCATCAACGCTAAAATTATCGACGAGCGTTTCAGGATCGATGAGCTCATCTTCGGCAAGCGTCTCGATCTCCTGCAACTCCTCAATTTCCGGCACGATTTCATCGGGGGGGATGAATGCGCTGTCCTCAGTTTCGGTCGTGTCGATGCTGAGGTTCTCCAGCGTGTCGTAAAAACGGTCGATCTGCTCCTGCTCCAGATTCATATCCTCCAAAACGTCGAGCAGCTCCTTGGAACTGAGGCTGCCTCGCCTCTTTCCTTCCTCTACCAACGCATTGAGGCGCTCCTCGTTATACTGCTCGCGTGATTTATCAATGAATTCCTCGCTGTTGTTTTCCGCATCGATTTCCGCGTCGCGTTCCTCTATTTCCTTTATTAGATCATCCATGCTGCGCTTCCCCTCCGTCATCTTTCTTCTCCAAATATTTCTTTATGTCCAATAGCGACTCGCTGCTTGGCTCGGCTGTCCTGAATTTTTGCGTCCGAATTTTGTCAATATAATCACGAACCGTGGCCTCGCTTGGGGTGATGGCCTCCGCTCGATGCAAAATAGCCGTCAACTGTGCCGCTTCGTTTGCATCCAGCTCCGCGACAATCGCAGCTTCGCTTGCATCCCTGCCCTCTGAAATCCTGCCGCCCATCACCATGAATACTTTTTTATGAAAATCCGAAGTAAACTCATCCTCCGAAAACCCAAGCCTCAGCGCGATCCCCATATATGTAGGCTCGCGCATAATCATCCTGATCAATCCCTGTTCCGCGGCGGCCGAGTATTCGTCGGAATATTTCAGCGCGGAATCCGTCGGCCTGACGACTGCTGCAGGGCTGAGCGCTCTGTGCTCCTGTTCCCTGTTCTCCTTTGCGCGGTTCGCCCTGATTTTCTTATCAACCTCGCTCTTGACGGAATCGTAAGTGATTCCCGCGATCTTCGCGACCTTATTGCCATATATCTCGCGTTCAGGGGAGCTGCCCAACCTCGCAAGCAGATCGATGGCGTCTGTAAGATACCCAAGGCGCCCCTCATCCGTTGTCATGTCCGCATTTTGCAAAATCGAATCGAGCCTGAATTCGGTGTGGTTCGCGCTCCGCTCGATCAGCGCCCTGAACGAATCCGCCTTATGCGCCTTCAAAAATTCATCAGGATCTTTTTCTCCGCCCATATTGATGACTTTAATGCCCAATCCGGTTTTTTCCAAAATCGGTATTGCCCGCAGAGCCGCCCTCCGCCCCGCATCGTCTGAATCATATGCGATGACGACCTTTTCCGTATATCTCGACAGCAATCGAGCCTGGTCTTCCGTCAATGCGGTGCCGAGCGGCGCAACTGCGTTGTCGAACCCGGCCTGGTGAAGCGATACGACATCGATGTTCCCCTCAACGAGTATGATCGTGCCTTCCTTGGATTTTTTCGCAAGATTCAATGCAAAAAGGTTCCTGCCTTTGCTGAAGGCAGCGGTGGCGGTAGTGTTCAAGTACTTCGGCTCTCCATCTCCGAGTATCCTTCCGGAAAAACCGACAACGCCGCCCCGGACGTCGATGATGGGAAACATGAGCCGGTTTCTGAACACATCATAGACGGAACCTTCCTTTTGCCCCTTTTTCACAAGCCCCGCATCGATGAGCTCCTGCTTGGAATAACCTTTATCGGCCATCGCTTCCAACAACATCGTCCACGAATCCGGAGCCACTCCTATTCCAAAACGAACTACAGCAGCCTTTGATATTCCCCTCGCTGCCAAGTAATCCCTCGCCTGCCCCGCAAGATTCGACGTCAGCATCGAATGGAAATGCTTTGCAGCATCAGTATTGGTCTCCAAAATCCTCTTGCGCTTTCCTGCGAGTTCATCTGCCGAATCATTCATCGGCACAGCCATCCCTGCGCGCCGCGCCAGGAACTCGATCGCGTCAACATATGGCAGGTTCTCGATTTCCATCACGAAATTGATGGCCCCGCCGCCCTTTCCGCATCCGAAACAGTAATAAATCTGTTTGTCCATGCTGACGGAAAATGAAGGGGTTTTTTCGCTGTGAAAAGGGCATAATCCAAACATATTGCTGCCGCTTTTTTTTGTCAGCTTCACATAGCTCCCGACAAGGTCGGTGATGTCTGTTCTGCTGACAAGGTCGTCGATGAAACTTGCCGGAATTGCCATATCGCCCTCTCAAACGCTCCCACGCTATTGTTCATGCCATCGAACCCGTCATGTGCCCGGCGCCCGATTGCGGAGCATATACCCAACTGCGGAGCACGCGCCCGGCGCCTATCGCACTTGCCATGCGGCGGGAACATACAACTCCCCATACTTATATATCGAATACTTATCCGTCATACCTGACACAAAATCGCTCACGGCGCGCCGCAATCCATCCCTCATGGCCACGCGCCTGTAATCGTCCGGCAGCTCGTCGGGATTTGCGGTATAATGCGAAAACAACCCGTCAATGATGCCAAAGACCTTCGTTTCCTCGCTCTTGGCCCTCATGTTCTTATATATGTTCTTATACACGAAATCATAAAAAGCGTTGAATATAAAGGCAATCTGCGGGCTCATCGCTATTTCGCCGTTCTTATTGCTCTCGTTGATCATATCAAGGATGAGCGCGTTGATCCTCTCGCCGTGTTTCGCGCCCAACGCGCACGAAATCTCCTCCGGAATATCAAGCTCACGCAAGATTCCCGCCCTAATGGCATCATCGACGTCATGGTTGATATATGCGATCCTGTCGGCGATGCGAATGACGCTGCCCTCCAACGTAATCGGTTTCTGCTCTCCCGTATGGCACAAAATCCCGTCGCGCACTTCAAATGACAAATTCAACCCCGTTCCATCCCGCTCCAGGACATCAACGACCCTAAGGCTCTGCTCGTTATGCCGAAATCCGCCTTCTTTGTCAATAATCGCATTGAGCGCGCGCTCACCCGCGTGTCCGAAAGGCGTGTGCCCTAAGTCGTGCCCGAGCGCAATCGCCTCCGCCAAGTCCTCGTTCAGCCGCAGCGCGCGTGCTATCGTCCTCCCGATTCTGGCAACCTCCAGCGTATGCGTCAGCCGCGTCCTGTAATGGTCGCCTTCCGGCTGCAAAAACACCTGCGTCTTATGCTTCAATCTGCGGAAAGCGTTGCTATGAGTGATCCTATCGATATCTCGCTGATAACAAGTCCTGATGTCGCATTGCGGTTCATTTCGCTCGCGCCCCTTGGATTTTTCCGCAAGCGAAGCAAGCGGCGACAACATCAGCCGTTCCAGCGCTTCACGTTCTTCTCTCGGCCCCATAACCCTCCAATCAAAAATAGCAGCGGTTTCCGTAGAGGCGGCAATCTGCAGCCATCTTTGGTGTAGCGATATCCGTCGCGGCGGCAATCTGCCGCCATCTTAGGCGCATCGATATCCGTAGCGGCGGCAATCTGCCGCCACATTACCCGGGCTCCCCTATCACGTCGTCCTGAACCTCACCGGTTTTGGCCGCATCTTGACCCCCGATACGATCCCTATCGCAGCAAAACACGCCACAACGGACGACCCTCCATAACTGAAAAACGGAAGCGTAAGCCCGATAACAGGCAAAAGGCCAAGACACATGCCGATATTCTCAAAAGTCTGCGCGAGCAGCATCGCGGCAACGCCGGTGCACACAAGCAGCCCCAAAGGATTGTTCGACTTAATTCCGACGTAGATGCACCTGATGATGATTGCAATGAGCAAAATAACGATGAGCATGCACCCTATGAACCCCAGTTCCTCGCCGGCGGCAGAAAAGATAAAGTCCGTCCTCTGCTCCGGAATGACGCCCGCCTGCGTGATGCGCCCATTGCCGAGGCCCTGGCCTCTGAACCCTCCCGTTGTGATCGCCTTGATGCTGTTATCGGTCTGCCACAAGACATTCCGCCTCGTGGGGTCGATTTGCTCGGGATAATAAATTGCAAGGATCCGGTTCTTCTGCCCCTCCGTTAAAAAATTATTCAGGATAAACGGGAACATAACAGCAATGAGGCCGCCGCCAAGCGCAAACCATCGAAGTTTCACGCCCGCCACAAACATCATGGCGAGGAATATGAACCCATAAACAAGCGCTGAACCTAAGTCGGACGAAATAACGACTATCAGCCCGACCATCAACAAGAAAACAAGAATGATCTGCAAGAGCGAAACAAACGAGTTGTGCGTTTTTCTCTCTTTTTGGTTGGCGGACATTTTTGCGATAATGATGATGAACGTAACCTTCGTGACCTCTGCAGGCTGGATGCCTATGTCGAAAAAACGCAGCCATGCGCGGTTTCCCGTTTCCTCACGCCCGACTCCCCAGAAAAACAACGTAAAAATAAACAAGACGCTGAAAAATAGGAGAAATCCGGACTTATCCGCAATGATGTCAATATCGAGATAAGAGAAGATAACGAAAAGAATGACGCCAACGACCAGCGCCCCGATCTGGACATAGACTTCCCTGCCGCCGGAACCGGTATTCCTGACGACGCTGGAGATAAGGATGATGCCATAAATTGTGCTAATGAGGCTCGTTGTAAAAAGGAACATATCAACTTCGCGCACGAATCTCAATATCGCTCGAAAAAACAATCTCATCTATTCAATACCCAGACCTAACGACAGTATTCGCATGATGCTCGATGGCGATGGTGCCCTAGCGCAGTAAAATATCTTCTATTTATATTGTGAAGCGCTTAGACACTAACGTGGGCTGCGCCCACAACCCATCGGGACAGCTCGCTTACGAGCGAAATCTTCCGGGGTCCCCGCGAAACAAGGTTTCGTGGGGTGGAAGTTCGCTCT
>WRMX01000089.1 GCA_009776905.1 Oscillospiraceae bacterium
ATAATGGTGTACTGTTCCGTCCAGAATATCCGCATAGATGAGCAAATCACGCATACATAGATTCTCAAATAGAAAACCAAAGGTATTGAGATCATACTTTAGGTTTTCAGGGCCTACCCGGAGCGCGGCTGCTGCGAGGGAAGGGTCAGTGAACATTCGTTTTGGAGAAGTCCTGACTCTTGCTCGTGACCTTATCCCGGGTTGCCACCCCGGAATCTCCTCGATAATAAATAGGCGTGACAAGGCTGAGATATAGGAGGAAATTGTATTAGGCGCAAATGATTCGCCATTTTTAAGAAGGTCGGCGCGTAGAGTTGCGTTGCTCACTGGCGTTGAGTTGTTGCGCGCAAATGAACGAAGCAATTTCTTGGTTCTTTCCGGATCGCGACGTACATCATCAATCTGCGACATATCTGTCCTCGCAATTGTTTCGATGTATTGCGCCGGAATCTCGGCAGCATCTTCCTTTGTGGTATTGAGGTTGGCAGGCCATCCTCCGCGACAGGTTATTTCAATTAGTTCCATCAAACTAATCTCGTTTACAGAAGGCTTTATATCACGCCCGGCTATTATATCCGACAGTGAGACTTTTCCGGTTGATACGCCTGCCTCGAACAATGACATAGGCCTCATCATAACATGGGCAATTCTACCAGCTCCGCTGTGTGAAACTGATTCAACTTGTGGTTTTGTCGATCCTGTCCAGAAGGAACCGTCCACGTTTTTGCCCTTGATCGACCTTAAATCGCACAGCGTCCCATATGCTCGGTACTTCTTGCCACTCATCAATTAATATGGGTTCTTCTCCTTCGAGCAACAATGAAGGATCTGCCTTGGCGGTTTCTTTGTAATTGACGCCAGCGGATGGATTCATGATATATCTTACAGTATTTGAATGCGCTAGCGCAGTCCACGTCTTTCCGCACCACTTGGGTCCCTCCACCAGTATGGCCCCGAATATGCGTAAATACCGTTCGATTTTGCGGTCAACAAGCCTTGGCAAATAGCCTTCTTTTTTTAGAGACATTTCGCACCTCTGGCATATTGCGTAAAATGCAGCGATTATATTGCGTAATTTGCAGACTATTCGTTGCGTAATATGCAGATTATATGCTCTAACTATGTACTTGTCAAGCAATCAATGTGTACTTGTCAGGCAATTAACAAGCGAGAAACTGCAAATACTTTCGCTCGCGAGTATGTATTGATTCTCGGCTATGAGCCTGTTATACTGGCGTTATGCTTCGGCAGGCATAATTGCGATGCCGCGCATAATATATGAAAGGAACGAAAAAAATGAGCTTATCCGATTATAAAGAGTTATTGAGTACAGTTATCGAAACCCCGATTTCAGAGCAGCCTACGTTGAGCACAGTTATCGAAACCCCGATTCCGGAGCCGCCTGCAGGGTATTATAAGGACAGCACCTATGCGATTGTTTCGACAGTTGCCTACCTCATTGGCGTCCAGAAGAGCGTGTTTGAAAACGAGCATGAGCCGCCCAGGCTTGCGATATACGAAAAACTGGACACCGACAGGACCGCGCGGATAATAAGAAACCTCTGCCGGTTACGGACCGCAGTTGAACGCAATTTCAAAAGAATCAATACAGTTATGGTTGCGGAGTATAAAGGTTTATCTTCAATACCGGAGCACGTGCCGGTTGAATGCATATCGCAGCTTGCAGACGACGGCATATTGATAAAGGGGAACATGAAGCTGAGCCAGCACATTATTGACTTCAACAGGCTTATATCAGACCGAATTAATAACTGTAGAGACCTATTTCCTATTTGGATCAATTGGCCATATATAAAAGACATATTCATAATGCCAAATGGTTTTAGCGATGAGGGAATAAGGGCGGCAGCAAGCGAGTATTATGCGCACAAGGGCTGGTATCCATATCAAATGTACATAAACTGGCAGCCCTCCGATGAGGGGAATATTCTGTTTAACGATAAGAAATTTGTTTCACTACTATATAATTGGCATAATGATTGCTTTACTGATCATAGCAAAGTTTCGGACGCAAGCGCGCTCACAAAAAACAACATATACGATTTCATTGAAGTCAGCGGAAAAACAGTGTTCGTGGTCGATTGCGAAAACTCAGACCCATATAAGCTATACGCGACATTAAAAAACCTTGATTCTGTGTATCTGCAGAAAATATCAAAAATCATCCTGTACGACGACGTGAACGCTTCGACGGCATGGCAAATGCTGGAATCGTTCACAAGCATTGCTATCGAATACATCCTCATCGAGCGGCTGAAGCTCAGCAAGTCGCTGGTCGACATAAAGCTGACGGCGGGAACATGTAAGGAGTTTTATTCAAACAATGTCGATTCATTTGTGATCGTTTCCAGCGACTCGGATTATTGGGGGCTGATTTCGTCCATTCCGGACGCCAGGTTTCTTGTGATGCTCGAAAATGAGAAGACGGGGCCGGACATAAAGAATGCACTGTTCAACTCGGGCATATTTTACTGTTTTATTGATGACTTCTATTCGGGGAACAGCAACGACATCAAAATAATCGCATTGCTGAGGGAAGTGCGGCGTTTTTTGGAGCAATCCGTGCGCATTAACGTAAATGACATGATGGAAGCAGCCTACCGCGCGACAAGAATTGAAATGTCCATTCCGGAGCAAAAGCAGTTCTTCAATAAATACATCAAGCCAATGTATTTAGAAATTGATGATGCCGGCAATTTGTCTATACAGCTCAAAGGAAAGTGACATCGATGTGGCGCGGCTTCATGGCTGGCGGTATTTTGCGAACTCCTCCGGGTCATCGCGAGCCATTTTTGCAAGCTCGGTATAAAGGCCATATTCATGTTCCTCAACCAGCTCGCCATACTCTTTACCAACGGAGGCATGGCGCGGCAGCGGCACGTTTTGCTCAACCAGGATATCTTGGACTCTCTTGATATCGACGTCGTGAGTGCCGGTGCCTTTGATGACCGCGACAGCCGCCGCGACTCCCGCGGCCTGCCCGGTTCCGATGCACTGCGGTATAAGGTTCAACCAATCGATGGCGACGGGGTCTGTTGACATATGGCGTCCCGGTGCGAGCAGATTGTCAATCCCGCATGGGAGAATGGAGCGATATGGGATCTCGATGGGAGCGCAGTCGTTGATGCGGCATATCGTTGAGTGCCAGGCAATGACGTCATCATGCTTTGTGGCGAAAGCCCAATCATTAGGGGACATGATGTACTCGCCAACGAGGCGGCGGCTGCAACGAGTGCCTGTCTGAGGCGCGATGCTCATCAGGTACATGTCCCTATACGCGCCGGGGCAGGCCTGCTTGCAATATGTGATGATATCGCGGATCGATTTCCGCGTGTTGATCTCTGTAGCCGTCAAGTCCGCCACCGAGGCGCAGTTCATTTTAGGATGGCTGTTGAACATAAGGCAATTATTATTTGGTTCGTCCCATGACGGAGCGGAAGTCCGAAACCCGGCTATTGATTGAATCTCGGTATTTAATGCGCGCCATTCCTCCGGATGCGCATTGCGCCATTCGAGCAAATAGTCGATATTCACCCCGCCGACCCGCCATGCGAGCGTGGTCGTTGTCGAACGAGTCAGAGGGTCGGACAGATTTTCGTAGGGAGCGCCTGATTGCCGATATAGGTCGCCGTCTCCGGTGGCGTCGATTACGACTTTTGCTAGAATGGCCTGGCGGCCTTCTTTGCTCTCAAATATAACGCCTTTGACAACATTGTCTTCAACAATAGGCTTTGTCCCCCAACTGTGATATAGGACGCGGATTCGATCGTCCAGCTCCAGGAGCATTTTGTCAAGTTCGATTTCCAGTTGCGGCCCGTCGAAGTAGACAGAGCGGATGAGCATTTTAGGATCGCTGTGGGTGACAGTGTCCATTTTATGTTGCCAACGGAGCATCAGCGCCTTGTCGCTTTTTCCGATGTCGCTCATGCGCGGGCCCCATGTGGAGCCGGGCGCGTTCGCTTCCATACGGTCGAACCATTCTTCTTGAATCCCCCGAACGAATGGCAACGATCTCCATGAGAGCTTCGGCACCATCAGCACGTAATCGCCGGTGACATCCCCGCCTGCGTAGCCATAACGCTCCATAAGAATAATGTTTGTCGCTCCGGCCCGTGCAGCGGCAACTGCGGCACTATGCCCTGCTGCGCCGGCGCCGACGACGAGTATGTCGCACTCGGCATATATCGGCAGGTCGCTGGCCGGCTCATGGTATGTTTTTACTTTCATTGATAATCATTCCTCTCAAAAACTGGCAATACTGTGTATCGATTCAATATGTAAGTGAATGGGCGATATGAAGGTTTGCGCGCGGCGTCCATGCTGCGGAGCGGGCAGCCGCTGCGGCGGATTGGTGGGTCAAGGGAGGGAGAAGCCTCGCGTTAGAACACCCACGTTTGATTATATCCGATTAGGTATTTTTGTGCAAAGGAAAAATACGTATCGCAGCCCGGCTTTGTAGATAATTTGCACATTCCTTCGGCAATCGCGTAGATATCTTCTAATATGTACCGATGTAGCTTTGATACAAACGATTATTGACGAATATGCAGCCATATGGTACACTCCCAATATAAGCAGACATCAGTAATTGCAAGGCTTGAGGTGAGTGGTCATAATGACCACTCACCTCAAGCCTTGTAATTTGGGAGTTTGCAGTGTAAAAAAACTCAATGACGCTAGAAGATTTCGTCTGTAAGCGAGCTGTCCCGATGAGTCGTGGGAGTGAAAGCCCCCACGTTTGTGTATTTATATTAGGGTCGGCGGGTATGTATAAGAAGCGGGATCGCGCGCAAATGACCGTGGATGATTTTGCACCGCTATTGGGCGGAAAACCGGATGCTGAAAATAAATGGATCAAAATGTCGAAGATCGTCCCATGGGATTTGGTGGAAGAGATATATACCCCCACATTCAAGGACATCCGCCCCGATGGGAGGCCGCCCATATCATCCCGCATAGCATTTGGCGCATTGTACATAAAAGAGGCCGAAAACCTATCCCAAAGTGACATCGTGCGACACATCTCGGAAAATGTGTACATGCATTATTTTGTCGGGTTGACGGAGTACAACCCAAAACCTCTGTTCGAGCCTGAGATGCGGACACAATTTGCGGTGCGTTTCGGCAAGGAAGGCATCGAGCGGATCAATGAAGAGATATACCGGAGGATGCGTCCGGCGCCAGGAACGAAGTTGAAGGCCGGATAGGGATTGGGAAACGCCGCTACGGGGTGGACCTGATATATACGCGGGTGGAAGAAACCGGCGAAGTCGAGGCGGCGATGAACATACTGGCAATGAATATGGCCTACGTTCTTAGGGTTCTTTTACGCTTTTTTGCGAAACTGGCCGGATTTTTCGTTTCTCGCCAAAATTTCGACGTGAAAACCCCTTTGTAGGTGCGCATGCATCCTGATTTGGCCTGATTGTTGTTTTTACGCAGACCCTACATTGTATCACTATGATTAGCCCCTGACTTTGGCGGGTCAGGGGTATTTTGCTCTTTGTCCTCACTTTCAGTCTCAGTATCTTCAAGATTTGTGATTGCGTAGTTCAGGCATTGAATAACCAGTTGATTCAAAGAAATCTTGTTTCTTGTAGCCAAAATTTCCAGACGCTCCGTGAGTTCGATGGGTAGGCGAAAGGTTTTACTCTCGCTATCGTAGCCCTTCTGTATCTTAAACATACAAATTGCACTCCTTTTTACTTAATTATGCATTCTGTATGTCGTGGTTACTAGAATTGTTTTGCAAGAAAAATATATTGCAAATATCTTGCAGTGTGATATAATGCTCAGAGTTAGTGAAAAATATACATAGGAGGATAAAATGCCCAAAAATGAAAACATAGAGTTTTTAGAACGTATTTACCCATTGACTGTAGAGGACAGGTCATATGAGGGCTTACTCACTCGGCTCTTTAGAGGTGAGGCGCGTTCGATTGTCGTTTGTTCAAATACGGCGTATAGGGACATACAACGAAACCTTGCGGGAATAGGGGAAATGCCGGAAAAAGAAAAACAGGCTTACCTAGAGAGTATATCGACACTTATAACCGGCTGTGTTGATGATTTGTTCAAGTGTAAGTTGACCGAACAAGAGGCGTTGCTGGCGTTTGACGCTTGGCACAAGGAAATCTGCGAAAAAATCTGCGAAGAATCGAACAAACACAATATTCCCAAATGGGTAACTTGGATGGAAAGCGGTTTCACATATGGGCTTGCTCAGAAATGGCTCAACATGACGATCAAGAATATGCTCGTGATGGAGCGTTGGGACGGATCTTTTGAGCCAATCAGAAAATATCTGCACATCCCCGTGGACAGATATATTATGGAAGCTGCGTCACTGGACTTTGGGATTCAAATACCTCGGAAGCATGGCAGCGTTGGTAAGTATTCAAATACTGGTTCAAAACCTTGGAGTCGATGGGAATACTGCGATTACATTAATTTTCAAGAAGCTGTGCGCGGAGTTGTTTGCTGCCCGATTGATTGGGAATATGAAGCATGGAGCAGAATTAGGAATAAATAAGACAATACAAACTATAGAATGGAGCGTGTTTAATTTGAAAAGGAAAATTATTTCTCTTGCGCTGACGTTTGCGATGGTGTTTGCATTTGTGCAAACGGTGACACCTATGGCAGTTGCCGTGCCGCCCGCAGGTAGCATTATCCAAGACCCCAGCTTCTATGCAGCGGTGTTGGAAATAATCGGGGAGTCAGATGGATATGTGATTGCCCCTGCGGACGTGGCGTCGGTAACTATGTTGAACATCGGCTGGAAAAGCATACAAAGCCTTGAAGGGATTGAATACTTTATCTCGTTAGAGCGGCTTTGGTGCCATAATAACCAACTGACGTCATTGGATGTGAGTAATAACACAGCACTGACAAGTCTTTATTGCTTTGGTAACCAACTGACGTCATTGGATGTGAGTAATAACACAGCACTGACAGACCTACTGTGTGGAAACATCTACGATTCTAACCTTGACCTTGCTCTCGGAGGCAACCATTTGACAACGCTGGATTTGAGCAACAATACCGCCCTAACAATCCTTGATTGTACCAACAACCATTTGACAACGCTGGATTTGAGTAACAATACCGCTCTGGAAGACCTGCGCTGTGGGGGCAATAAGCTGACAACACTGGATTTGAGTAACAACACCGCGTTGTGGAATCTTGAATGCGGTTATCCAAGAACGACTACTTGGAATGAAATGGATAATATTGGTTCGTGGGATGAGAGTGCAGATAATTACAGTTTCGGTAATCTTCTGACAACACTAGATTTGAGTAATAATATTGAGCTAGGGTTTCTTGATTGTAGCGGAAATCAACTAACAACACTGGATGTGAGTAATAATACCAAGTTGCATTGGCTTCAAGTCGATAACAACCAACTATTAACACTGGACGTGAGTAATAATACCGCGCTCTGGCTCTTCGACTGCAGAAATAACAAACTGACAACACTGGATGTTAGCAACAACACTGGACTATCAATTTTAGCTGTCGGCTGCAATCACCTGACAACACTGGATTTAAGCAACAATACTATACTTGATATGCTTAATGCAGGAGCAAATCAATTTCCTAACAGGGAAGCTATTATCGGACTGGACGAGAGCAAAACATGGGCGTTTATAAGTCCCTTAGGCGCTCCTGTAGAGATGATCTACAATGCGAATGGAGCTACAAATGGCAGTGTACCAATTGATTATGTAAAATATGAATACAATGAAATGGCAGTGGTTTTGGGCAATATAGGCACTCCGAGCAGCCTATCCCGTTCGGGCTACACTTTCGGGGGCTGGGCATTGAATTCTGCTGGTACTGGAACAGTTTATCAAGCAGGAAATGAAATCAGAATGAAGGGTTCTGACATAACACTATATGCAATATGGGCAGCGAATGGTGGCAGCGGCACTTCAGGTAGCGAAACTTCTCCCGGCAGTAACTCACCTACAACTAATGGCGGGGATGCTTCTTATGATGATGGTATCTTGATAAACGGACAAAAGACCTCCCTTTCCTTAAACGAGGATGGCAGTGTTTCCATATCAGCAGAGGAATTCAGCAGTTTTACCACATCACCGATTATCCTAACCCTGCCAATCGAGGGTTTGGGGAATTCTTTTGTTGTTGTACAGAAAAATAATGGCGACGATACTATTATCCCATTCTCTGTTTCTTGCTCTGCAATAATAACGGAACCGGGGACATACGCGGTGATTGATAACAAGAAGACCTTTACAGACGTAAACGGACATTGGGCCGCTGAAACTATTGACTTCATCACAGCAAGAGAAATATTCAATGGTATTGGTAGCAACTTATTCGATCCTAATGGAGGAATGACGCGCGCTATGTTTGCGCAAGTGTTGGCCAATCTGGAAAGAGTCGACCTAACTGCCTACGTTTCATCGAGCTTTACTGATATTGAAGACGCTAAGTGGTACATGTCCGCTGTTGAATGGGCTGCGGAAAAAGGTATCGTCGGAGGTTATGGTGGTGGCTTGTTTGGACCAAATGACTTGATTACACGTGAGCAGATGGCGGTTATGCTTAATAATTACTTGATTTACAAAAACATAATACTACCAAAAGAAAGCAATTATGAATCCTTTGCTGACGATGACGCTGTAAGCTCGTGGGCTAGAGATGCAGTTGCGAACATGAAACAATATGGATTGATTTCCGGCATCGGAGATAATATGTATGCTCCGGGTGGTACTGCAACCAGAGCCAGTGTAGCACAGATACTCAGAAACTTCATTGAAGCTTATATTGGCTGACAGTTATTGAGCTCCTCCCAAAAAGTATAAAAAACAAGCCTTGCTGATGTGCAGGGCTTGTTTTTTTCGTGATTATCTGTGTGTTTACGTGTTTACTGTATAAAAGTAATGAATTATTATATTATACGGCAACAGCGGCCGAATTTTTGCCACCTTGCGCCACTCTTTCCGCAACATGCAAGCCGGGGGATTGTTCCCCCGGCTTGAGTCGTGCAGTTAAATAAGTGTTGCGAAGCGCTTATGCAGCCCATTGCTAAAGCATCAATACAACGCTTCGAGAATGGTCGCCTGTCCCATGCCGCCGGCGATGCAAAGCGTCGCAAGGCCATACTTATTGCCGCGCCTGCGCATCTCGTTCAACAACGTCACGATCAGCCTGCAGCCGGACGAGCCAACGGGATGCCCCAAAGCGATAGCCCCTCCGTTGACGTTCGTGATTTCCTCGTTTAGCCCTAGCTCGCGGACGCATCCAACGGCCTGGCCGGCAAAAGCCTCATTCAGCTCGATGAGCTCGATCTGGTCGAGCGTCATGTTCGCGCGCTTCAATGCCTTTTTCGTCGCGTTCACAGGCCCCAAGCCCATAATGCGCGGGTCGATCCCCGTAGTCGCATAGCTCACAAACCTTGCAAGCGGCTTCAATCCCAGTTCCTTGGCCTTGTCAGCAGACATTATTAGCACAGCCGAAGCACCATCGTTGCGCCCGCATGCGTTGCCGGCAGTCGTGACGCCGTCTTTGCCAAAGGCGGGTTTGAGCGCCGCGAGCTTCTCCAATGATGTGTTCTTGGGATATTCGTCAGTGTCGAAAACAATAGGGTCGCCCTTGCGTTGAGGGATGATCACGGGAACGATCTCGTCCTTGAACTTGCCCGCAGCGATGGCAGCGGCGGCGCGTTCCTGGCTGCGCAGAGCGAACTTGTCCAAATCTTCCCGGGCAATATTCATCTTTTCGGCGACATTGTCCGCAGTGACGCCCATGTTGAACACGCCATATATCTCCTGCGGTTGTGCCTGGAACTGCCCCTCTGTCACGGAGTCGTATAATGTGACATTGCCGGTGCCCAGCCCGAAGCGCGGGTTTCTGAGATAGAAATTGGCCGACGACATGCTCTCCGTGCCGCCTGCTATCACGATATCTTCGTCCTCGACTTGGATGCTCATGACGCCGGTGATGACCGCCGACATCGCGGATGCGCATTGGCGCATGACCGTATATGCGGGGGTTTCCTCCGGAATGCCGCAACGCAACGCGACGACGCGGGCGATATTCGGGTTGTCGGAAGATTGGCGGCACTGGCCGAGGATCACTTCATCGATGATTTTCGGATCGATGCCGCTCCTGTCCAATATGCCTTGCACGACGACGCGCGCCAGCTCTTCCGGAGCCACGTCCTTGATTGTCCCGCCGAACGACCCGACGGCTGTCCGGCACGCTTCCACTATTACTACATCTCGCATGAATTCTCTCCTAATCATTATCTTATCCGATTGTGATATGCCGCATTTTGCGGGCAAGACTGTCCGACAGTTGCAAAATTTGTGTCCTGCCGTGCCGATTGCCGGACGGTCCGGGGCGATTGATAATCGCCCCTACATGATATTTATTGTTTACGCTTCCAGATATGTCATGCCGATATAATGATCGGCATCTGTGAATGCCTGACATGAAACATTTTTGAATCCCGGAGCCGAAATCTCGACGTCGATGTTTTTGCCCTTTGGCAGCCATTCAACTTCCCAGTCGCCAAAATAGTTCGTCTCGGTCTCCCAAGACTCGCCGGTCTCCTTGCACGACAGCTTGACCTTCGCGCCGATGCAAACTTCATCGAGCTCCTTTGGCTGGTATACTGTGCCCGCCAGGAAAATAGTCGGAACGTTCAGGTATTTGACATTCGACTCCTTGCCTGCCAAGGCTTCGAGCTGCGTGTATTTCTCGGCGGCGACCAGCTTCGACACCTCGCTGTTCGGGTCGTCCAAATCGCCGAATATCAATGCTTGGTTGGGGCAAACTTCGACGCAGCGCGGCCTTTTCAAAGACGGGTCGCCCAAGTATGCAACATAGTCGGGGTCGTCGAGCAGCTCGGCGCACATCGTGCATTTTTGAGGGATTTCCAGCTCCTCGTTCCAGAAAACGGCCTTGATCGGGCAAGCATCGACGATGGCCTTTTGCCCTTTTGACTTCTCGGGATCGATGATCACGATGCCGTCAGGCCTCTTATACACAGCGCCGTCTTTCGCCGCTTTCATGCAGGCGGGGTCTTGGCAATGGGCGCACAGCGTCGGGACCGAAGCGTTCTTGACGTGCCTCGAGCTGTCCCCGCGCTCCCATTCGCGTATTTCGATCCATGTTTGGCCCATAATAGGCTGTGCCGCGGACAGCTTGGAGCTGAACCCGCAATGCTCGTCCTTGCAAGCGGTGAAGCAACAATAACACGCCATGCATCTGCGTGTGTTAACAGCAATTCCTAATCTCATCTTGCGCCGGCCCCCTTCTTCAGATATTTGTCTCTCGCTTTGGCCTGGATTTTTTCAAACCCGTGGCCTTCAATGATTTCTATGCAGCTTTCGGCATCGGCATCGGCATCGAGCGCGACCTTGTCGAGCGTTGAAGCATAAAGCTGGCCCTTCGGCAGCTCGCCGTCATATTTGCGGATATCCATGAGGCAAGAGTTCGGCGCCATCCCGGGCACCATGTCGCCGATCAGCCTACCCGGAGTCAAAACATTGACACAGCCGCCGATATCCATCGACGTCTCGCCCGGCACTGTCGGGTTATATATGCCCGACGAACCATAAGCGTGGATCGTATGGACTTCGCAGCGGTATGTGATATGCGCCACGCAAAGCACGCTGCCTCGCTCGTTGAACAGCTCGACGATGTCTCCCTCGCTGATTCCCTTCTCCTTTGCCTTTTCGGGATGGATTCTCGCGATGAGATATGGATTCCCATTGATATAAACCCTGTTTTCAGGAATCTCCCAGAGCCATGGCGTCGATTGATTGTGCTGGGTATGGTAGTCAAAACGCGGGTGCGGCGAAATAAGATGATACGGATATTTCTTTGCCTTGATGGAGTGATGGCCTTCCCATGAGCGTTTATATGACGCGATGGGGGTCCTGGTCTCATCATGCGGCGCAAAATAGAGAAGGCTCTCGGAAACAAACTCGAATTTCCCCGTAAACGTGCCGAGCTTGCCCTCTTCCTGGCACGGCTTGTGGTTTGGCGTATCGCAGGGGTAGCCCTCCGCAAACCAGCGGAAACCGAAGCGAGGCTCGCGGTCTTCCGGAACGCCGGCGACATAATAGCCCTTCTTTATGAAATCCTCCCAGGAAATCTTGTCGCAAAGATCGGATTTTTCCCAGAAACGCTTGCACCATTCAAGCTCCGTGCGCCCCTCGGTATATTCCTCGCCCCAGCCGAGCTTCGCGGCGGTGTCGGCAAAAATCTGATAGTCGGACTTTGACTCCCAAAGCGGCTCGATGGCTTTGTCCTGGAACACGACGATCTGCCAGCTGTTGCCCGTCTGGGAATGCGACTGGTAACCGCCGGGGCCGGAGTTGTTCATCTCGCCGATGTCGTAGCGCTCAAGGCTCGTGCAAGCAGGAAGCACGACGTCCGCGAAACGCGCCTCTCCGTGGAAGTGAATGTCTTGGTTTACGACAAATTCAAGCTCGGGAGATTGATACATCCTGACCCATTTGTTCGTGTCGAGCATCGTCCCCATGAACGTGCCGCCATAGCGCCAGAACATATGGACTTTTGAACAACCGGGCTGCGGATAGATATATTCGGTGAATTCCTGGTCGATGCCGTTGCCGCAGAAGCCCTCGCCATACCACTCATAATGTCCGTCCAAAATGGCATCGGGAAGATTGGGCCTGTATAGCTTTTGGGTGACGCAGTTAACGGCCGATTTGTCGGCGATGGGATTATTTGATATCTGCGAGTTCGGATCGGAATACCCGCCGAACCAGAAGTTATAATCCATCGGAGCGCCGGTATTCGCCCCCCACATATTGCGCCCGGGCTTGCCCATGCCCTGCAGGGCATACAGCAAGATCATCGCGCGGGCAAACTCGGTGCCGTTGGCAGTGCGGCACACCCCGCCGAAACCGCCGCGCAGGCCTGAAGCGCCCATCGTCTTTGTCGATGCCCAGCGGCGG
>WRMX01000090.1 GCA_009776905.1 Oscillospiraceae bacterium
GATTCTCACGGCCCCCGCCGCTGAACCTATAAAGACGCTGATGAGATAGCATCCGGCAAGCATCGTCGACCCGAAGAGGCTGATGACCCAGCTGAGCGCGAGCAGCGCGCATATGCCAAGCGCAAGCCCTATGACGCACACCAGCAACTGCTCCGTGCAGAGCATCGATCCGGTTTTTTTGCGCGTCGTGCCGAGGACGCGCATGACGGCCGCTATTTTTGCGTTTTGAAGCATCAGCAGGAACGAAAGCCCGAATCCTATCAACACGGAGATGGAGATTACGACGGGATATAGCATCTGCATCAATGACAGGTTCTTTTCAAAGGAACCGACGACCGTCCGCAATTCCTCGTCCCATAAGTCGAAGCCCAAGCTGGCCCATTTGACCGGCATCGTGATTTCGAGCAGTTGCGCTCTGAACGAGTCGATTTCGCGGCTGCGCCCGGGGAGCACGGTGTAGTTGAAGGCCGTGTAGCCGATGTTGCCGCCCAATATGTTCTCCAGTGCGCTGAGTGGCATCAGCGTTGCGTCTCTGCTGCTTTTTCCGATGATATTCCTGTTGTGCGCGCCGATCACGATTGCGGGGGTTGTCGTCCAACTGTCGATCCTATATCGGATGGTGTCGATGGAGGGAATCGTGAAATATATCGTGTCCCCGAGGCTTATTCCGCGATTTTGCATGACTCGTTCGGACAGAATGACGGGTATCGGGCTGTCGGTCGAATATTTGAATGATGCAGCATCATAGCCTTCCGCATATTCGACGGCGAATTCTTCGATGGGAGCGCCATCGTCGCCAAAGCGCCTGACCGCCCCCGGCAGGCTGTCGGCGTTGTTCCTGGAATTGCGCGACGCGAACATGTCGATATCGCTGAATCCGAGCAATTGTTCGAACGCTGTCGTGTAGAAAAACTCTTGCACTTCGTAGTTAAACGCCGAAAGGCCTTTCAGCTTCTCCGGCACTGCGCCTTCGTCTTCGGACAGCGTCAATAACGCATATTCATGGCCTGCTTCAAGGTAGTCCATCTGCACGAACCCGCTGTTCAGCACGTTCTCCACCGCCGTGGGGCCGATGACGTTGCCAATGCTCCGCATCGTCGCTGTGTCGTTGGAATCCTTTGCCCTGATGGTGCCACTCACCGAAATGGTGTCATAAAGGCGGAGGATTTCGTTTTCCATATCGTTCCTGTAGCCATTTATATAGCCAAGGGCAAACACGAAGAATACCGCAGCGATTATCGCGAGGGCTGTTTTTGCTTTTGAGCGCGTGATGTGGCGGAATATGAAGCGAATGGCGAAATTGCGGCCTTTTGGCTTAATGGCAGCGGAAAGAGGCTCTGCATTATAGATCGTTGGAGAAGGTTTGCCGGCATTGGCGGGCGCTATGTTCATGCCGGCATTGGCCTGCACCATTGAGCTTGCGCATTCTTGCGAGGGGAGCGGCGGTGTTGACGGTTGCTTTGCGTAGGATGCCGGTTGTTCTGTTTGCGATTCGTGCTCCATGCCGCGTATCGAAGGCATGGCAGCCTGCTGCCCTTGTAAGAGAGCGAACACCGAGCTTCGCGCCATCACTGTCGCGCCGACCATCGTAATAATTGCGAATAAGGCAAGAGCTGAAGCTATGAGAACAAGCAGCAGCACTGCAGGAATCGACGTTTCAAGCTGAAAGTTGAAAGCGGTTGCGATTTCGCCGAATGGGTTAAGCGACTCCGCGACGCGCCCGAGAGCGAAATACCAAGCCGCAAGCCCTCCAACGAGCACAGCGGGCAGTCCGCAGATGAGCGTGGAGTTTAGCAGCTCGCGCCTCGATTTGCGCATAGGGCGGCCAAGGGCGCGCATGATTGCGTATTCTTTTCGCCTTTGCCGGATGTGGACGAAAAGCACGAGCGCAAACACCAATATGAGCACGACCGCGAACAATACGGCGTTAAAGGCGGCGCCTTGCAACATCGGCTCCGCAGATGCCCAATAATTTGCAAACCCCGTGTCGAGCAAATATACCCGAAGGCCCGTACTGCCGACGGTGTCGCCCTGGCCGATGAGCGTGCCGTTGTTTTCCATCAAGAACGCCTTTTCATCTTTTGGGTCTGAAAGGACGAAGCTGTACCATTCGCCGGGGAGAGTATCGACCCCGGCATACTGCCCGTATCCGGCCATCTCCATTACCGGCGCTATAGTATCGTGCTCAAGGTATTCGATGCCTGTCGGAAGGATGGAGTCGGGAATGTAGACAAGCGTGTTCAGCAAGGTGTTGCTTGTTTGCGTGATGCCGTCAGCGTAGCTNGNCGACGGAAAATTGAAAAAACCGACGATTTCCAGCTCGAGCTCGCCAATCCGGCCTGCATCGGGAGTGCTTTTGAGCAAATAATCGTGGGTTTTCGACTCCATGTCCGCAATCAGGTTTATCACATATTGCGTTTCCGGGATGCTGACTGTGATGGTATCTCCGATTTCCAACCCGCGCAGGCGCGCGAACTGGTCGTGTATCACCGCGACATTCCGTTGATTTGCATAGTCGTCCCTATCGAGCCACCGCCCGTCCACTAAACGCAGGGTGCCAAATTGCGGTTGCGCGTATGGGATCGCTGTCATGTCGACCGTCGTGCGCAATTGCAGGGAATGCTGGTCGAGATTGACCCTTGCGAGCTCGTCGGCCAGCCACTCAATCTCGGGCACCGAAACGTCCAGTTGCTCTCCCCGGGCCACCGGGATATACCATAATCTGTCATCCGGCGACTTGCGGTCCCAATTCGTTGAAATGCTGTTGACGGGCCTCATTACAAGGTAGTCCATGTTGCTTTTTCCTTGTTTTGGAAATCCCGCGCCGATAGCATCTTTCGTGTATCGTATGCTATCGTACATTTCCATGCCCCTGATGAAATAACGATTGCCGACGGCCATGCCGCTGACTGCTGTGGTGATGGCCGGTTCGTCATCATATGATTCGAGGCGGCCTTGCTCCGCTTCCAGAGCTTCGGTTTCTTGCATGGATAAATAATAGTGGACAGATATTTCATTACCGACGGCCAGATACTCCGGATAGCTCGACATTATGTCGTCCACTTTAAATGTGAGTATGTCGTAAGGAGGATTTGGATATACTGTCGTCACTCGCTTGATGCTAAGGAGCTCGCCATAGAAAAAGGCGTCCGTCAGATGCTCCGTGAATCCCGACAGGCCTCCAAGACCGTCGGCGGTGGCAATGCCGTTCCATCCGCTTATGTCCGCGTTGGGCATGCCTTGCAGTATGCCTTCCGACGCCCTGCGCCTGTCTTCAAATTCCACATATGCGCTCTTTGAGACGATGTCGGCGCCGGCAGCGACGTCTTCAAGGTATGTGTTGCTGCCGCTGAGGTATCCTATGGAGCGGTAGTACTTGCCGAGGTTCGTGATTTGGTCCGAAATGACGATGTATTCCGTGGCGTGCAGGACGAACGCAAATACCGCTGCGGCTATGAGCAGTATGAGCAGCGCGGTACGCAATGGTTGCCTTGACATTGATTTGATGAATGTGTTTTTTCGCATCGGGTCGTCACCCCTTGATATCAATTCTATCTGCCAGAGCTCTTCTATAATAAGACATGCCATCCACGTTTCTCCAGCTCTTGGCTCGTAATTGCTGTGTTATCGAAAGTATATACCATTGTAGTGTAATGTCAACAAAAACGTCTGCGATGATAACAATCACAGACGTTTTAAATTGGATGAGGAGAGGTGGCGCGATTGATGGATTACCATGTCGGTCTGTATTCTTCCCCGGTTGGCGCGATATAGTTGTTTGGCAATATTATGCTCGGCGTTTTGTCCGGATCCGCGCTCGGCCCGATTTTTCCGCCCTCGGAATAATGCTTTAGAAATTCTATGTCGGATGCGCTGTTCACATCGTTCATGGCAAGGCGGTATTTGCACGCGCGGGCGAGCACTTCATTTGCGACAAATTCTGTGTCTGTGCCTTTTGGGAAGCTAAGAATTGTCATGTAGTACCTGTCAGTGTCCATATGCGTCAGGCTTATTGTGTCGAAGGAAAGGAATCCGGCTTTGCGGCTGAACCCAATTTTGTGCAGCCACTCGTAGCGGATTTGGCCGAGCAGAACCTTGCCTTTTTGCTTTTTCTTGTCGCTGATGTCTGTCGAGACGTGTTCCCATTTGATTGTGCCTTGGCTGAATTGTTTGCTTGATACGACAATGCGCGAGTCTGTGAAATAGGCTAATGCTTCGCCCCCGAAGCTGATGTAGAGCTCACCGTCTGTCTTAATATCTGTTTTGAAGGAATAGAAGTTTAGCGCCGTGGCAGCGAGCATGCGGTTCAAGCCGTTGTCCCATTTTTCTTGGAGAATTTTCCCATTTTGATCTGTCGTTGCATAGGCATAACTGCTTGCATTGGCGCCGATAGGAAAAACTTTAAACGTGCAAAAACTCATTTTTGTTTGCCTTTCATTGAAAGCCATTCGCAACTGTTGCGTCAGCTATTCGTTGCAAGGATGACAAGCAGGATGATAATCAGTATTATCCCGAATGCCGCAGCGACGATATTTCCGACTTTCCTTACATTCTTTGCTACTTTCACGCCCTTTTCGATTCTCTGCCGGGTCAGTTGCTGCTTTTGGTTTTTCTCCATCATGTCGTCCCATTGGTTGTTCTCGCTCATTTTTTATGACCTCCCTTTGAAGTTAGTGTTGTATGGGTTCCTTGGTTACACATTCTACAGGCAGATTTTACTGAATGCCCCACACAATCGGGTAGTTGTCGTAATTATTTTTTCGTGTGACATAACTACCCATTTGTGTGGGGATTTTTTGCTGTTGTATGGTATGATATACTGATGATGGCTACGCTCACAACCCGGATGCCGCGCGCTGCGGCAAAATTCGTCCGGCCGTCGGCAGACATTCTTTATGGCGGTGCAGGCTTTATGGCGGCAGTCAGGCTTTACGGCGGTGTACGCTTTACGACAGATAGGCTTTGCGGTGGTGTAGGCCGGAGCTATTGATGCGAGCTTTTGATGAGAGGGGGCAGATTGATTTGGCGCGAAAAAAGCATAAGGAAGCAGCGCTGATCATTGCGGTGTTCTTGCTTTTGTGCATTATTTCTTTTTATCGGCAAGCCGGTTTGCATGTCGCGCCCGCTGACACCATCCGCCCTGTGGTCATATATGCAGCGTATGTGATGCTTCTTGCCTGGTGGTGGGCGACCGTGCGAAGCCGAGTCACTCAGCGCAACATGCGCGTTTTCTTATTAGCGGAGAGCATACTGATGCTCCTTGGGATTACGATCCGTTTCATCCACGATGCGTTTACGCAGTATTTTACAAATGTCGTCTTGACGGACAGCGAGCTGCACCTTATCAGGTTCAGTGGGTATCTGAACGCACTGCCTTTTATCCTAGCGCCCTTGTTTGGGCTCTTTGCCTCATTTGGATTGGGAAAGACAGAGGACTACAAATTTCAACGAAACCGATATCTGCTCCTCGTCCCGGGGATTGTAATTCCATCGCTGTTGTTGACAAATGATATTCATCATCTTATTTTTCAACCTTTGCAGGATGAAATCAACGATTTTCTTTACTTTCGACCGCGCGCGGGCTTTTATGTTATGATCGCATGGGCATTCGCGCTGTTGTTCGCGCGCGTGTTTGTCGTTCGGCATAGGAGCAGGGAAGCGGGCTCCGACAGCGGCGTGGAGTCTCGCGCCGGGTATGCAAGACTGGTTCCGTTGATATTCACAGTGTTGGTGATTGTGGTAAATATTCCATATATGCTCGCTGCCTACGTTGTGGAGTATGAGTTGATGGAGCAGTCCATTCTGTTGTTTTTCATCGAGATATGCATCTGGGAGACCAGCATAATCGCCGGCATGGTGCCGGTAAACACGCGATATGATGAGGTGTTCGACCGGTCTACGGTCGCAATGCAGATACTTGGGGAGGATGGGGACGTCCGTTTGAGTTCGTCAACGGCGGTGGCGATATCTCATGATATGTTTGAGCTTTTGAAGAAAGAGCGGCATGCTCGGATGCAGGATGGAATCGAGTTTCATTTGCATACGATCATGGGCGGATATGCTGTATGGCAGACCGATGTGTCCGAGACGGTTGCAGTCATCAGCGAGTTGCAGAGGAGCATGGAAAGACTTGAACACGACAGCGAACTGGTGCGGCAGGAGTTGGCGGCAAAGTCCGAAGAGGCGGCGGTGCGCGAGAAAATCGAAATCTACTCCCTTCTGGCAGGCGAGGTTACAAAGCAGCTGACATTATTGCATGACCTGTTGAATGAATGTGAGCATGGCGTTGATACTGATGCGTTATTCAAGAAAATCTGCCTGATTGGCGCCTATATCAAGAGACGGTGCAATCTCAGGCTTATCGAGCAATCTGATAATATTATATCGAATCAGGAGTTGGATTTGTGCTTCATGGAGATAATCGGGTGCCTCGAGCAGATGGACATTAGCGCTAAGGTTGTATGGCGGACGCATGGCACACTGGCTCCCGAGTTTGCAATCTGTGCATTCGATGTTTTTCAATTTTTGATCGAGCGAGAACAGTTCGCGCTCGATGCAATTCATGTTTCATTTGATACAAATGTTGATTTTACTATAGAGGTTTTTTCAGACAGTGGCGTTAAAGGCAGCCTGTTGTCTGAGCTGCAGCGTTTAAACAAGGCGGACTATCGACTGAGCGTGAGTGGCGCAGAACGAGGTTACCGAGTTGTTTTCAGTGGCTGAGGGCATGATTATGCAGGTTTCACCGAGCATTTTAATACTGAGTCTCATGCATCTGCTGCTTTTGATTGCAGGGGCAAATATCTTCATGCAGATTTGGGTGCGGTATCGTATGCGCTGCCGGGCAGCAGGTGCTTTGCAGGTTATGATGCAAACGGCGAATCTTGCTCTTTTGCTGCGCTGCCTTACGGGGTATGACATATTCGCATGGCTTAATGAAGGGAACGCCAACGCATTTATTATTGTTCAGTTGTTATTTGCGTTGGTTTTGTTGATACGCATATATTTTGTCTTGCGGAAGGTGTCTGTCCATCGTAATTCGCTATTGTCACCGCAAACGATTCGGGAGACGATCGATAATTTGCCCGGAGGATTGTCAATTTCGACAGTAAGAGGGAAACCGATTTTGACAAACAGGCGAATGAACGAATTGGTTTATGCGATTTTGGGGCATACTGTTTTGAATGTGCTGTCGGTGTGGGGCGAACTTGCGCAGGGCGATGGTGGCGGCGGATGCATGAGGCTGGAGGATGCGTGGATGAACCCAACGTTTGAATACGCTGCTGCCGCCAAACGCAGCGCAGGAGTGTTGGAACGCGGCTATGCTCCGGCTGTGCCCGGCAGCGTGGAGCTTGGCAGCGTGGAGCCCGGCAGCGTGGAGCTGGAAGCGGGCAGCATATATTATTCGCTCCCTGACGGCAGCATATGGAGGTTCAGCCGTACGGAGCTTACGAGCAAAGAACCGCATTACATCCAGCTGGATGCGACCGATGTCACTGATATATATCGATATAGCAGGGATCTATACGAAAGCAACACGAAACTTGCTGAACAATACCGGCGCCAGCAGGCACTGCTTGACAATATCGTGCAGATAAATTTTGATAAGGAAATTTTGTCAACAAAGATGAGAATACATGATGATCTCGGGAGGAGCATACTTACGACAAAGCAGCATCTGTCCAATGGAACAATTAATGATAATATAAAATATCTTGCGGAGGTCTGGGGTCGAATCGTTCGTGGTTTTAAAGAGTACTCGCACGACTCGCCTGAAGACGAGAAGTCGCCGGAAGCGGAGCTGATAAACGCGGCTGAGATGATAGGATGTCAAATCGTTTTTGAAGGCGAGAGGCCTATTCACCGGAAATCGGTGCTGTTATTATATGCTGCTGTGAGAGAGGCTTTGACAAATGCAGTGCTCCACGCAAAAGCAGACCGGCTCATCGTGACGATTAAGCCGGTTAGCAGAGGGCATATGGTTGAGATTTCCGACAATGGCAGCAGCGGCATTACATCGCTCATTGAGGGGAATGGACTCGGCAATTTGCGCAAGAGGCTGGAGCAGGAGGGAGCGAGTCTCGATATTGTCATTCGCAGTGGAGTGATGCTGCGGATTTTGATCCCGGGAGAAGAGAATACGCGCGGAGATGAATAGCAGACAAAGAGCTCAAAGACAACGAGCTCAGAACTTCGGCAGGATCAATCGCTTGCTCACGACATCGACTACTAACTGGAGAGTGCTACGATATCCAGTCTTCATAAGAAGGTTCTTTATGTGGTATTTCACGGTATTTGTCGAAAGCCCCAAATTATCAGAGATTTCCTCATACTTATAACCAAGCGCGAGCTGCCTCAGGACGTCCATCTCACGCTCGGTCAGATCATTGCTGTCCGTGAAACCTATGGAAATGACAGGTGATTCCGGTGGATAGACTGATTCGCCCTGCATCGTGCGGTTCATCACGTCGAGAAGATCAAACTCCCCATATTCTTTGTACCAAAAGCTGTCGCATCCGGCAGCTTTTGCCTTGTTGATGAAAGAGTGTTCGGGCATGGACGTCATTGCGATGATCCGTATGTCCGGGTTATGCTTCTTAATTTTCCCTGCAGCTACCAACCCCGACTCGTCGTCCGCCGTGCAGATATCCATCAAGACAAGGTCAACCTGACCGTTCATGCATATGATCTCCGCATTCGCGGCGTTTTCGAGCGACGCGACCAGAGAATAGCCCCCTGCCTCGCCTACAATCCCTTCAATTAAGTCACGTGTGATTTTGGAATCCTCCACAACAAGAACCTTCGTCAAATAACCACCCCAATGCATGTAATGGCGATTTCCTAGCGTGGCATACCGTCAAGCGCTCATGATTTATGAGAGGATGCAGATGACGAACCTATTTTCAAACCCCATGGCTAGAGACAGGGGGTTTACGTCGCTTTTGCTAAACTTTCAAACAGCCGAGCGCGTAAAGCGGTATGCTCTTTATTTCATTTTCAAAACCAAAGTTTTTAGCCGACACACGGACGGAATAAACAGGATTATAAATGTCACGGAAGCTGCGTAAGCTTTTTGACCGTACATTGTCAGCTGATTTCGCTTCCAATGGAATAATATTGCTTTGTCTGTCCTGAAAAACAAAATCAACTTCCGCTTTGCCCGGTGAACTCCAATAATATGGCTTGATACCGTTTACTACTAGGGTCTGCATGATATAGTTTTCAGCTAGCGCGCCCTTGAAACCGTCAAAGCTGTGCGGCGTGTGAAGAACAACATTGGCGGCTATGTCGAGTTTGGAACAAAGCAAGCCTGTATCAACCATGTAGACCTTGAAAAGATCAGGCTGTTCATACGCTTTAAGCGGCAGCTTTCCCTCGGTTATATTGACGCATTTATTTATCATCCCCGCGGCTGTTAGCCAATCCATCGCAGCTTCATAATCCTTCGATCGTGCGCCGGACTTTATAACCTTATATTGGAACTTATGATTCTCTTTGGCGAGCTGCGCAGGGATGGAATCCCATACCGCCATATTCCGTGTTGTTTCTACTGGTGTGGCATACTTCGCCATATCTGCTATATACGAAGCGTTTAGCGTGCGCTGAACGGCAATAACGAAATCAAAATCCTGTTTATCTGCGTACTCGCTTACAGCGCGGGGCATGCCGCCTACCACAAGATAGGTTTTATAAAAATCCATAGCAGTATCATGGAGAGACAAAGGGGTGAAGCTTTCGTAGGCTTCACGAATCAATTCGCAGAGCTTTTCTTGTCCGAGCGCCCATAAAAACTCCTCAAAATCCATTGGGAATAAATGGAGCATGTCTACCTTTCCGACAGGAAAAGAGAAGTTTGTGCGTTTGACTGCAACGCCAAGTAAACTGCCAGCCGCAATTATATCATATTGCGGGGCTTTTTCGGAAAAGTATTTGAGGGCTGCCAGCGCCTGCTCGCAAGCTTGAATCTCATCAAATATCAGCAAGGTATCTCCCGGCATGATGCTTTTCCCGCTTTTTGCCGAAAGCTCCTTAATTATACGCTCAGGGTTAAGATCGCGGTCAAAAACAGCCCGAATATCCGTTGATTCCTCTAGGCTGAAATACACGACATTTTTATAATGCTCCTTACCAAAAGAAAGCAGCGTAAAAGTTTTGCCTACCTGCCGCGCTCCTTGCAGAAGCAGAGGCTGCTTTTTCGGGTTGTTTTTCCATGTTAGCAAGGCTTTGGCTATTTTACGTTCCATATAGTGCGTTCACCTCACATTTATTATAACCTAAGGCGAAGGGATAAGTCAATGCTTCTTTTTGCCTCACGTGTATCTTTTTGCCTTATGAGCCACATTGGTTCACGCCCTTACCTCACCGGGCGTGAATTATAACCCTTATGACTATAATTTTATCGTGACGCCTGCGGTGAACGTTTCGTCGTTCCATTCGATGGTCAGCTCGCCGCCATATCGCGCGACCACGGCTTCTATGCTTTTTAGCCCGTAGCCGCCTTCCTTTTTTGCGCTGACGGCTTTACCGTCTTCCGTGCCAACCTTCCCATCGAAGCTGTTCCTTGCGAGGAGCGCCAATTGCTCGCCAAGCGGACCGATCTGTAGGTCGATGAATTTCCTTTTTAATGTCTTGCCGCATGCCTCCACGGCGTTTTCCAGCAAGTTTCCCAATATGATGCAGAGCTCATAGTCCGGGATGGCAAGCGCGTTTGGCAATGCGGCGCTGGCGCGAAATTCGATGCCGTCCCTGCCGCAACGCTCCGCATAATGCGAGAGCAGCGCGTTGACGACGGTGTTCGAGCAGTAGTCCTGTGCCTCATTTTCAACAAACTGCTCACGCATTGTGGATAGGTATCTTGCGATGCCTGTGATGTCATTATTCGCGGCAAACTCGTCGATCACGGCCATGTGGTATTTATAGTCATGCCGCATGATGCGGAGCTGTTCATGCATTTCGTTCATTTTTTGATAGTGGTCGCGCCCGGACGAAATGATGCCCGAGGCGAACTCGGCCTCTGCGGTTTTCATCGCTTTTTTATGCGTATTGATGATGGCGAAGCATAATATGCAGAAGCTCCAAAATGCGAACAGCAGCAGCGCGATCCGCTCCAGACCTGATGAAACGCTGATGGCCACCGTCATCGCGAAATATGAGAATGCTGCGCCTAGCGAATACAGAGCCCATTCGCGCTTGTTGCCGCTGATGAAAAGAAGATTGAAAAAGCGCCGCGCATATTTCCGCACGAGCGCCAGATAAACCGCATAGAACACCACGCCGATGATGAACACGAGCAGCCAGAATTCGTTGCTGTCTGCGGGGACAAACAGCCCTGAGACAGCGCTTGCTATCGCCAATTGGAACCCCGTGCAGACCATGACGAAGAACACGACGAATACTTTTTTAAGCGCTTCGCCTTTTGAAAGAAGAAAGAACAGGGGAAAGTGGATGAAGCCGCCCCAGAACCTATAGAACGATGCTTGGGTCCCGGTCAGGTATAGGACGATATGGACTGCGATGCTGAAGACTATCGGCGCGCAGATCGATATCGTTTTGCTGTATCTGAAGGAGAACGTGAGGAACATCGTGGTATAGTTGATGAGCAGCGTTATGAACGTAAGAAAGAGAAATGCGGTGTCAATCGACATAGCGTCATCCCCTCATATGCGGCCGTTATTCAATCTTCTGGATAACATCACTGCCGGAGCTACTCGGCGTCCGGGTCGCCGCGCGAAGCGCGGTGCGCCGGTGCGGTGCGCCGGTGCGGTGCGCCGGTGCGGAGGCTGAAATTCGCAGGCGGAATTCACTTCCGCCGTAAAGCGAATTTAGCCGGAACGCTCGGCGTCCGGATTGTGGGGGTGGAACCCCCACGTAAGATATTTTATCTTTGTGCTGTGATAACTTTTTGACACCGGAACCCTCGCGCCTCTGCGAGTGGTGATTTCGTTGGTGGTCATCGAAGCGATTGCGTCCATGTTCACGATATATGACTGGTGGCATTGGATGAAGCGGCTGTCGCAGAGCAACTGTGGCGCGATCTCGGCGAATGCCGCCCGTATTTCTTCTTGTTCCCCGCTTGCCAGGCGGAAAGTGACGTAATGCTTGATGACTTCGACATATTCAATGTCGCGGAACGCGATGAAACGTACTGCGCTTGATGATTTCAGCTTTATCCCAGCGGAATCGGCCTTTTTTTGCGCGTCATTTATTTCGTCGAGGACGCGCTTCACGTTTTCCGGCTCAAACGGCTTGAGAAGGTAGTGAAATGCTTTGACTTCATATGTTTCCGGGCCGTATTCGTTTGAGGTTGAGAGGAAGACTATTTCGCCGGAATAGCCCGCATCCCTCAACTTTCGGGCAAGGTCGATGCCGTTCATATCGGGCATGACGATGTCAAGGATGCACGCATCGACGAAGGCGCCGGAGCGTATGTGCCGGAGCGCGTCCGCGCCTTTTGTGAAGGCCACTGCTTCATGCCCCATGCCGGCAATGCATCCGGACAGTTTGTCCGCTTCATTTTGAATATCGTCGCATATGAGAATGTTCATATTGATTCCTCTATTGTTAATTATACTGGCGTCTGAGGTTATAATCAAGATAATTATGGATAGTATATAGGCGATGATATGTGTTTCCGTATTTCTGCTTTTCCCAGTCGAGTTGTGCCGCATTTTTGCCCGATTGTGCCGACGGTCTTGTAAGGCTCCACCTTTTTTCTTACATTGAATAATGTATGCGTGTATTCAGGGGGGAAATAGTCTGAAACAAATCTTGCGGATTAGGCTGTAAAAAAGGGCATAGCAAAGCAGACCGTCGGAAGCGGCCAAATTTTTGAATTGCGAGGGAGTTACTCT
>WRMX01000091.1 GCA_009776905.1 Oscillospiraceae bacterium
GGCGGCAGAATGCCGCCGCTACGAGGGGAAGGATTCTTCGCTGCGCTCAGAATGACACCGTTGCATAACTTACAATTTATATAAGGAGTGTGTATCATGCCATTATCAGTCAGAGAGAATTTTATGCGTTGCGTCACAGGAGGGGAGCCGGAGTTTGTGCCGAGGTATTACTTCGGCCCGGATCCATATGCCACGTTGCCGCCACAATGCACCTCTGTCATGTGTTCCGCTTTCGGGCGCAAGAAGTCCGCGAGGGGTTATACGCAGGATATGTGGGGCATCGAGTATATCGGCACGGAGGATACCGGCGGGCAGGAGCTGCCTGTGCCGGGGGAGTTTATGCTCGATGATATTCGCAATTGGCGCGATGTCGTCAAGGCGCCGGATTTGTCTGACATCGATTGGGAGAAGATGGCAAAGAAGGATATCGAGAGCATGCCTTTGAATCCTGCGGAGGCCGCCGTCATGGGCTCGGGGACGGGCGGATATTTCATGCTCCATATGAACCTTATGGGCTTCACGAACGGGTTGATTTCATATTATGAGGAGCCGGACGAAGTGAAGGCGATGTATGCTTATTTCCACGAGTTCTATTCGAAGGTCAATGAGAAGTTCATGGAGTATTATCCCGTCGACATTTTTACCGTCGGCGACGATACCGCGACGGCGACCAATCCTTTCATTTCGCCTGAAATGTACAGGGAGTTCATCAAGCCGTTTGTGATGGAAGATACCAAGATCGCGCGCGACCGGGGGCTGCCGATTATGATGCATAACTGCGGGCGGTGCGAGGATTCGATCGATGATTGGATCGATTTTGGCGTCAATTCGTGGAATCCGGCGCAGGTCGTCAACGATCTCGAGGGGATTAAGGCGAAATATGGCAACAAGATGGTTTTGATCGGCTGCTGGGACAGCCACGGGCCTGTCGCTTGGGATACTTGCACGGAGGAGCTTATGCGTTCCGAGGTCAAGCGGGTGATAGATACGTTTGGCAAGGGGGGCGGGTTTATGTTCTGGGGCAGCACGTATGGGCCGCCGGACCATCAGCCGTTGATCAACAGGCGCAAGTGGATGACGAGCGAGTATGAGGCGCGACGGTTTGATCCTTATAAATAGGCGAGATGGCGGCAGAATGCCGCCGCTACGAGGGGAAGGATTCTTCGCTGCGCTCAGATGACACCGGGGCGGAATGCCGCATTTTGCGGGCGGCAGGTTGCCGCCCCTACGGGGGACGGTCAAATCACCCGCCGTCTGCGGACGGCACCCTCTTTTCTAAAGAGGGCAGGGGTGGAGCGTGGGGGCGGAATGCCGCATTTTGCGGGCGGCAGGTTGCCGCCCCTACGGGGGACGGTCAAATCACCCGCCGTCTGCGGACGGCACCCTCTTTTCTAAAGAGGGCAGGGGTGGAGCGTGGTGGCAGAATGTCGCATTTTCGGGCGGCAGGTTGCCGCCCCTACGGGGGACGCTGAGAGAGAGATAGTTAGGTGGAGTGATTTGTGTTTAGTAAGATAAAATCGGTTTTTGGCGCGCAGGATATGACTGTCGGCAGCCCGGTGAAGCCGCTGTTGATTTTTACGGTTCCGCTGTTGCTGGGAAATATCTTGCAGCTTTTTTACAGCACCGTCGACAGCATTGTCGTCGGACAGTTTTGCGGGCCGAACGGGCTTTCTGCGATTGGCGTCTCGATGCACCTCCAGTTTCTTTTCGCCGTGTTTTTCATGGCGATCGGCACGGGAGTCGGGGTGCTCGTTTCGCAGTTTTACGGCGCGAAAGACAGGGACAGCTTGACGAAGACTGTTGGTTCGGCGATTTTTCTGGTTTTCTTTACGTCGCTTTTTGCGACAGGGCTTGGGCTGTCGGTATCGGGTTGGGTGTTCAAGATTACGAATTGCCCTCCTGAGATTTTTGATGATGCGCAGGCATATGTCCGGATTATTTTCTTGGGCTTCATAGGCATGGCGTATTACAACATTCTCGGAGGGGTTTTGCGCGGCGTCGGGAACAGCACGTTTCCTTTGGTAGTGCTTATCGGGACGACGCTATTGAACGTTTTTCTCGACATATGGATGGTGGCGACCCCGGACCAGTTGCCTTTTGGGCTGGGCTTGGGGGTCGCGGGCGCGGCATGGGCAACGATTATTTCCCAGGCGGTGTCGGCCATCGCTTGCTTGATTCGTTTGGTGCATATGAAGGATGTGCTTGCGCTGGGGGTCAAGACAATCAAGCTGACGAAGAATATAGTAATGTTGATTGTGCGCATCGGTTTGCCGGGCGGTCTGCAGCAGATGATCATGTCGATGAGCTTCATGTTGGTGCAGAGCTATATCAACGCTGTCAAGATTCCCTTCAACGGGATTTTTGACGGAGCGGTGTTTGTCGCCGTGCATACTGCCGTCATGCGCATCGACCAATTCGCCATGATGCCGGGGCAGGCGTTCAACATGACGGCGAGCACTTTCGCGGGGCAGAACATCGGCGCGGGAAAGACGGATCGGGTCATTAAGGGGTTCAAGGTGCTTTTGGTGATGTCGCTGGTGGCTTCCGCTATCGTTATTTCGGCCATGCTGCTTTTCAGTTCGCAGCTTTTGAGCATGTTCATCAACGATCCGAATCCTGCGCGGACGCTGTTGATTACTGACATCGGGAGCAGGATGATCCGCATCATGCTCATCGGGTATGGGATGATGGCGGTGTCGTTTGTCATCGGCGGAGTTTTGCGCGGGGCGGGCGATACGATGACGCAATTGATTATCACGATTGTGACGAATATTGCGTTCAGGCTGCCGCTCACCATCATTCTAGTGAATGTGACGAAGTCGGCAGAGTATCCCGGCGGGAAGCCGGAGGCGATTTATCTTTCGATGATTTTTTCGTTTACGTTGAATTTGATCGTGAACGGGATTTATTTCAGCAGGGGAAAATGGAAGACCAGGTCGGTGGTGAAACAGCGACCCGGTCTTGATACGATTAGTCAGTGATGTGAACGTGGGACGGAGCTAGGGACGGGGGACGCGGCGCGCGGGAATGGATTGCCGCGCCTTCGGCTCGCAATGACGATGGACGAGAGACGGATAGCGTTAGGGATTGGATGCCGCGCCTTCGGCCCGCAATGACGATGGACGGGGGACGGGGCTCAGGCCACCGTGACGTATACCAGGGTTTGGTTGACGAGCTGAAACGCGACTTCGCCGAAGGTGATCGGACCGAAGAATGATTCGATATCTTTTCCTTCTAATTCGCCGAAAAGGAAGTTCAAGACGCAGTTGCAGGAGAAAACCGCGTGCGTGCTGTCGAGCGTTTTCAGGCGGTTATTAAACTCGTCGACATAGCTCGTGACGGGTTTTGCCATGCGGTATTCGATGCCCGGAAACACGGGGGCGTAGAACGTTACGATGCCGTCCTCGACAGCCTTGAACGAAATGTTGATGCCGACGCCTGAGTAGTTGCCGACAAGCGGGAACCTGATGTCAATGTCGTTTTTTGTGAGGTAGTCGGCGAAGACAACCTCTTTCCCGTCCACTTTGCAGTTTTTGACCGAGAAGCTTTCTTCCGCGAACTCGATGACAGGAGATTTTTCGTCAGGCTCGAAAATGTTCACAATGGCGAGGCTGACCATCTTGTCGTCGGGCACGCAGATGTGCGCGACGACGGCTTTGTCTGAGAACGATTCGCCTGTCAACCCGTTGGTGGCTATCGGGGTCTGGCCGGGGACGTCGAGATTGATCCCGGACACCCATCCGACGATGTTTTTGATGAACATGCCTTCAAAGTTCGGGGCTTCGCGAGCATATGATATGTGCACCTCGCTGTCGAACGGCAGCACGACTATGGAGAAGCCGTTGCTATATGCATCGACGGTGATGTTGTGTATGCTTTCCGCGTCATAGACGCTGATTTTGAACTCGTCATAGGGAAGTTCCGTCACGAACAGGGATTCGTTGGTGACTATGCCGCCGGTTTTTGCCATGAAGTATTCGGTCGAACCGCCGATCCAGTTTCCTTTCGGCAGTTTTTTTACCAGNGTTTCTGTGCCTGCTATGTGTAAAAGCGCGCCGCTTTTGATTTTTTGGCATACTTCATCATATGTAAATAGCATTATTTCGTTCCTCCTTATAGCTTGGAAATGATCGTGAAATCCGACGACATGATGGCGCTGTACTTGTCGAGAAACATGTTGATTTCGCTCATGCAGGTTTGTACGGTGTCATGTGATGAGTCTTTGCTGTATATACCCTTTAGGCGAGTGATCAACAACGAAAACCCAAGCTGAGAAAACGTATGATTGCCTTTCAGAATTTTTTCCGCTTGAGCGAGCGTAACATTCATACTCAATTCCTCCTTCTTTTTTTGCTTTTGATGATATTACCACATTAAAGTGTGGTTTTCAACGTTTCTTTGAGAAGAAAAATAGAAATTCACAGATATTTCGCATTTTTCTTGAAATATGATTGGAAATTGTGTATATTCATTCATAGGCGGCCGATGGTATTCTNTCTGATTGACGGAATCTGTCGGGTTGATTCGAGTTTTCGGATGGGGGGCATTAAAATGCCGGATGAACGCATGTCTTTGAATTTGTCTGATAATGCGGCTTTGACCAAGCTTAAGGCCGTAATCGCAAATTTCGCGGGCGTAATATGGAGCGTTGATCGCGATAATAACATCACGTTGTTCGATGGGTTGTACCTCAAGGAGATCGGCGTCACTCCCGATTTTATCGAGGGGAAGAACCTGGACGTTGCCAAGAAAAAGAGCCGGCATCTGGACATTATAGAAAATGTTGACAAAACATTTCAAGAGGGCCCTCAGGACTGGATCGCCGATATCGACGGCAAAAAGTTCAGGACGCGGACTTCGCTCATTCGTGATGACAATGGCGAGGTCAGCGGCGTCGTCGGCAGCACGGAGGATGTCACCGAGATAATTATGCTCCAAAGGGAGCTTGAGGATACCCTCGAAAAGGCTGCGGTCGCCATTTCCGATCTGGAATTGGCGCAGCATACCGTGTCCGCGATGTTCGAGTCGAACCCGCATATCAACATCCTTTTTGATTCATCTTTCAAGGTTGTGGATTGCAATCCTGCCGCGTGCGTGTTTCTGGGATTTGATTCAAAGGAAGCGCTGGTAGAGGGTTTTATCGAAAGGGTCGTGAGAAGCATCCCGGAAGTCCAATCTGAAGGGCGGATTTCCGTGCCGCTGCCGGAGAGGCTTATGACGGCGGCAAAGGAGGGCGAATGCAAGTTTGAGACGGAGCTGCATATCAACGGCGGCATCAGAATTTTGGATGTCGAGTTTCGGAGGATTCCATATGCGAACACATTTGCCATTGTCGGATATATAGCCGACTTGACGGAAATCCACGAGCGCGAGCGCGAATTGATCAGGCGCGACAAGCAGTTGAGCGAGGCCGTCGAGGAAGCGCGGGCCGCGAACCAGGCGAAGAGCGCGTTTTTGAGCACTATGAGCCACGAGATTCGCACGCCGATGAACGCTATTCTCGGCATTACGGAGATCGAGCTGCAAAACGAGGCGCATAGCCGCGAGACGAAGGAAGCGTTCAGCAAGATTTATTCTTCCGGGGACGTGTTGCTCGGCATTATAAACGATATTCTCGACCTGTCGAAAATTGAGGCGGGGAAGCTGGAGCTCGTCATTGACAAGTATGAAATCGCGAGCATGATCAGCGATACCGCGCAGCTCAACATGATGCGCATTGGCAGCAAGCCTATCGAGTTTGAGCTGGAGGTCGATGAGGAGTCGCCAAGGACGCTTATGGGCGACGAGCTGCGGATCAAGCAGATTTTGAACAATATCCTTTCCAATGCTTTCAAATACACGCTTTCCGGGACTGTCAAGCTGACGATCAATACCGAATACGGCCCGGGCGCGGGCGACATGGTGAATTTGGTGGTCAGCGTGAGCGACACCGGGCAGGGGATGACCAAGGAGCAATTGGAGAAGCTCTTTGATGAATATTCACGGTTTAATGTGGAGGCGAACCGCTCGACGGAGGGGACCGGCCTCGGGATGAGCATTACGCGGAATCTGATCAGCCTGATGGATGGCGAAATCATGGCGGAGAGCGAGCCGGGAGTGGGCACTGTTTTCACGGTGAAGATCCCTCAGAAGCGGGTCGGGACGGCCATGCTGGGCAAGGAGATCGTCGAAAACCTGCGGCAGTTCCGCGGGAGCGGCAAGGCACAGATGCGCAGGGCGCAGATTTCACGCGAGCCGATGCCATATGGCAGCGTTTTAATCGTGGACGACGTCGAAACGAATATTTATGTCGCGAAAGGCCTTTTGTCGCCGTATAAGTTGGAAATCGATTCTGCGGAGAGCGGATATGAGGCGATTGAAAAGGTTAAAAACGGCAAAACTTACGATATAATCTTTATGGACCACATGATGCCGAAGATGGATGGCATCGAGGCGACGAAGATCATCAGGGGGATGGACTATGCTCTTCCGATCGTCGCCTTGACGGCGAACGCTGTCGCGGGGCAGGCGGATATCTTCCTCGGGAATGGCTTTGATGATTTTATATCAAAACCGATCGATGTGAGGCAGTTGAACACCGTGCTCAACAAGCTGATTCGCGACAAGCAGCCGCCGGAGGTCATTGAGGCGGCGAGGCGCGGGGCCGGAGGCGATGCGGATTCGTCGGCGGGGGGCGCGGGGAAGCCGGTGGTCGATCGCAAGTTCGCGGAGGCGTTCGTGCGCGATGCGTCGAAGTCGCTCACGGTTTTGGATGCGCTTTTTGAAAAGGGCAGCTTAGTTGATGAAAACGACATAAGGACGTATGTGATCCATGTGCATGGTATGAAGAGCGCGCTTGCGAATATCGGTGAGATGGAGCTGTCTGCTGTGGCTTTGAAGCTGGAGGCTTCCGCGCGCGACGGCGCGTCGGGCATTATGGTTGAAGAAACGGCGGCGTTTCTCGAGTCTTTGCGTCTTGTCGTTGATATGTTGATGCCGGATTCTGAGGTCGCGGGCGCCGCGGCTGCCGGCATTGCCGAGGATTTGCCGCTTTTCAGGCAGAAGCTGGCGGAAATCGTCGCTGCGTGTGAGGAATATGATGAGAGTTCTGCAGAAGAGGCTTTGGGCGCTTTGAGCGACAAGGTTTGGTCGCAGGCGCAGAAGGCGGTTTTGGATGTTATTTCGGAGCATTTGTTGCATAGCGATTTTGATGAGATCGTTGCGGCGGCGAATGCGTATCTGGAGGCGTGAGTTCGGCGGCTTTGCGTTGACGGGGTTTCGGCGGCTTTGCGGCGACGGGAGGCTCTGCGGCTTTGCGGCGGCGGGGGGCTCTGCGGCTGGGGCAATAACGGTTGAAAGGGTTAGGGCAGGCGATGGATGCTCGGCCGATAGGGGTCTTTGATTCCGGATTGGGCGGCCTTACGACAGTAAAAAAGCTCATTGAATTATTGCCCGAAGAAGATATCATCTATCTTGGCGATACGGGCAGGGTGCCATATGGCTCGCGTTCGCGGGATACTATTATAAGATATGCCAGCCAGGATGCTGAGTTCCTTGCGGGATTTGACATTAAGGCGATGGTGGTCGCTTGCAACACAGCGAGCTCGGCGGCGCTTGACCATTTGGTCGGTGCTTTTGACATGCCGGTTTATGAGGCGATCAACCCGCCTGCCGCTGCTGCCGTGAGGCTTACGAGGAATGGGCGGATCGGTGTGATAGGGACTGCCGCGACCGTGCGCAGCGGGGCGTATGAGGCGGCGATCAGGGCTGCAGGCGCCGGTGGCGGAGCGTCGGGCGCGGGTGGCGGTGCTGCTGATGGTGCTGGTGGCGCGGCGGGCGCGGGTGGCGGCGCTGCTGGTGGTGCGGGAGCGGCGGGCGCGGCGGGCGAGGGAGCGTCGGGCGCTGCTTATGGTGCGGGCGCGGGAGCGTCGGGCGGCATGGGCGAGATTGAAGTGTTTTCGGTGGCTTGCCCATTATTTGTTCCATTAGTGGAAAACGGCAGGACGGACGCCGGCGACGTCGCAGTATCGGCGATTGCGGGAGATTACCTCCGAGAGCTCATTGCTGCGGATATCGACACGTTGATATTGGGCTGCACGCATTATCCGCTTTTGCGCGGTGTTATTTCAGAAATATTGGGTCCGGGAGTCACGTTGGTGGATTCGGGAGCCGAGACGGCGAGAGTTGTCGCCGATGATTTGCGTAAGAACGGTTTAGCGGCAAGTAGGGCGGCTGATGGTAGTGAGATGGATGCCGGCGGAAGGTCGGATGTTGATGGCTGGTCGGACGCCTCCGGCGGCAGAGCAGGCACGGTCAGATTTTTTGTCACGGACGGCATCGAGAATTTTTCGGAATTAGCGTCGCGTTTTTTGGAATCGGATGTTAATGGCATGGTCGAACAGATTTATCTCGAGTGAGGGTATTTACACTCGCGCGATGCGACGCTCGCTTTGTCCGACAATAAATGGTATTTGCGCGAGCGCGACGCGACACTCGCTTTGTCCGACAATAAATAATATTTGCGCGGGCGCGACGCGACGCTCGCTTCGTTCAACAATAAAATGGAGAATTATTATAATATGAAAAAGGCTTTGATTTCTATAAAGGGCTCTCCTGCCGTGAGCAACGGCGAAGAGGAGGGTTATGAGCTGATGACCGATGGCGAATATGGCTTGGAGGATGGCGTTTCGTCCTTCAGTTATATGGAAAGCGATATGACGGGCACAAACGGATTGCTGACTATTTTTGATGTGGAGCAGGATCGCGTTGTTTTGCATCGCGGTGTCGAATCTGACGCTGTGATGATTTTTGACGAAGAGGAGAAGCATCATTTTCTTTATGATACGCCGTATGGTTCTGTCACTATGGGTATTGTCACGCACAGCATTGTGAAGAATATGCGCGATGATGGGGGTTGCTTGGAGATCCGGTATGATTTGGAAGTGGATAATGTTGCTGTGAGCCATAATCTTTTTCAGATTTGCATCAGGACACAGTAGCTGCATGACGGTTTGCGGGCGGGGAGGATTCGCTACACCTGTTCACGCCCTTGCGTCCACCTCACCGGATGTGAATTGTGGAAAGATTCTTCGCTGCGCTCAATATAACAATCGAGGAAGGGATTGACAGTTATTTTTTTATTGATCGATAGTGCGAAAAAGCAAATTGACAAGCTTATATCGGATGCGTGCGAGAAAGCCCGAGCGGCAGGTGCTCTGCCGGACGGGCCGTCTCTTACCGGAGGGGTCGAAGCGACGCGAGAGGCGTCGCATGGTGATTATGCGGCTACGCATGCTATGTCCGCCGCGAAAGCCATGAAGATGGCGCCTGCCAAAATCGCCGAAGCTTTAGGCGGGTGCATCGATCTTGACGGGAGCTACTTTAAGTCGTTTTCCATCGCCGGGCCGGGGTTCATAAATTTCGTCCTTTCCGACAAATGGTATGGAGAGGTTTTATCCGCCGTGGAGGCGATGGGGGACGATTACGGCTTTGTCGATGTCGGCAACGGGAAGCGCGTCATGGTGGAGTTCGTTTCCGCCAATCCGACGGGGCCGATGACGATCGGCAATGCGCGGGGAGGCGTCCTTGGCGACACGCTCGCTTCTGTTTTGCAGAAGGCGGGGTATGATGTCTGGCGGGAGTTTTATGTTAATGATTCGGGCAACCAGGTTGAACTTTTTGGTAAGTCGCTGGATGCGCGATACATGCAACTGTGCGTTGGCGAGGAGAATTACGAGTTTCCGGAGGATGGATACCACGGCGACGATATAAAGGAGCTGGCGGCCTCGCTTTTTGAGGCTGAGGGGGATAAGTTTGCCGGAATGTCGCCCGAGGAGCGTGCGGAGGCTTTCACGGCGTATGCGCTTCCGAGAAATATTGCATTGATGCGGGAGCATCTTGAAAGATATCGAATCCGATTTGACCAATGGTTTCTCGAGAGCAGTTTATATGAGGGCGGGTATGTGGCGAAAACCGTGGAGCTGCTTGAAGCAAATGGGTTGACATATGAAAAAGATGGCGCGCTTTGGCTGAAAAATATCGATTTGGGCGCGGACAAGGACGAGGTTTTGCTTCGCGCGAATGGGTTTTATACGTATTATGCGGTGGATATCGCGTATCATATCAACAAGATGGAACGCGGATTTGATAAAGTGGTCGATATTTGGGGCGCGGACCATCATGGCCACGCTATCAGGATGGAGGCGACGTTTTCGGCGCCTATGCTGGGGGGGCGCGACAAGCTCGATTTTCTTGTATATCAGATGGTGCGGCTGACGCGGGGCGGGGAGACTGTGAAAGTTTCGAAGCGTACGGGCAAGGCGCTGACGCTCAACGATCTTTTAGATGAGATATCGGTCGATGCTTGCAGATTTTTCTTCAATGCAAAGCCTGACAGCCATCTCGAATTTGATCTTGATCTTGCTGTCAGGCAGGATAGCGAAAATCCGGTGTATTATGTCCAATATGCGCATGCGCGTATCTGCAGCCTTGTTGCGATGTTGAAGGCGGAGGGTTTTGATGTGCCGGAATGCGCGAGGGTCGATGCCGCGTTGTTGTGCCACGAGACGGAGCTGGAGCTGATGAAGCAGGTGGCGGCGCTGCCGGAGGAGATCAGGCTGGCGGCGCGCGATTATGATCCGTCGAGGATAAATAAGTATTGCGTCGAGCTTGCGGCGCGGTTTCATAGGTTTTACGGCGCGTGCAAGATCAGGGGGGAGGAGCCGGGTTTGCTCCTTGCTCGGTTGAAGCTGGCGGATTGCGTCCGCGTTGTGATCAGGAATTGTCTTGCGGTCATTGGGGTCAGCGCGCCGGAGAAGATGTGACGGGGGGCGTGGCGGCAGAATGCCACCGCTACGAGGGGAAAGATTCTTCGCTGCGCTCAGAATGACAGCGGGGCTTATTCGAGGTCGGCTTCTTTGATCCAGCGCTTGTTGGTCGGGAGAGTCAATGCGAGGCAGATGATCGCGAGAATGACGGGAATCGCGCCGACTTTATAAATGAACGAATATGTCGATCTCGCATATACAAGGCCGCCCAGGTAGGGGCCGAGGAAGAGCCCCATGTCTATGCCCATATACATCGTGTTTGTCGCGACGCCTCGGAGAAGCGCGGGCGTGGCCTGCATCCCCAGCGCCTGGAGCGACGGCTGCGACGCGCCGTATCCCAATGCCGCGAGGATGGCGCCGATCATCGCAACCGGCAGAGATTTGCTCGATCCGATGATCACCATTGCAAGCGCGAAAACGATTAGAGCGGGAAATACTATTCTATTGATCCCGACTTTGTTTGTCAGATAGCCGCATATCGGCCTCGACACCGCCAATGCTGCCGCCAATACAAGATAGAACAGGCTTGCTCCGCCAATGCCCTGTTCTTTTGTAAATTCGAATATATACGTGTTGATCAACGCATATGCTGCCATCAGCAATAATAGCACGATTGCTGCGGGCAGCGCTTTAATCGTAAATATGCTTTTGTACCATACGCCGACGTCGGCGAGCTGCTCTTTTGTTTTTTTGTCGGGAGCGATGAGATAGGATGGGATTACCGACAGTATGAATATCACCGTTCCGAAAAGGAACAGCAGAGTGTAGCCCAGGCTTTCGCTTTTGAGGGTTGTGCCGAAACCGAGGATTGTTGCTCCGACGGAGGGCGCGACCGCGTTGCCTATTGCGCCGCCGATTCCGTATATGCCGAGGCCATACGCGAGCTTGTCTGGAGGCAGGTGGTCTGCTGAGAGGGCAAGGAGAAGCGGCCCGACGAGGCTGTATTGGGCGCCGCTGAAAAACCTGAATATCATAAATGCCGGGACGCTGTGAAATATGGCGTACCCGGTATTTGCAATTGCGCCCAGCAGGAAGACGACGATCAGGAGCTTGCGTTTGTCGAGTTTTGTCATCGCGGGCCCGGCGAACGGGTGGCAGGCGAACGATATTATGAAAAACATTCCCGAAAGGAAGCCTGTCATTTCGGGGGTGGTGTCCAGATATTTGGTGTATGACGCGACGAGCGGGTTGACCGATGCGTGGCCAAGGCATAGCGTCAAGTTCGCTATGACTATGCATATGAAGCTTTTGTTCCACATGGTCGTTGGCGCGGTCATTCCCCGCTGTTCGTTCAATAGGATCACCTACCTTATGGAAAGTATTTGTCGGCGAATGGTATGTTCTTAATCGTGAATGTTTTATTGTCGAGATATTGCAACAGGCCTGCGTCCGTTTTATAGGCGAAGGCAAGTTTATATGAGCATAGCGACTGGTATTTCTCGCCATATGGTTTGTTCAAGCGCTCGCTGCCGTATTTTCCGTCGCCGAGCAGGGGGTGGCCTATTTCCGCGAGCTGCGCGCGGATCTGGTGCGTGCGGCCTGTCAGAAGGCGGCATTCGAGGAGCGACAATTGCCCGGAGGTTTTGATCGTTTTATACTCTGTGATCGCTGTCTTTGACCCGGGAGTCGCGCTCTTTTTTATATAGACGACGTTTTTTGTTGAGTCTTTGAATATTTGGTTTTCCAGCGTGCCCGAGGGGGGCGAGGGTGTTCCGTGGACCGCCGCGAGGTAGTATTTGTCGATTTCGCGGAGTTTGATTTTTTCGTTTATTATGCGCAATGATTCGGCGTTTTTAGCGGCTATGACTATGCCGGAGGTGTTGCGGTCGATTCTGTTGCATAATGCGGGGGCGAAGGAGTGTTCCTCTTGCGGGCGCCATTGGCCTTTTTGGTATAGGTAGGCTTGTATGTGGGAGATCAGGGTGTCGCGCTCGGCGGGTGCGGCGGTTTTGGTGGGGGTGCTTGCGGCCGCGGCGGTGGGTGGGGTGCTTGCGGTTGCGGTGGTGGGTGGGGTGCTTGCGGGTG
>WRMX01000092.1 GCA_009776905.1 Oscillospiraceae bacterium
CCACCGCCGCTTCCACCGAAGCCGCCGAAACCGCCAAAACCGCCGCTCGACCGCCCGCTGCCGGAGCGTCCTGCGCCACCGCCGGAAAACCCGCCCCCGCCGCTTCTGTTGCCGCCGCCGGAACTCCCGCCGAAACCACCGAAGCCGCCTCTCCCCGGGCGATATCCGCTGCTCGGACGCCCTCCGCCGGAACCGCGCGGCGGCCCTCCAAAACCACCCGGGCCGCGGGGTCCGCGTGGTCCGCGCCAGTTATTGCGATACCATACGCGGTATGGGCGCTGATATCCCCACATATACCACCAGTGATATCGTGGGAGAGGCATCCCCATATGGACATAATATGCCCTGTGGCGGCGCCTGTCGGCTCTGATTGCAGCAAAGATTATTATTAAAACGATGACGATAACAATCACCAGCATCGTGCTGAAAGCATCCGCGCCGTAACTGCGTCCATAGGAATAATACCTATAGGGATTCCACTGCCCGTTATCAGGCATCGTATTCGCATTGGAGTATGAATTATCAGGAGCCGGCGCATTGGAGTATGAATTATCAGGAGCCGAACCGTAGCTATCTTGTTCATCGGTGAAAACTCCATAATAATCAGCATACCAGGAAAAAAGCGCTTCGCAGATGCTCTGCACCGCATCATCAAACCTATATTCATCAACCGCCGGCCAAAAATAAGTTTCGAGATAATCATTGGCCATTCTGCTCGTGAATGCGCCTGAAATCCCGGCGCCCACCTCCAGCCAGCCCTTCAGCTCCTCTGTCGAAAGCAGCAGGAGCATTCCGTTGTTGCCGCCTTCAAGGCTTCCGACACGCCATGTATTGAACAACTCGGCGGCATATTCGTCCGAAGGGATGCCGTTGAGATATTCGACTGTGACAATGACGATCTGCGCGCCATTGCACATTTCCTCGAGGTCGATATTTGCAGATATGATCCTTTCCCGCGTCGTTTCCGTCAAGACGCCGGCGCTGTCAGTAACATAATAGTCCTGGCTCTGCTCGACAAGCGCCATCGCTGTCGGCGCTATGAAGCAAAGGGCAAGGGTCATTAGAAGTACGATTGAGATATGCGTTTTTTTCACAGGATACCTCCAAGCAGTAGTAAGATTCTTCGGTCGCAGGCTCCCCTCAGAATGACACTTATAGAAATGCTAAGTACAAAAGTAGTAAGATTCTTCGGTCGCAAGCTCCCTCAGAACGACACGCACAGAAATGCTCAGCTAAAGAACAAAATGGGATGCCATCAAAACATCTCCGGAGGCGCGGCCGACAGCACCCTGCCGATAAGGCGCGTGATGTTGCTACGCTCATCCCAGCGCTCTGAAGCCGCTCGGTTATATTCCGAAGCGCGAATAAATTCCTCGGCTCCGACAATCGTTGCGGAATAGCTGTCTATGGCAGCTTGATCGCGATCTGTAATATCAATGTCAGAAGCCGCCTTCAAAAGGCTATATACATACCCCGACAACATTCTATACGCATTGCTCTTGCCGGAAATGCTCTCCGATTCGACCATGCTGCGCCGCCATTCGATGACAACCTGCGCATTATCATGCAGCATCGGATAGTTGATCAGAATTGTCGCAAGGCCGAGCGAAGCCTCAGCATGCTTATCAAGCTGCGCGGCAAGGCCGGGCTGCCTGTATCCCCCGCTTTCGAGATACACGCCGTCATAAAACATAGCTTCCGCTTCCCGCGAAAGGCGTACTAAGGATTTATTCACGCTGATCAGCGTCGCGGCGATGACGACGATAATTGTGACCAACAGCGCAAATTTCCTATTCTTGAAAAGCCCCATTTATTTGTCTCTCAGTTCAAGCAGCTTTTGTTTTAGCTCGCTTTCGATGCGCCCAAGCTCGACCTCCGCCGCACGTCGCCGTTGGCTGCCTTCGGACTGGATTGTGCGGACCTCCTCCAAAGTCTCTATGAGCCGTTGGTTTGTTGAGACGAGAGTCTCGATGTCGACGATGCCACGTTCAGATTCTTTGGCGATTTCAACAGTACCCTGCTTGAGCTTCTCTGCATTTTTCACGAGCAACTCATTCGTCATGTTCGTGACCTGTCTCTGAGCCTCCATGGCCTGTTGCGAATGATGCATGCCCAAAGCGAGAACCATCTGGCTTTTCCAGAGCGGAATCGTATTGACGATCGATGTTTGAATTTTCTCCACCATCAACGTATCGTTGTTTTGAATGAGACGAATCTGCGGAGCCATTTGAATGGAAATCATGCGAGTGAGCTCAAGATCGTGCAGCTTTTTTTCAAAACGGTTGACCATGTTCGCATAATCATTGGCGGCCTGCGCGTCCTCCGGCAGACCGGATTCCGACGCTTTCCGCCGTAGCTCCGGCAAAACGGTGTTCGAGCACTCCTCCAACTTTTGCTTGCCGGCAATGATATACATCGTGAGCTCTTTGAAATAAGCTTGGTTTACTTCATACATTTTGTCTAACACTGCGGAATCCTTCAACAACGTGTACTGCTGTTTTTCAAGCATCTCCGCGATTTTATCGACATTGACGGAAACCTTGTCGTATTCGGTTTTCATGGTTGCGATCTTTGTCTGGACCTTCTTCTTCATGCCCAGAAAGCCCTTTTTGTCGCCATCATCGGCAGAAAAGCCTTTCAACTGCATGACCAGCTCGGACAGCATGCCGCCAACCTCGCCCATGTCTTTCGTGCGCACGCTGTTGAGCGTGCTTTCGGAAAAACTTGCGATGTTGCGTTGCGAAGCCGCGCCGTATGTCAAAATCGCGTTTGTGTCGGTGATATCGATCTTTGCGGCGAAATCGCGAACCAGCTTTTGTTCGGCATCGCTTAGCTGGCTGATGTCCAGCTTGACCGGCGGCTCGTCCTTTTTCAGCTCCAGAACATTCTCTGCGGGGACCGCGACCGTATCGACTGCGTTGTCAGGATCTAGCGTAAGCGTGGGCACATATTCCATTGCGTTCATCTCGTCCATGATAATGTCTCCTCTCTTCTATTGAAAATCCTTGCCGGAAAGCCCTTCTCTTTTTAACATGCTTTCCAGCACTTTTATATCTGATTCGATGTCCAGCGCCTGGTTTTCAAACAACGAATCGAAAAGCTTCTTATAACTATCAAGTATCATATCAAGCGCGCTGTCTATCCGCTCCAATGAACCTGACAAATTATCCCCGGAAATGCCGCTTCTGCCAAACCTATCGTAAGCATGCAGCAATTTAATCGTCGTAGGGAGATGATATCCTGCAAATCTCTTCACTTGCGCATAATCTTCGGGGTCGTCGAGCAGATCCTTGAAGATTTTATCCGTAACGAAAATGATGTCGTCGATTTTTGCCTTCAAATCATCCCCGGATATCGCGTCGCGCAATGCGCGCATCTCGGAAACGGCTCTCTCCCCCTCCGCAAGCAACGCGTCGATTTTGTCGTCGCCCGAGCGTTCCGGCTCTGCCGGGGTTTCCACTTTGATTGTTTTGCCGGGGAACAGGAGGGAGAGCAAGGTATATGCTGCGATAGCCGCGCAAACGAGGAAAATATAGTGCGTCGTTTTATATAATGGGAAAATAATGCAGTATATGGCCCAGACCGCGGCGATGCCATATATCGGAACCGCTGATTTTATTTTTATTTCTCGCATGGACGCCTCCTGTATTGTGATGTTGGCGTGGAGTTTTTTATGCATTGACTTTGCGTTCAATTTGTATATTATAGTATTGTGTGGTATTATACATCATATGTCTTTAATTTTCATTAAATTTCTGTAAATGTATAATGAGCAGTTGATTATGATAGAAACAAATATTCGGAGCTGACATGATTAAGATATCCCCATCGATACTTATGGCCGATTTTGCCAATCTTGGCGATGAAATTAAGAGCGTAAGCAGCGCGGATTATTTACATTTCGACGTCATGGACGGAGTGTTCGTCCCAAATATATCAATAGGGCTGCCGGTTCTTGAATCTGTACGCAAGGTGACAGATATGTTGCTTGATGTGCATCTCATGATCGCGTCCCCGCACAAATATACAGCGCGTTTTGCCCAGGCCGGCGCGGACATCGTCGTGTTCCATGTCGAGGCTGAAATGCCTGCGAACATTAGCTTTGCCATCAACGAGCTTCATGCTTTGGGCAAAAAATCCGGTTTGTCGATCAAGCCGGATACCGCTGTTTCCGCGCTCGCGCCATTTATGGACTTATTGGATGTCGTATTGGTGATGGCCGTTGAGCCCGGTTTCGGGGGACAGTCTTTTATGAATGCGGCATTGCCGAAAATCGCGGAGTTGCGATATTTGATCGATGCCAAAAACCTGCATTGCGATATCGAGGTCGATGGGGGCATAAACCCCGATACTGCAAGGCTGTGCATCGAGGCGGGCGCGACTGTCCTTGTCGCCGGCAACGATGTTTTTCGCGCTGCTGACAGAGCGGCGCGTATCATGGAGCTGCGCTCTGCATGCATGATGTGAGGTCTGATGCCGGTGCAATTCCAGACGCGGCCTGAACGGCGCCGAACGCAACTGCAAGAACGCACTGATACCGGTGCAATCCCGGACACGGCACTCGCCTCGTTCGACGACTAAGCGGGCAATAACATATCACGCTCAGCTTCCGGAGGTAATCGATGGATTTTTTCCCTTCTGCGCTTGAAACCCTAATAGACAAATTCGCGTCGCTGCCCGGCATCGGATATAAGACAGCGCAGCGGCTTGCATTCTTTGTCCTGTCGCTGCCTGATGAAACGGCTTTGTCTTTTGCAGATGCGATTACCGCCGCAAAGCAAAGCGTCCACTGCTGCGTCGTTTGCCAAAACCTCACTGACGGCGAGCTTTGCGCGATTTGCAGCAGCCCGAGGCGGGACGCTTCCGTCATTTGCGTCGTGTCTGACCCAAAAGGCGTGCTTGCCATCGAGCGGTCGCACGAATTTAATGGAATGTACCATGTTCTGCACGGTGTAATTTCGCCGATGAACAATGTCAGCCCTGATGATATCCGGGTCAAGGAGCTTATGACGCGCGTTTCAGACGGAGGCATCGAAGAGGTCATCATGGCAACGAACCCCGATACCGAGGGCGAGACGACCGCTCGATACATCTCGCGCTTGTTGTCCCCTTTCGGCGTCAAGGTCACAAGGCTTGCTTATGGCATCCCTGTCGGCGGCAGCCTCGAATTTGCGGATGACGCAACGCTTATGCGCGCTCTCGAAGGGCGCATGGAAATGTGAAACAATATTTATCAAGGAGTAGATCCGTTATATGGCAGAAAAATTAAAAATCATATCGCTTGGCGGCCTCAATGAGGTCGGCAAGAACCTTACAGTGTATGAATATGGAGCCGATATCATAATCGTCGATTGCGGACTTGGCTTCCCCGACGATGATATGTATGGAGTGGACATTGTCATACCTGACGTGGCATACCTCGTCAAGAACAGGTCGCGCATACGCGGCATCGTCTTGACGCACGGCCACGAGGATCATATCGGCGCGTTGCCGTACATTATGCGCGAGATATCCGCGCCGATGTATGCCACGCCGCTCACAGCCGGGTTGATTGAACTCAAGCTCGCAGAGCATCACTTGCTGGAAACGACGACCTTGGAAGTCAGGATGCCGGGCGATGTTATCAAACTTGGCTGTTTCAAGGTTGAGTTCATCCACGTAAACCACAGCATTCCCGACACGGTATCGCTGGCCATTAAAACTCCTGTCGGAATGATCATCCACACCAGCGACTTCAAAATCGACACGACTCCGGTTTCCGGCGGCATGATCAACCTTGCCCGGCTTGGCGAATTGGGAAACAGGGGTGTCGTTGCGCTTGTTTCCGATTCCACGAATATCGAAAGGCAGGGTTATTCGGTGTCGGAGAGCAAGGTCGGAGAATGGCTCGATGAGCTTTTCAGAGGCTGCACAAAACGTATCCTCGTCACGACTTTCGCCTCGAATGTCCACCGCGTGCAGCAGGTGATCGATTGCGCTGCAAAATATGGGCGCCGCATCGCAATAACGGGGCGAAGCATGGAAAACGCGCTGCGTGTTTCGATCGATCTTGGTTGCGTGTCCGTTCCTGACGGGCTGCTAATGGATATCAACCAGATCAAAGGCCTGCCTCCGGAAAAGATAGTCATCATCACGACAGGCAGCCAAGGCGAGCCTATGAGCGCGCTCTATCGCATGGCGTTTGCCGGGCATCGGCAGGTCGATATTAAAGCGGGCGACAGGGTGATAATTTCCGCGTCAGCCGTCCCCGGCAATGAAAAAACGGTCAGCCGCGTGATTGACGAGCTTTTCAGGCGCGGAGCGGAAGTGTTTTACGACAAAATTTCCGAGCTGCACGTTTCCGGCCACGCATATCAAGAAGAATTGAAGATGATGATCGCTCTTGTGAAACCGAAGTATTTCATTCCTATCCACGGCGAACACCGCCATTTGAGCATGCACGCGAAGCTTGCTGCGCAGATGGGGATCGAAACGAAAGACATAGTCGTTTCGGATATCGGGCAGGTCATTGAGCTTACTGCAAAAAGCATTAACAAGAACGGCTCTGTCCCGTCGGGCAAGGTTCTTGTCGATGGCACCGGCGTCGGAGACGTTGGTTCTGTCGTGCTTCGAGACAGGCAGCATCTGGCACAGGATGGCATGCTTGTCGTCATCGTAAACTTGTCCAGCGAGGATGGCAGCCTTGTGGCAATGCCGGACATCATTACGCGCGGTTTTGTCTATGTCAAGGAGTCCGAAGAGCTGATGCGCGAACTAAAGGATGTCGTTCTAGATACCATTGATGAATATACTGCGGAGAACGTTAACGATATCTCCGCACTAAAAACAGCGATCAAGGCTGATTTGTCGTCTCATCTATTTAAGAAAACAAAGCGCAATCCGATGATCCTGCCGGTCGTAACAGAGATTTAAGAGGTGGGTGGCCATCAATATCCAAATTTTCGGAAAAACAAAGTGTTTTGATACAAAAAAGGCCGAACGGTATTTTAAGGAGCGCGGGATTAAATACCAGAGCATCGACATCATGGGCATCGGCATGAGCCGGGGTGAGTTCAATAGCGTCAAGGCGGCGACCGGGCTTGATGCGTTGATCGACAACAAAGCCCGCGATGTGGANATACTAAAATATCTCGCATACGATTCAGACCGCGANGAGAAGCTTTTGGCCAATCCGGCTTTTATGAAAACTCCGATAGTTAGGAATGGGAAAAAGGCTACTGTCGGCTATTGCCCCGATGTGTGGAAAACATGGGAATAGTGCCTGAGGCGTTTCAAGGCTTTTGAGTTTTCGAGGACACATTCTCATATTACGGAGGTGGTTTTTTGGCATCGAAGATGGCATTGGGCGCCAACGAATCGAACGTTCAATACCACATCGCAGTTTCTCCCGGAGAGGTCGGTGAATATGCGATATTGCCCGGAGACCCCGGACGAGTCGAGGAAATTGCGCAGCATCTGGGCGCACCGCGCTTCATTGCCGAAAACAGGGAGTACAAGACATATATCGGCGATGTTGCCGGGAAGCGCGTCTGCGTCACTTCGACCGGCATCGGCGGCGCTTCTGCGGCTATCGCTATTGAGGAACTTATCAAATGCGGAGTCCATACGTTTGTCAGGATTGGAACGTGCGGAGGCATGCAGCCGGATGTGCTGCCCGGCGACATCATCATCGCCGCAGCAGCAATACGCGCGGAAGGCACCAGCGCAGAGTATCTCCCCGGGGGTTATCCCGCATGCGCTGATTTTGAAGTTGTCAGCGCTCTTCGGGAGGCCGCCGTAAAAGCCGGGCTGCGCCACCATGTCGGTGTCGTGCACAGCAAGGATGCCTTCTATGGCCAGACAGAGCCGGAAACCATGCCGTTGCACGCGCTGCTTATTGAGCGGTGGTCTGCATATATTCGATCCGGTTGCCTTGCATCGGAGATGGAGACTGCTGCGCTTTTTTCTGTCGGTCTGGTCCGTCATGTTCGCGTCGGAGCTGTCCTTACTGCTATCTGGAATCCTGAACTCCAAAAGGCAGGAGCGGAGCAAGTAGAGTTCCATAGCAACGAGCGCGCTATCGCCTGCGCTATCGGAGCGATTGAAGCTTTGACNTGAGGCTCCGCAACCCGGATGCNGCATTTATGGACATTAATAATTTTGAATAATACAACACTTTAAGGAGGTTTACCGCATGATAACAGATCTTATGAAGTTCACAATTAAGGAAGGGTGCATCACAGAAGCCATCGAGGTGATGAAGAATCAAATGAAGAACAATCTCGGCGATGACGGCTGTCTTATGTCGAATGTGTTCCGCTCGAATACTGCCCCCAATGAGATTTTTCTTTTGCTCGGTTGGGAAAACCAAGAGTCGATTGACAAGCATCTCGCATCGAGCCACGATCTCAAGTTCCGCGAAGATCTGGACCCCCTGCTTGCAGGACCCCCGGAGTTTTATGACTGGGAGAAACTCGCATAAAACCTGCACATTGCTGCCGCTGCCGGCTGCGTTCAGGACTTTAACCCTATAGATTGCGCCCATGCCGGGCGCACCAAAAAAACCCGGGCCGATAATTCGTCGGTCCGGGCTCTTATATCGGCTCATGTGCCTGATGAGGCTAGAAATCCGCTTTTTTCCTTGTATTTCCTCCGACAATATAGAGTATCGGCAAAATGAATCCGAAAATCGCGCCAAAAACCGTCGAGCTGCCTATATCCGGTCCGAATACCGCAATGGCCCATATAAGGTCAATGATCTTGTATAACAGAATGATGATGCCAAGCGTCATGATCAGGCTGCCCTTTTCGCGGTTGCCGCACATGACTATGCCCATGATGCCGAATGCTACATATGCGATTGTGGCGATCAGTTCAAAATACAAGAGTGCTGTGACCGATCCTCCGAGCCAAGACAGAGCGCCGACCGCAGCTATCGATAGAACGAGGGCGATTGCACCGAAAATAGTCATCAGAATGCCCGTGACCTTGATCATTGTCATGCCCGGCGGTTTTATCTGTTGGTATCGGTCTTGCTGCCACGGCTGGTTTGGCAGTTGGCCGTATTGGTTTGGCGGCTGGTTATACTGGTTCTGAGGTTGGCCGTACTGGTTCTGCGGCTGGCTGTACTGGTCCGGCGGTTGGCCGTATTGTTCCGGCGGTTGGCCGTACTGGTTCTGAGGCTGGCCGTATTGGTCCGGCGGTTGGCCGTACTGGTTCTGAGGCTGACCGTATTGTTCCGGCGGTTGGCCGTACTGGTTCTGAGGCTGGCCGTATTGGTATTGCTGCGGTTGGTTGTATTGCCCTTGCGGTTGCCTGTATTGGTATTGCGGAGGTTGATCGAAATTGCCCTGGGGCGGTGATTGATTGAAATTGCCCTGGGGCGGTGGTTGATTGTATTGGTCTGACTGCGGCGGAGCGTATTGATTTGGCGCTTGCTGTTGGTTTTGCTGACATGAGCAGGCCGCGCCTTCTTCGACAAACGCACCGCATTTAGTACAATATGGCATGTGTTTTCCATCCCTTCTCTTAAACAACCGTTAGCGAACGTACTGCAGCTAGTTTGAACTTAGAATGATAACGGTTGTTATCTTTCAAAACAATACCAAATGCTGCCGGTTTTGTCAAGTGCATTGGGGGATGGGCTGTGCATTGCGGGATGGGCAAGCCCATCCCCTACACGGGTGTTGCCTTAGCTTAATGGCATTGGACTATACCATAACGTCAAATATGCGCTTTCCGTCGAAATCGACCCATTTTGCATAGGATTGCTTGTTNACGTTCTTTCGGAAATCGAACGTCAGCAGGTAGCCCACTGCGCTGCNCTTGCTGCCGAGATACCCCGCGAGCTGCTCGTACGCCTTGCTATGCTCCGCCTCGCCTTTCCAGAGTTTCAGTTCAATGATAAACTGATCGCTGCCGAAATCCACAACTATATCCATCCGGCGCAGGTCTGTGAACTGGCTTTCTATGTGATAGAAACCCTGCCCATTGATCAGCGGCTTCAAATACGAGAGGAACAGTAAGCGCCCTTCTCGTTCAATAAACTCCGCATCGCGCTCGCTGAACATTTCTGCGTAATGCTCCGCGAACTTACGGAGGCACAGCTCCATATTAAACCGCCCGTCATCCACAACGTCGTACTGGAGTACATTAATGGTCGGTTTTCTTGAAGTGGTATTCTTTGAAACGAAGTAATTATACATCCGCAACTCAAAAATCCTGTTAGCCACGTTTACCTTGCTGCCTTCGCCCTTTTTTATGTAGCCATACATCAAGGCAAGTGCCATTATAGGATTGTCAGCGTTGATTACATATTCTTTCCCAATGAAAAGCAAATCATACAGGAAATCATAGAGACCCCCATTGTTTTCCATGTTTTTTATCATATCGTCAAACAAAGTGTTATTCTCACTGAGAATACTTTGAACCGCTTCATGGACGCCGTGAGAGGTCCAGTCTTTNCCGAGTTTCTCATCAATACGCTGGCATATCCGTGATACCAGAAACGGGTATCCGCTTGTGCAAGCATGAATCTCNTCAGCAATAAGCGGGACGTTCATGCCGGTGTTATGCTCTGTTTCGTATTCCACGAGCATTGTGGCTATCTCCGCAGAGTTGAATGACATGTTGACCTCGAAGTCAGCTGCTATATTCCACGGTGAGTTATATAGCTTGTTCTCTGTCGCCGAAGGGGTATATACTCCTTCGTTTATCATTTTCAGCTTGATGTTTTTTATGTCATACACCCCTGCAAGTATGACGCTGTGGAAGGTAAGGTCCTTGTTTTTTTCACGTTCTAAATACTTATCCCTCAGCATACCCAAAAAGTGCAGATATGTTCTGTTATTGCTGGTTTTATCGACTTCATCTATCATCAGTACGATTTTTTTATCCGAACCCGCTGTGTCAGGCTTGCACATTTCCGTTATATGGAAGCCAAGTTCATCAAAGTTTTCCACGTTTTCGTCAAGCCAACTTTTTCTGTACTCCTCGGGTACATCTGTGAATTCCAGCGCTCTTTGTATGCGTCTCATAAAAACCCGGCAAAACGTGGCAGCCGACTCGAAGCTTTCATCGCCAAGCCCTTCGAAGCTAATCGATGCTACAATGTATTCGCTTTTCAACATTTTTTCCAGAAGCGACAATGTCGTTGTCTTGCCGTATTGCCTCGCGCGGTTTATCGTGAAATAGTCGCCATAGTCGACCATTTCTTTGATCTGCGCCAGCTTGCCGCTTATATCGACCATATAGTGTTTTTCGGGCACGCATACCCCTGTGACATTAAATCTCCTCATTAACACCAGCTCCTATCGAGTCGTTTGAGAACCCCGCCACTAGGATATTAACATATTTAGTCTGGCGCAACAACCGTTATTTCACAGAGCGCATACAAAGGATTGCGCCCACACTTTCCAATTTACTATGATGATTATGCCCTCACATATTCGTTATCGTCTCGTGCGCAAGCGCGCAGCGCTTCTTGTCATGCGCCACGCCCATACAGAGGACCTCGCCGCGCAGGCCCTCGTAATATCGGTTGTCGAGAATCTGCCGCAGAGCGTCATCCTTCAGCGTCTCGACGTCCTCGCCTTGCTTGAACTCTATGACGACGTGCGGCCTGTCGCCCGATAGCGACTCCATCAGGATGTCGCTACGCCCGTGCCCGCTCTCGATGTTGCTGCTTATCCTGTATATGCCCCGCAATGTGATGCACATACCGAGGAACAGCATGTGATATGCGTTTTCCTTTGCATCATAGTAGCTCGTGCAAGATATGACAAGCTGCCGGTAGATATTCATGAACCCGTCCATGTCCTTCTTGAACAGGCAATTGAACATTCTATTCAAGTCCCGGTCGGACAGGCGCGCCCTGTTCGCCACGATCTTCACGAACTCCGCCCTGACCTCGCCGTTCGGTATGCGAACGGTCATGTACGCACTGTTATCGTGTTCAATGACCGTCAGGTAGCCGGAGTTTATCAGAAGTCCCCATAACGTGTCGTTGTGCCTCAGCTCGATAAACGAGCAGGTGAGGTCGGCGCTCACCTCCACAGTCCCTTCATTGATCAACCTGTCGAAGTCCTGAAGGAAGAACTCGTCGGCCTCCGCCAGGGAGCTATGGACAAGAGCGTTCGTCGAGGTGTTGACCCAATAGTCGCTGAGCACCATCAAATCCGCGTAGTTCAGTATAGACCAAGGGTTGTACATCTCTTTATCTCCGAAGACGTATCCGTCGTACCGCTGCTTCACAGGCTCGTCCAGTTCAAGGCCGTATTGCGAAAGCAGCTCCCGCGCTTCACCCTCGTCAAACCCGAAGTAGCCCGAATATCGCCCGTCCACCACCGTGTAGACCCGTATGTTGTTGAGCTGCGAGAAGATGCTCTCCTTGACGACGCGCTGTATCCCCGTCAGCAGCGCCCTGTGCAGGCATTCCTGACTCTTAAGAGCAGAGCCATATAAACTTGAGAAAAAGCTTTTCAAGTCACTATGGTACCCGTTCGTGAAGCTGCTGATTATCGGCTGGTCGTATTCGTCGATGAGCACGATGGGCTTTATCTTGTAGTATTCAAACACC
>WRMX01000093.1 GCA_009776905.1 Oscillospiraceae bacterium
AATCAGGGCATCGCTCGTGTCGAGGTCTATAAAAAGCCGGCCATCACAGTGCTCAGCACGGGCACTGAGTTGTGCGAGGTTGGGGAGCCGCTGCGGCCTGCTGCCATATATAACAGCAATGTTCACACGATTTCTTCTTATCTTTCGGAGACGGGCGCCGCTCCTCGCAACGGCGGGTCTGTTCCTGACGATCCAAATGTCATTGCTGCTGCGATTATGAGCGCGCTTGAGTCTTCAGATATGGTGATCACCACGGGCGGAGCTTCTGTCGGCGATTATGATTGGGCCGTCAGGTCGGCGGAGATTCTTGGGGCTGACGTGCTTTTTTGGAAGGTGTCGATGCGTCCCGGCGGCGCGTTGATGGCTGCCGTCAAGGATGGCAAGGTCATTTTGGGGCTATCGGGCAATCCTGCGGCCGCGGTTTTGGGGCTGCTGAGGATCGCCATGCCATATATCAAAAAGCTTTGCGGCCGGTCGGATTGTTTTTTCCCCGAGATTGATCTCGTCCTTCGCGATCCTTATCCAAAGAATAGCCCGAAACTGCGGATTTTGCGCGGAAAGCTGGAGATAATTGATTCGCGCGCGTTCTTTGTGGAGGGGGGCGGCCAAGGGAGCGAGGAGGTTTCCTCATTTGCAGGCAGCGACCTTCTGGCCGAGATTCCGATGGGGTCCCCCCCGCTTCCTGCGGGTACTGTAATTAAGGCATATAGGTTGTTATAACCGGAGAGACTGGGTTGTGGGCGCAGCCCACGTTAGGAGTATTATTCTTAGTATGAGAGATAATTTTCAAAGAGAAATATACTATCTGAGGCTTTCGGTGACGGATTTATGCAATCTGCGCTGCATATATTGCATGCCGGAAGGCGGCGTGGAAAAGCGCTCCCATAGCGATATAATGTCTGTCGATGAGATTGCGGAGGTCGTCCGCGCGGCCGCCATTTGCGGCATTTCAAAAGTACGCGTTACGGGCGGAGAGCCTTTGGTACGCAATGGCATAGTCGATATTTGCCGGGTTATTTCCGGCACTCCGGGGATTCGCGAGCTTTGCATGACGACGAACGGGATTTTGCTTCCGAAGTTTGCGATGGAAATAAAGTCTGCGGGCGTGCAGCGGCTCAACATCAGTTTGGATTCTATCGATCCTGATACTTATCGTAAGATCACCCGCATCGGCACTCTAGCTAATGCGCTTGATGGCGTGAGGGTTGCTTTGGAAACGGGGTTCGATTCTGTAAAAATCAATGCAGTGCTCATCGGAGGGGTCAACGATGGCGAGATTGCCTCTTTGCTTGAACTGACGCGCAGGTATAACGTGAATGTGAGGTTTATCGAGGTCATGCCTATAGGCGAATGCGCTGATTGGGCGGAGGGGCGTTTCATCAGCGCCGATCATGTGCTGGAGATTGCTCCTGAATTGCGCGACGCCGGCATCGATGGCGTCGCCAGGTTATACAGGCTGCCGGACGGGCTGGGGACCGTCGGTTTGATCAGCCCGATCAGTTCGCATTTCTGCCCTACATGCAACAGGATCCGTGTTTCCGCCGATGGGATGTTGAAGCCGTGCTTGCATTCGGCGGATGAGATTAATTTGCGCGGCTTGAAGGGCGCGGAGCTGGAAGATGCCATTCGTTCCGCGATATTGCGCAAACCGCAGAAGCACAGGCTCGACGCCGGTGAGGTTAGCGCCAGTTTGCGCAATATGAACGCGATCGGCGGATAATGCAATTATCAAGGGCGTCCGGGGTTTGGGGGTAGATCCCCCACGTTATAGGCATCCGGATTGTGGGGATGGAACCTCCATGTTTGAGGCGTCCGGGCTGTGGGGGGTGCAACCCTCATTATACTGGCCTTAATTCATAATGGCTTATAGGCGGAGGGGTTTTATGCTGACTCATTTTAATAATGAGGGGCGCGCGAAGATGGTTGATGTCAGCGAGAAAAACGCGACGCTGCGAGAGGCTGTTGCCGGCGCGACCGTGTTTGTGAATGCTGAGACATTCGGCTTGATAGAGTCCGGGCAAATGAAGAAAGGCGATGTGCTGGCTGTCGCGCAAGTTGCCGGTATCATGGCCGCGAAGCGTACCCCCGATCTCATTCCGATGTGCCATCCGATTTCCATCACCGGAGTCGATATCGGTTTTGTTATGGACAGCGGGCGGCACGCCATTGACATTACCGCCACCGTGCGCTGCGTTGGCGAGACCGGCGTGGAAATGGAAGCGATGACTGCTGCTTCCGTAGCTGCTCTGACCATATATGATATGTGCAAAGCTGTCCAAAGAGATATTGAAATAAGCAATATTGTTTTACTGAGAAAAAGCGGTGGCAAAAGCGGCGAATATATAAGAAATCATTAAAATTCACGCCCGGTGAGGTAGCAAAAAGCATCTGCCGAGCGCAAGAGCGTGACCAAGAGCAAGAAATCATTTTGGAGGGGATATAATTGGCGACTGTTCTCGCGGTGTGTACAAGTGATATCAAGGGCGTTATTAAGACGCCCGTACCGGAAATCCATGTTAAGCTCAACCATGGCGTCGTCGGCGATGCGCATGCGGGTGATTGGCATCGGCAGGTGAGCCTGCTTGCCGACGAAAGCGTCGACAAATTGCGCGACCGGATACCCAACCTCGAAGCGGGCGTTTTCGCGGAGAACGTGCTTACCCGGGGGCTGTGCCTGTATGAACTGCCGGTCGGGACAAAAATGCAGGTCGGCGGCGCATTGCTGGAGGTTACGCAAATCGGCAAAGAGTGCCATAACGATGGCTGCGCCATCAAAAAGAAAACCGGCGATTGCGTCATGCCTCGTGAGGGGATCTTCGCAATCGTGCTTGAAGAAGGCAGCATCAAGGCGGGCGACGACATTGAGGTTATTGCATAGATGAAAAAGATTAGCGTCGAGGAAGCTATTGGGCAGGAGCTGTGCCACGATATCACGGGGATTTTCCCGGATGGCAAAAAGGGCGCCATGTTCAAGCGCGGCCATATCATAAAAGATACCGATATTCCGTCATTAATGAATATCGGCAAGAATCATGTCTTTGTTTGGGAGCCGGAGGCGGACGAGGTTCATGAGGACGATGCGGCGCTTGCAGCTGCGAAGGCTGTTTGCGGCGATGGCATCGTTTTTGATGATGTTCCTGCGGAGGGAAAAATCGTTATGTATGCGCAGAGGCGCGGGCTGTTCAGCATCAACCGCTCCGCGCTGCGTCAAATCAATGAGGTCGGCGATTATACGGTCTCTTGCCTCCCTAATTATACCGATGTAAAAACGGAGCAGAAGCTTGGCGGGCTCAGAATCGTCCCGCTTGTCACAAAGCGCGCGAATGTCGATGCTATGGAAAAAATTGCCGGCGACAATGCTCCGGTCTTTACTGTGCTGCCGTATAAGAAGCTTATTTGCGGCGCGATTATCACGGGAAGCGAGATCTACTATGGGCGGATCGAAGACAAGTTCGAGCCGATTTTAAGGAATAAGCTTGGAAAGTTCGATGCGGAGTTCATCGGTGCGGTGAAATGCCCTGACGATTTAGAGACAATCATTGATGCGATCAATAAGTTTGTCGCGCGTGGAGCGGAGCTCATTCTTCTAACGGGCGGCATGTCCGTCGACCCCGATGATCTGACTCCGACGGCTATACGTTCGTGCGGGGCGCGGGTGATCACGCAGGGCATGCCGATGCAGCCCGGCAACATGCTGACCATTGCGTATTTGGGAAATACTGTCCTTGTTGGCGTCCCCGGGGCGTCGATGCATTCGCCGGTGACTAGCCTCGATGTGTTTCTCCCCAGAATTTTTGCGGGCATAGAGATATCGAAGGATGATATTCCGGGGTTGGGGGAAGGCGGGTTTTGCTCTGCTTGCGCGGAGTGCACATATCCGCGGTGCTATTTTGGCAGGGGGTAGGTTGTGGATATAGAAGAGCAGTTCGGAAGCGGCGGAAGCCCGCAAGGCGGCGCGCAAGCCGGGGGCGGCGGAAACCCGCAAGGCGGCGGACCTCCGGCGGAGAATCCGCTCGGAACGCAGCCAATCGTGCGGCTGATGCTGAAGTTCGCCATTCCTGCGATCACAAGCTCGCTGATCAGCGCCATATACAATATCACCGACCAGATTTTCATCGGGCACAGCATTGGTTTTCTCGGAAACGCCGCCACGAGCATCTCGTTTCCCATCACGACACTGTGCACGGCGATGGCGATCATGCTGGGCGTGGGTGGCGCATCCAATTTCAACCTCAACATGGGCGCAAAGAAAAAAGAGGCAGCAGCGCGGATAATCGGCACAAGTCTCACGCTGCTCGCAATAGCCGGCGTCTGCATTGGAATCGTCTCTTTTGCGTTCACGGAATCTTTGATGAGGGCATTCGGTGCGACGGATAATATTTTTGACTTGGCGGTGACATACACGCGGATCATCGCATGCGGCGTCCCGTTCGTCGTGTTTTCATCGGGGTGCAGCTATTTTATCCGCGCCGACGGCAGTCCCAGCTATTCGCTTTTTTCCGTTGCTTGCGGAGCCGTGCTGAATATGATGCTCGACCCGCTATTCATCTTTGTTTTCGGCTGGGGTATCGCCGGCGCCGCATATGCGACAATTATCAGCCAATTTATCTCTTTACTGCTGGTAGTGAGATATCTTTTGCGCTTCAAAAGCGTCAAATTGGGGGACTATGTTCCGAGCTTTAAAGCTGATTGCATCAAAGCCATCGCCAAGCTCGGAGTGCCCGGCTTTTTGAACCACTTTATGATGATGATCGTGCAAATCGTGATGAACAACACCTTAAAGATATACGGCGCGGATAGCATATACGGCAGCGACATCCCCCTTTCGGTAGTCGGCGTCCTCGCAAAAGTGAATGTTATCGTAATTGCGTTCAATGTCGGCATAGCACAGGGATGCCAGCCCATCGTCGGTTTCAATTATGGCGCGAAGAATTACGCCCGCGTCAAGGCGACGTATCTGCGCGCGGTGGGGTCTGTCATTGCGATTTCCATTGTGATATTCGCTTGCTTTCAACTGTTTCCCAGAGAAATCATCAGCATCTTCGGCTCGGGCAGCGAGCTATACTTCCACTTCGGCGAGCGTTATATGAGAATATATATGATGATGGTTTGCCTGTTTGGTTTGCAGCCGCTTACCGCGAACTTTTTCACTTCCATCGGGAAAGCGTATAAGGGGCTTTTCATCACAATGACAAGGCAGGGATTATTCCTGCTCCCGCTATTGCTGATTTTGCCGAGATTCCTTGGGCTGGACGGGTTTGTCTATGCAGGGCCGATTTCCGACAGCGCCGCCATCTTGGCTGCAGTTATATTTGCGATTATCGAGTTTCGCCTTATTTCAAAACTGGAGAGCGAGGAGCAACTGAGTGATTGACATTACAGAGCTTAAATATGACTCAAACGGGCTTATCCCCGCTATCATAACTGATGCATCCGACGGCGCCCTGCTTATGCTGGGCTACATGAACCTCGAGAGCCTCAAAATCAGTATTGATGAGGGGAGAACCTGTTTTTGGTCGCGCTCTCGCAAGGAGCTTTGGAGGAAGGGCGAGACATCCGGAAATATCCAGAGAATAGTGAGCATAAAGACAGATTGCGACCGTGATTCACTGGTTATTATGGTCGATAAAGCAGGGCCCGCATGCCATACCGGCGCGAACTCATGCTTTTATGAGGATGTTTTCTCAAGCGGCGATGAGCCGTTTTCGCGCGATAGTTTGTTTGAGATTATCACAGACAGAAAAGCCAATAGAAAACCGGGGTCATATACGACGTATTTGTTTGATAAGGGCTTGGACAAGATATTGAAAAAGGTCGGAGAAGAGACGACCGAGGTCATCATTGCGAGCAAGTCAAATGACATTGCGAGCGCTATTTACGAGATTGCCGATTTGACATATCATGTCATGGTGTTGATGGCGGAAATGGGCATATCTCCCGATGATGTTTTTAATGAGCTCAAATCGCGCCATGGGGGCAAACCGGAGGGCTTGGCTCCGGAGAGTTTGGTGTCCGGGAGCGCGGTGCCGGGGAGTTCAGCGCCGGAGAGTTTGGTGTCTGAGAGCGCGGCGACCGGGAGCACGATGCCGGGGAGCGCGATGACGGAGAGCGAGACATCTGGGGGTACGATGACGGATGGCCGGGGGGCGAGCGTGTCGGACGCCGGAGATGCAGAGATGCGTGGCCAGCAGGTACGCGATCAGCTGGTGCGTGACCAGTCAACACGCGATAAAAAGGTCATTTGGGAAAAGGAATGAATGCAGAATTTACACTCACATACTGTTTATTGTGACGGGTCATTGACTCTTGATGAAATGGTGAGAGCAGCTATCTCAAAAGGTTGCAGCTCATTTGGCTTTTCCGGCCACTCCTATGCTCCTTTCGATATCAAAGGATGTATGGACCCGGAAACTACGCTCCGCTATGCCAAAGAAATCGGCGAGCTGAAAGAGATATATTCAGGACAAATCGAATTATTCACAGGAATTGAACGGGAATATCATGGCGACGCGGTAGACATTAATGTTGATTACACGATCGGTTCTGTCCATTATATAAAAAAAGGCGATGCATATATCAGCATTGACAGCAGCGCGGAGGAATTCACTTCCGGATGCGAAACCTTTTTCAATGGTGATTATTATGCAATGGCAGAATATTACTACGATGCTGCCTCGCATGTCGCGACTGAAACGCAAGCCGATTTCATCGGGCATTTCGACATTTTTTCAAAGTTCAACTTTGGCGGGAGCCTGTTTGACGAATCGCATCCGCGATATGTCGGCGCCGCGCTTGCCGCGATGGATGAGATCATGAAGGCTTGCAATCTCTTTGAAGTGAACACTGCCCCGATCTTCAAATACGGAAAGCCGGAGCCGTACCCATCCGTGCGGCTTTTGAAAGCGCTGCGCGAAAGGGGCGGCGAAGTGCTGATAACAAGCGATAGCCACAATGCGGAGTCTATTTGTTATATGTTTGATGAAATGCGCGAGATGCTGAAATCGTGCGGGTTTAAGTACATGAAGCGCTTGACGCCCGGCGGTTTTGTCGACGTCGCGCTTTAAGCGCAAGTAAAGTATAAAAATGAGGTGTTGATATGGTTTGGGAGTTTGAGCGCGATAGGAGCGTATTGCTTGTCATTGATATGCAAAATGACTTTGTCCTCGAGGGGGCGATTCTGGAAGTAAGCGACGCCAGGGAACAAATCCCGAGAATCAGAAAGCTCATCGACAGATGCCATGCGCTTGGCGTGCCCATCATATATACAATGCAGGAAACGGACCCGGTGTTATGCAAGCTCGAAGTCGCGGCGTTCCCTCCGCTAATGGAAACCGGCATGCGTAATGGGACGCATGGGTATCAAATCATTGACGAGCTGACACCGCAGCCGGAAGATATCATTGTCAGAAAACGCCGCTTCAGCGCGTTTTACCAAACCGACCTTGAACTGATATTGCGAAATATCCGGAATCCAGCATATCCCGTCGACACCGTCATCATCTGCGGAACGATGACGAATATATGCTGCGAATCGACCGCGCGGGATGCGTTTTTCCGCGATTTCAAGGTCGTCTTTGGAACCGATGTGTGCGCCGCAAGGACGAAGGAGAGCCAAGCCGCCACTCTTGTGAATATGGAACTTTTCGGCCGCAATATGGACTGCGAATCCATACTTGCGGCGCTCGATAATGGAAAAGGATGATCTATGAAAAAAATTACTATGTTTACGATGCGGGGTTGTCCGTATTGCAATGCTGCGTTGCGCTGGATGGATGAGCTGGCTGCGGAGGATCCGAAATACCTTAGCATTGAGATCGAGAAGATCGACGAAGTAGCGTCCCCCGGCATAGCATCGAAATATGATTACTATTATGTGCCCACATACTATATCGGCGGCGAGAAGCTCCACGAAGGCGCGGCGTCTCGCGATATAATCGAGCGAGTGCTCAATGCTGCGCTTGAAGAATAGCTACTGCACCCCGACTGATATAATTGAAATAAACGCCCGCTTGGGCGTTTCTAATATTTATCTTTGGGGGGTATTGCGCGAGCACAATAAAAGTATTATGATGAGTATTATGATGAATATGTAGTACCTTAGCGACTCGCAGCACAAACAAATAACATAATAATTATAGTCGCTAAGGCACTACCGCCGCGCGAAGCGCGGTGCGCCGGCGTGGAGGTGATAATTCGCAGGGCGGATTCATTTCGCCCGTGAGCGAATTGAGCCGGAACGCACGGCGTCCAGGTTGTGGGGCGGAGCCTCACGAAAAAACCCAAAATGTGAAGGAGGGCGCTCTAAGTTGCATAATGTGAAAAAAATAACCGACGACCTATCATGGGTCGGGACCAATGACAGGCGGCTCGCAATGTTTGAGGGCATATATGCCGTTCCGAAAGGCGTGTCATACAATTCATACCTCTTGACGGACGAGAAGACAGTGCTCTTCGACACCGTCGATAAAGCGGTACGGTCAAGATTTTTGGAAAACATCAAGCATGCGCTAGGCGAAAGGAAGCTCGACTATGTCGTTGTCCAGCACGTTGAACCGGACCACTCCTCAGTCCTCTTGGAACTGATTGGCATATATCCGGAGGCGCAAATTGTATGCACCGAAAAGATACTTGCATTCATCGGCCAGTTTTTTGATTATGACATTAAATCGAGAACCCGGATAATAAAAGAGAATGACACCCTGAACACGGGGAAGCACGAACTCCACTTCATCATGGCCCCGATGGTGCATTGGCCCGAAGTGATGGTGACATATGACTCAACCGACAAAATCCTGTTTTCCGCTGATGCATTCGGTAGCTTTGGCGCGCTGAACGGCGCATTATTCGCCGATGAGGTGGATTATGACAGAGATCACTTGGACGAAGCGAGGCGCTATTACGCGAACATAGTTGGAAAATACGGCACGCAGGTAAGCGCCCTTTTGGAAAAAGCATCTGGGATCGCGATAGAAATGATATGCCCGCTGCATGGATTCGTATGGCGCAAGAACCTCAATTATATCATCCAAAAATATGTGCTTTGGGGCAGCTATTCGCCTGAAGAAAACGGCGTAATGATCGCATATGCGTCAGTTTACGGCAATACTGAAAATGCTGCGGAAATCCTAGCAAGCAAGCTGCGTGACAATGGCATAAAAACCGAAATGTTTGACGTGTCGGTGACACATGCGTCCGAAATCGTATCTGCAGCGTTCAAATGGAGCCACCTTGTATTCGCTTCCACAACATACAACGCGGGCATATTCGTGGAAATGGAAGCGCTCATCAACGACCTCACCGCGCATAATATCCAAAACCGCACGGTCGCCATCATCGAAAACGGCTCGTGGGCGCCGACAAGCGGGAGCTTGATTCGCGAAAAACTGAACACATGCAAGAATATCACGATACTCGATGCAATGATCAGCCTGAGGTCAAGTTTGAAGGAATCGCAGTTATGGGAGATTGACGATTTGGCCGGAATGATTGCGGCGTCGATGCCAAAACAATCTGCCGCACCTGCGGGCGGAAATGCAGGCGATGTTGCTGCGAATGCCGTCGATCCCGGCACTATGTTCAAGCTGACTTATGGGCTTTTTGTGCTGACGGCAAGGGATGGCGACAAAGATAATGGCTGCATAATCAATACTGTTACGCAAATTACGCAGACGCCGCTCAGAATATCGATTGCCGTCATCAAGGCAAACTATACCTGCGACATGATAATAAAGACAGGCGAATTCAATGTTTCAATACTAGCGGAGGGCGTCCCGTTCAGCACATTCCAGGAGTTTGGCTTCAGGAGCGGTCGTGATGTTGAAAAGTTTGAAAATTGCGCATATGACGACCGGACCGCTAATGGCATACGCTATATCCCCGTCAACACGAACGGCGTTATATCAGGCAAGGTTATCGAGAGCTTCGATTATGGGACGCACATGCTATTTATCGCCGACGTCACTCAGGCTCTCACGCTGGCCGGCGACAGGAGCGTGACATATCAATATTACTTTGACAATATAAAGCCAAAGCCGCAACCCCCGAAGGAAGACAAAAAGGGGTATGTTTGCAAGATTTGCGGGTATGTCTATGAGGGAGAGCCGTTGCCGGATGATTTCATTTGTCCATTGTGCAAGCACGGCGCGGATGATTTTGAGAAATTGTAACTATTCGTGTCAACGCAGGGATGTTGTTTCAATTCACGCCCGGTGGGCAAGGGCGTGAACCGGAGCAGGAGGTTCGTTGCCTGCGGTCACACGAATTGGTGCATTTGAAAAAAATAAGGAGGAGATCAATATGCAATACACATGCGTTTGCGGCTACGTTTACGACGAGGTTGAAGGCGATCCCGAGAATGGGATAGCTCCGGGCACGAAGTGGGAGGATATCCCGGACGATTTTGTTTGCCCTATATGCGGGGCAGGGAAAGAAATGTTTGAGGCAAGCTGACGGGAAGCCTCACGTTCTATTAAGCTGTCGAGATGCGGCCGCAACAAAAGCTGTTGCGGCCGTGATGTATATGAAAATGTCAGCATAATGAGCGCGGCATGGTCTCAATTTCACTGTTGTAAATCTATCACGATAGCAATATAATGACAAAATGATGCAGCTATGCGGCAAACGATTGGAGAAAAAACAGAAATGGCAGACAAAAAAATGATGAAACGCGCGATCACCGTCCTTCTTGCTATATGCATTGCATTGCTCTATGCGACCCCCGTGTTCGGGGCCGCCAGCTTGTCAAACTTCATGGAGATTCGCGAATATAATGGCGAATTTGCCGATGTCTCGCCCGATGCATGGTATTACAACGGAATACGGAGCGTATATGAGCGAGGGATTCTTGATGGCAAAACCCCCGGCGTTTTCGACCCATCCGGCAGGCTGACCATCGCCGAAACGATTAAAATCGCCGCCTGCTTGCATAAAGGCTATTATACCGGAACGATGGATTTTGCATCGGGATCGCCATGGTATTCCCCATATGTCGAATATGCGCTTGCAAACGGGATAATCGCAGGAGCATATAAAGACTACAGCGCTGCGGCTGTCAGATCGGACTTTGCAACCATCATAGGAGCCGCCATGCCCGACGAAGCTCTGACTCCGATCAACCGCGTGGCCGATGGAGCTATCCCCGATGTTTATGAGAGTTACAGCTATGGCCTTGCCGTATACAGACTATACAGGGCGGGGGTGTTGACGGGATCGGACGCCGAGGGCAGGTTCTTCCCGGGGAGGACCATTAGCCGTGCCGAGGCTTCATCGATAATAATGCGCATTATAGATGCTGATGTCAGGCAATCGGTGTCATTGCAGGGCCCATTGACAGCGGAGGAAGTGTATAAACTGGCAGCGCCCGCAGTTTTTTATATTGAAATTTTTGACAGCAGCGACAGGCAATTGAAAACAGGCAGCGGGTTTTTCATATCTAGTTCCGGGCTGGCAGTGACCAATTACCACGTCGTCGTGGGGGCATATGCCGCGAGCGTTACGACCGACGATGGGGAGGTCCGTGATGTCGTGGGGATTTATGACTATGACAGGAAAAACGACCTTGCGCTCATCCAAGTCGATGTGGAAAACTGTCCATGCTTAGAAATTGCGGATCTTACTTCTCTCCTTACGGGAGCGACTGTTTATACGCTCGGAAGCCCGCTCGGTTTGTATGCGACGTTTTCGCGCGGGATAGTTTCGCAAGCCTCCCGCGATATCGATGGAGTGGAATTTATACAAATTGATGCTCCGATTTCCAGCGGCAGCAGCGGCGGAGCATTGTTGGATTCGTCCGGGCGTGTCCTCGGCGTCACGAGCGCAACAGCGGTGGGCGCCCAGAACATTAACCTCGCCATGCCGATAAGCATGATTAATGAGCTGTCCTTTGATTCAGTTGTGCCGCTCAAATCCCTGCTCGTAGAAGTGCTTTATTACAAAGGATACTTCCCTGCTCCTGACTTCGGCGCGTTCTTTGATATTACTGTGTTCAACTCCGGTTCGGCGCGCGGGGGTACGGCGTTCTCGTATCGCCTGAGCGATTTCACGGGGGACGCCGATGAGGTCATCGACACATACACTCATCTTGTCGAACAGAACCAATTTGAGCATACCGGCTTTTGGTCGAGCAATGGCGTCGACTACATGATGTATTATAATTCGCAGCATGGCGTGACGCTGCTTATGGGGATCGATGTCGTCAGGGGCCGCGAGTGCTTCACGATCACGGTATCATAAGGATTCAGCACCGGGCGTTACAATTCACGCCCGGTGAGGTAGACGTTTATTTTGCTTCCGACCGCGTAGCAAGGAAGCGAAGCGGCGCGAATATGCGCATGGATGCGCATCTGAGCG
>WRMX01000094.1 GCA_009776905.1 Oscillospiraceae bacterium
AAGTCGGAATCTATTTGGGAATACTTGAGGATTGTGAAGCCTTCATCATCTTTGATGCTTATCTGGTATGGCGCACCCGACAGTAGCTCCCGCCAGTCTGCGTTCTGCTTTATAAACTCAATTGTCTTTAGCACCCTGTCACCTCGCGCCGCCCATTCCCTCTACACCGGGCACATTATGCACCATAGCGCCGTCACCAAAAGTAAAGATTGTGGGGACGCTGCCGCATCACTTGTATCTATCAGCAATTTCAATCCAGCGCGGAATATTCAGGTTTACCCCAAAATGAGCCCGATAACTTGCCAAGAACCTATTTTGCCACTGCTGCGCTAATTCGCGTGTGTCTCGGTTTTGATATATCGATTGCTCCAGAGCTGACAAGAAGTCTTCAAGACACGCAAAAGGTTTATACTTTGCCCGTGTACTATAAAAAACGCCTGGTCTTATCTTGTGTACCACGCTCTTTTTAACCTGCAGCTTCATTGGCCACGCAGCGCTGCTGCAAGTAATTTGCCAGACTTTTTTGAGCCACAGATCATTTACAGTTACAACACCCTCGTCCATTTTATAGCCAAACACAAGGTAGTCTGCGTCAAGCATATATGGCTTATCAATCACCTCTGAGGCAAACATTCCAAAGTCTGCAATATCAAATCCAGGTGTTCTTTCCTTGTTAAAAGCCTTCACTTCAAGTAGGTTCACAGTCATATCATCCGGAGACAGGAAGAAATCCGGAGGCATTTGCGTGTTTTGAGAAAGCGCATATTCTATTTCACGCTTCTCGAGCCACCCCTGCACCCATTCTTGTATAATGTTTCCAACGACGTCCTTTTGCTTGACGATTATGTCAACATCGCCAAAGAAGAACCTTATCCGCCCCTCTAAAGCCAATACTCTGTCCTCATCCATCAGTTTATCATAGACTTCCTGTGCTGTACACCTCATCAGTTTCACCTCTGTAGTAAATATTAAGTACTCGTGCAGCAACTGCGCTTATTACGGGAACAACGACCGTGTTCCCCAATAAGTCATACCCGTTCTCCAATGACACATCAAACTTGAAGTCGTCAGGAAATCCGAACAGTCGTAATCCCTCCCGCAAAGACAACGTCCTCAAACCGTCGCCGTCCACCACGAATAAGTGTTGCATATCCATCGCTACCAATGTAGGAGCTATATTATGCGGGTCAAGCACTTTGTTGATTTCAAATGACATCTTACCCGAGACGATGTTATATCCTAATGGGAGATTAGTGTCTTGCACCCTACCCTTCCCAACTCGCATTTTTGGATATTCCATTTTCAAGTATCCTTTATTTACGAGGTCTGCAAGCATTCCCTCCAAATCACGGTGCTCATAAAAAGTCCTAATATGCTCAATCGTTAGAGGCATACCGTCCATCCAGTCTATGCCATACTCTTCAGCCCATTTTTTCTTGCGGCGTTCTTTGAGCATTAAGTTCAACAGTTCCCTCTGTTCGGAGCTAACCGCACCTTTGTATTCAATATCCCAACTATGTATATTGTTCTCTCCACCGCGCTTATCCTTAATGGATTTTCCATACAATGCGGAAAGAGGATAATGCTTTAGAACAAGCCGAACAAAATCGCTATCAGAAATGGGCAAGCCTGTTTGCAACACTTTATCAAGGCAGAGAGGAGAGTGCTTGAAAGACTCCAAGTCAGGATGCTCATCACGTGTTCCAACAATGTAGATACGTCTCCGGTCCTGTGGGACACCGAAATTTTTAGCATTTAAAACTTTCCATGAAACCTTGTAACCTAAACCCTCCAGCGTCTGAATAATAACAGACAATGTTCTTCCGACTTTATCGCTCGGCTTATCCTTATCGTGATTCACAAGCCCTTCCACATTCTCCAGAATAAAGCCCCGGGGGTTCTTCTCCTTAAGAATACGCGCGACTTCAAAAAATAGAGTGCCGCGTGTATCTTCAAAGCCAAGGCGTTTTCCCGCTGCAGAAAACGCTTGGCATGGAAACCCAGCAAGGAGAAAATCGAAGTCCGGAATACAATCGGTCAATACTTGGGTTATATCACCATGTACGATCTCGCCGGGGTGATTTTGACGTAAAACTTCAATCGCATAGGGTTTGATCTCAGAGGTAAAAACGCATGTGGAAGACATACCCAACGCTTTGCAAGCAATCTCAAAGCCTTTTCTAATGCCGCCTATTCCGGCAAACAAATCAATAAACCGAATGCCCATTGGCTTACCTTCTTCTTTATTGGTATTTTGCTGGTCCACGCCATAACCATAGAACATTGACAATTGCTCACGCACATTAATTGTTGCATCGGGGATTGAGTCATACATAAGAAACACCACCGCTCGGAATAATGGTCTGAATGATGCAGAATCACCACACATCAGTTACTCTTATAATAACATACCACATGTCCAATAAACCGGTCTCTTGGCAATATGTCAAAAATCTCAACAACACCTGCCCGCCCCTACACCGGTTTGTCTCGCCCCAGCCGCTTGTAATACTCCTCCGGAATATCTTTCTTATCCTTATAAAAGATGAATTGGCACGATGAGCCATCTCCCGGCGGAATGTTAATGAACAGAAAATCGCCGTTCTCGTCTATCGAATTCCGGTTGAACAACGGGCAATGCACGCAATAAATCGGGTAATCCGACGTGCCGAACGTCAGATCCGAAGGCTCGGAAATCCGTGCAAGCCCTACCTCCTCGCCGTAGCCGCCCATCTGAATGAGCCGCCCGCCGGAGCCGCAAGGCCGGTTCGTGATGACAGCCTTCTCATCGTCCTCAACTATCTCCATGTGCTGGTGCACATGCCCTTGGAGCTCGGATGCCATTTTCTCCACAATGAACTTGAAATCCGTTCTCTCGGGCGGCTTGAACACAAGCTGCGCCTCTTTGGCGTGCGCCTCGCTCTCCGCAGCTTCCACGCCCGCTACGCCGTGCCGCTCAAATATCCATGTCAGCAGTCCCGCGACCCAGACCATATAGCCGTCATGCAAATGCACGAACTGGTCATACATAAGATTCACCAATTCCTTGGCCTTTGCTCCGTCACCATTGTCAATAGCTGAAAAAGCCTTGTCGATCGTCCGCTTTGCCATATCCGCAAGCTGCTCATCAGTCCAAATTCGATCCATCTCGCCACCTACGCTTTCCCAGCCGGCGCCGTCGTCCCGCCGTCAGCAATGTTGAACGCATCGTTATCAATTCCGCCCTCGGCAGCCATCGGGTATTGGATCCCCAAGTGGTCCCCTCCGCCGTCGATGATCAGCTCGGTGCCCGTCGCATAGCGGCACTCATCGGAAGCGTAAAACAAGACAGCATGCGCGACCTCGATGGCCGTCCCCGGCCTGCCCATCGGGATATACGGAATCTGCATTTTTTCCATTGCGCCTCCCGGCGGCGAAAGCTCGGTGGTGGTCAGCCCCGGCACCACGCAGTTCGCCCGAATGTTGTACTTCCCATACCCCATCGCGATCGATCGCATTAGCGCGTTTATGCCGGCCTTCGCCGCAGCATACACGCTGCCCTGCGCCACGCCGTTGTATGCGGCAGTCGACGACGTAAAGATGAAATCGCCTTTCATCTGCGCCATCATATGTGGCAGAATTAGCTTTGCGGCGTACCAATTCGACCGCATGAACGTATCTATCGTATAGTAAAAATCCTTTTCGATGTCCATCTCTTCTATATTGAAGAAATTTCCGACCCCCGCGTTGCCGTAATACACATCGATGCGCCCATACGCATCCAGCGCGCTGTGCACGAGGTTGTCGATGTCGTCGAGGCTGCGCACGTCGCACTTGACGAACATTGCTTCGCCTCCAGCCGCTTTGATCTCATCGACGACAGTCTGCGTCTTGTCGCGCCGCGCTGCAAGGACTACCTTGCCGCCCTCCGCCGCGAGCAGCCTTGCGGCCGCCTCGCCGATCCCCGATGACGCACCCGTGATAATTACAACTTTTCCTTCTATCCTACCGGCCATATAAAAACCCTCCTATAATAATCTGCTCTGCCATACAAGGTGAACGCATATTCTATCATTCCATGCACATGCCCTTGTCATTATCTGAGCCGCAGGCGAAGAATCTTTCCCTTGAAAGTTCAAGTGTTCAGAAAAGCTCCTACGCTTCACTCAAGATAACAAAGAGGTCTTAGCTTAATGGCATTACCTCACAGCTCCACAGCCACGTTAAACGCATCCATGTTCGCCCAAAAAATCTTTCCAGCCTCGCGCGCGTCGCCCACGACATAAACCTCCGGCATCACGTCCCGGATCAAAAGGTTGAACTCGCGGTTTGGCCGAATGCCAAATGCGCTGACATAAGTATCGCCGCCAATGCAATGCCTGTCGCCCACCCCATCGAGATATTCGACGCCATCGTCGCCCAATGCGACGATTTTCGCCGAATCGATGAGCTCCACCTCGTTCAGCTCCTTCAGCTCGATAAGCCCGCTGCGCAGCTCGTCCATGACCTCGCGCCACAGCTTGTCCATAGGCAAGAGCTCCACGATGCTCACAGAATGGCCGTCATGTGCAAGCTGAATGGCACACTCCAGCGCAGATATGCCGCCTCCCATGATGACGACCTTATGCCCGATGGGCTTCGTCTTCAAGTCGGCTTCGGTGACGGTGATGACATCAGGCCTGTCTATCCCCGGGATAGGTGGGACAATCGGAACGCCGCCGCTCGCATTGATGATGACGTCGGGTTTCTCCGCTGCAGCGATTTCCGGCGTCACCTCCGTCCCGCAAACGATGCGGGCGCCGCATGCCTTCGTAGCAGCAATGTCCCATTCGAGATATGCCTTGTGGGTGTCGGCCTTTTTATACAGCGCCGAAGCCTCTTTCAGCCTTCCGCCGAGCTCAGGCTCCCGCTCATAAAGCACTACCTCAAGGCCGCGCCTGCGCGCGACCTGCGCCGCCTGCATGCCCGCGGGCCCTCCTCCGATGATAAGCACCTTTTTTGGAGTCTCCGCCTTCGTGAGCAACGGATACTTCGTCTCGCGCCCGACCATCGGATTCACGGAGCAGCGAACCCCGCCGCCCATTGCGGGCCGCGCGGCACATTCAATGCAGCGCAGGCAGGGACGGATGCTATCGGGATCGCCACTATAAGCCTTTTTGACGAATTCCATGTCAGCAATGATCGACCGCGCCATTGCAACGACGTCGGCCTGTCCTTTTGCCAGAATATCCTCCGCCGCATGGACCGTGTTGATGTTGCCGACAGCGACCACCGGAATATCGAGCTGCTCCTTGATTATCGCCGTCCGCTCGATGTTCAAGCACCGGGGCTCGCAATATGACGGCATCATCTTGCGGATCCAGTTCGGGTCGAATATCCATCCCCCCGAAAGATGCGCCGAGTCGATATAGGCCGACGCCTCTTTCAGAAACGCGACGACATCTTCCAACGTAATGGTATCCTCCGCATATTCGTTCTGGCTTATGCGGTATTCGATGTTCAGGCTCGTCCCGACTTCCTCGCGGACGGCCTTCAGCAGCCGCAGAGGAAAGCGCGCGCGGTTTTCAAACGAACCGCCATACGCGTCGTCGCGGCGGTTGGTCGCCGGTGAGAGGAACCCGCTGACGAAATTGCCATGGGCGCCGTGAATGAGCACCTCGTCCACCCTCGCCTCCGCCAGCCTTCGCGCGGCCGCGCGAAACAGGGCGATGACCTCATCCATCTCCTCCTCGCCCACCTGCATGTATTTTTCAGGGTCCATGTCCGGGGCTAGCCACGGCACGTACGCCTTTCGACCCGCCAGCGCCTCCGGCTGCGCGATGCGCCCCGCGTGCAGCAGCTCAATGGAGAACTTCGCATCATAGCGGTGGACTTCCTCCGCAAGCCGCCTGACCCCCGCGATGTCCGTATCCCGCGTTACGGAAAGACACCCAAAGAAGTCCCGTGCCCTGCCGAAGTCGACGGGCGTGGCTCCGATGCCAACGCGGCTGACGCCCGTGCGGGCCTGCGCGCCGACGAAGTCGACGAGATTGTCGGTCACCTCCCCGTCGCGGATCGAAGCATGGCCCGAAACGACCGGTGAGAACACCAGCCGGTTCTTCAGCTCCATCCTCCCGATTCGGATGGGCTCGAAAAGATTCGGAAAATTATTAAACCAGGGCATATCTATCATTCCTTTCGTCCGTGAGCGCGCGGCGTCCGGGATTCCCACGAAAAAATATTAATAATCAGACAACTGCCCCGGAGCAAAACCCCGGGGCAGCAACCGGTTCTAGAACCTGCCGATATCTCGGGCAGTGTTGTAAGCAAGATTTGTCGCATCCGCGATATTCTTTGGAGTCAAGCAATCGCCAATCTGATAAAACTCAGGCGCGGCAAACCTCAGCTCCTCTGCCTCCGAGCGCAAAGGAGACTGCCCCGCGGCATAAACGACGGTATCCGCCTCAAAAAGCTGCTTGCCGTCAGGCCCCTCGCCGACGAGCCCCTTCTCATTGATCTCCAGCGCCTTCACGGAAAGGTTGACCTTCACGTTCTTTCTCGCGAGCTCGAGCCGGATCGCAAGCCCATGAAGCATGTTCCCGCCATCGCCCATCGCGGGCGCCATCTCCACGATCTCGACCTCGCGTCCCAGCCCCGCGAGATAAGCCGCCAGCTCCGTCCCGACAAGACCTCCGCCCAGAATCACGACGCGCTTGCCCGCCTTCTCGGGATCGAGATAGACTTCCTCCGCCCCAACGACATTGGCTCCGTCGATCCCCGGAATGCCCGGGACGATCGGACGCGAACCAAGCGCGGCGATGATAACATCAGGAGCAATGGATTCGGCATATTCTTTCGTAACCTCGGTATTAAGGCGAATATCCACGCCCGCAGCGCGCAGCTTACGCTCCTGGCGCCGCAGATACTCCGTGAGATGCTTCTTAAACGGGACATCATGCTCGCAATTCAAAGCGCCGCCCAATTCGCCGGTCTTCTCGCAAAGAATGACCTCGTGGCCGCGTTCTGCGGCGGTGAGCGCAGCCTGCATCCCGCCAATCCCGCCACCGGCGATCAAAACCTGTTTTTTGACTGCCGGCTGGACGATCCAATTATTCTCAATCTCGCGCCCGATGACGGGGTTGATCGCGCAGATGAACTGCCCTTTCGACATATGGTTCGAGAAGCACGTGAGGCAGCGCATACACCCATTGATCTCGTCGCTCCTGCCCGTGCGCGCTTTCAACGGCAAGTCAGGATCGGCTATGAGTCCGCGCGCGAGTTCCACGACATCCGCCTGGCCCGATGCGATGATTTCTTCCATCAGCTCCGGGTCTGCCAATGCACCGACGGTCGCGACCGCGGTCTTGACGTGCTTCTTGATCTCTGCCGCGAACCTGACGTTCGCGCCGTCCGGCAGGAACATGTCTGGATGCGTGACGGTGAAAACATCCCAAATCTCATGGCTCCCGGCAGAAACGTGGATGAGGTCAAGATGGCCATCAAGCTGCTTTGCGATCTCTACGCCCTCGTCGATGTCATACCCCGACGGATGGCACTCCGACCCCGAAATGCGCATCTCAATCGGGAAGTTCGGCCCCACAGCCTTGCGAATAGCCTTGCACACCTCGACGGCAAACCTGCATCGATTCTCCGGCGAACCGCCCCATTTATCGGTGCGGCGGTTCGACACCGGCGACATGAACTCGGTCAGTAGCCATCCATGGCCGCCATGCACCGTCACCATGCCAAACCCGCTGCGTTTCGCGGCCAGCGCAGCTTTCGCGAACTGGTCCACGATTTCATAAATCTTGTCATCGTTCATCGCCTCGACATGGAAACCCGCAGCGGTCGTATATTCCATCGGCCCGTATAATTGGTTGCCCTCTCTGGCGGACGAATGTGCATGGCTCCCGCTGTGCGAAAGCTCGATGGATGCGACGGCCCCATGGCGCGAAATAGAGTCCGCAAGCCTGCTCAGCGCGGATGCCCCTCCCGGGTCGTCGAGAACGATATGCCCGTTGTTGAACCGCCCATGCTTCGAACAAACAACGGCGTCGCCAACGCAAACCGACGCGGCCCCGCCGATCGCCTTGCGTTCATAATATGCGAACGTCTCCTGTATGGGGTAGTGCTGCGACGACATATACGCCGTGCCTGTCGGCGAAGCGAATATGCGGTTGCGGAACACAGTCCCCGCCAATGTGATTGGCGAAAATAAATGCGGATATTTAATGTCAGACATAATACTTTTCCTCTCATTAGAATTGTGATTGTGTGAATTAATCGGAGCGCGCGGCATCCGGGTCGTGGGGGTGGAACCCCCCACATTACCTGACGGACATCCCGGTCTCGTTATATGCTCATCGCGGCGAAGAACCCGCCGTTGATGGCGTTATCCACCTTCCCCGGCTGCTTCGCATCGCCAATATTGATGACGAACGGCGCCCTGTCATAAAGCTCGAAATAAGTCCTCTCGTCGGGGCGCATTCCAACAGCATACAAGACAGCGTCGGCAGGCGCCGTGGCCGTCTGCCCATCCTTTTCATATACAACGCCCGTGTCGGTGATCTCCAGCGTCTTCGCGCCGGTCAGGACGTTCATGCCCTTCTCTTGGATCGCATCCATGATCCCGACGAGCCCCGATGAGTCGCGCGCGATGTCATTCGTCAATTCAAGGACGGTCACCTTCTTGCCCAAGTTCATGAGATGCAGCCCTGTCTCGACGCCGATGGGGCCGCCCCCGATGATCACGATGTTTTCACCTAACGAAAAATCAGCATGGAAATACACATCGGCGGCATACCGAGCCTTTTCCACGCCCTTGATGGCAGGAATTATGGGCACGCTTCCCGTCGCGATGATGATATGCCCGGGGTTCAGCCTTTCGACTAGATCATCCGTCACGACGGTATTGAGCATAATAGTCGCGCTGGAACGATGCACCTTGCGAATGAGATACTCCGTAAATCTGCGGAGATCATGCTTGATCGTATCCGTCTCCGTAAACCGCAGCAGTCCGCCAAGGGCAGGACCGCGCTCCACAAGCGTGACCCTATGGCCGCGTTCGGAAGCGGTGATCGCGGCCTGCATTCCGGCAGGCCCGCCGCCGACGATCAACACGTTTCTCTTGTGCAATGCCTCCTCGATTCCATCCCCAAAACCGTGGCGCAGCTCATGCGCCGTCAGCGGATTGACGCTGCAGCGGAAATGCCTGTTCGCGTTGTCGCCATTCGTGCAATTGGAGCAGCGAAGGCATGGCGTGATATCTTCCGCGCGCCCTAGAATCGTCTTTTTGGGGAAGAACGGGTCAGCGATGAGCGCGCGCGACATCGAAACGCCGTCCGCAGCTCCCGAAGCGATGATCTCCTCCGCCTGGTCCGGATCGACGATGGAGCCGATCGTGAAAATCGGGATGTTGACGCGCCCGGACTTCTTGATGGTTTCGGCCAAAAAGACGTTCTGCCCGTGCGGCATATACGGCGAAGCGAAAATATACCTGAAATCTTCGGTAGAAATCTCCGCCATGTCGATATATTCCTGTGCTTTTACGAGGAACTCGATGGAATCCTCGACGGTGAACCCCGCAGGGTCGCGCTCCGAGCCCGAAAGCCGAATGGTGATCGTCCTGTGGTTGCCGACATGCTCGCGGATTTTTTTCAAAACATAAAGCGGGAAGCGCATGCGGTTTTCCAGGCTTCCACCATATTCGTCGGTCCTCTTGTTGATGATCGGCGATAGGAACTGCGTCAGCAGCCACCCATGCCCGCAGTGGACATGCACGATGTCGAAACCCGCATGGTAGTAATACGCCGCCGTCTTCGCGAATCCGTCCGCGACATATTCCATGTCTTCCTTGGTCATGGCGCGTATCTTCGTGCCTGTCATCGGGTTCACGGTGTCGCTCGGCCCCATGATCTTGTTCGGGTCCTTGTTAAAATCGGCCCTGACCCTGTTGCCTCCGTGCGTAAGCTCCACGGCCGCAGCAGCGCCGTGCTCGTGAATCGCCTGCGACATTTCTGCATAAATGGCCATGTTCTCCTGTGTCGTTTCCATGCCCGGCGTATGGTTGCCGCCGTCGCAGACATTCGCCTCGCCGAGAGTGACGATCCCCGCGCCACCGCGCGCCTTGTGTTCGAGATAGCGCACATAGTATTCGTCCGGGCGGCCGTCGATCGTCCGAAACAGCATGTTTGGCGCGGACATCATCCGGTTTTTAACAAGAAGATTCCTCAGTTTGATAGGTTTTTGCAAATTTGGGTACGGTTGCTTGTACATAGTATGCATTCCTTTCGTCTGTATAATTCATAATATACCTTAATCTACCACATCGCCACGCAAAACACAATATAATTATAGGGTAAAACAAGGAGCCTCCTGTCCACGCCTCGCCGAGCGTGAGATGTAAAAATCCGCTATAGCAAAGCGCCCGTTATCCGAAAATGGACAACGGGCGTATAAGAATCGCAAGATCGTCAATCGATGTCTATATCCGGCCGTCCCGCCTGGCGCTGCGGCGCAGCAACGGCGCGCGCCGCCTGCTTGAACTTCGCCCGCGACTGCTGCAGTTCCCTGAGCGCGGCAGCAAGCGCCTCCTCCGAACGCTGCATCGCGTCGTCGACATATTCATTTGCGACCCGCCTCAGCTCCGTCGTAGCCGCCTCGGCGTTCGAGAGCATATCGTTGCTCCGATCCCTGGAAATCCTGATGATCTCCTGCTCATCGATGAGCTGCCGCGCCCTGTCCTCGGCGTTTTTCTTGATTGCCTCCGCCTCGCGCTTCGCATTGTTGATAAAATCAGCGCGCGCGTCGATCAGCCTCTTCGCCTCCGCGATCTCCGTCGGGAACTGCGCCCTGATCTCATCGAGCAAATCGAGGGCTTTGTCGCGCTCAATGACGCATTTTTCCGCGCCCAGCGGCAGCCCCCAGGCTTCAGTGATCATAGTATGGAGCATCTCCAATAATTCAGGTATTCTACTGCTCATAAAGAACCTCGATTCATCAATAATACCGCAGATCGCACATCATTTCTCGACTTTCTTCAACACATCTTCAATAATCTCTTTTGGGACAAATGTCCCCAAATCCGCGCCATATCTGGCCATCTCCTTGACGACGGACGAACTGAGATATGTATATTTTTCGCTCGAAAGCATCAAAAGCGTCTCGATGCTCGGATCGAGCTTCCTGTTGACCAACGCAATTTGAAATTCCCTTTCATAATCGGACACGGCGCGCATGCCTTTGATGATCACCTTCGCGCCCCGCTCCTTCATAAACTCGACAAGCAGCTCGGCCGATGCCTCGACGCGCACGTTGCGGAACCTTGCCGTAGTCCTTTTGATCAGTTCCACGCGCTCCTCGTGCGTGAACATCGGATTCTTGCCCGAATTCACCATGACGCATACTATCAGCTCGTCAAAAATCGTCGCCGACCGCCTGATGACGTTGAGGTGGCCGAGCGTAATGGGGTCAAAGCTCCCCGGGTATACAGCAATACTCATACTCACTCTCCGAATTGCAGCTCCACGCTCTCCCTACATGCATCGCCCCGTTCCAAATGGGACGCTGCTCATATGGGACGCTGCCAATATCGCCCCGTTCTGCCTGTATAAATGCCGAACATCGCATATATCACTCGCGCTCATACCGCAACAGCATAATGCGCCCGTATTTATATTCCCTGTGCAAACGGTACGGCGGCGAAACAGCAGGCAAGGCGTGGCCCGCCTTAATTTCACATATAATTATACCATTCGTGTTCACTTTGTCAAACTCTATTATTCGCGCCAATGCCTTTTCTACAAGATTGGTATTGTATGGCGGATCGACGAAAATCAAGTCGAATGTTTCATCCTTCTTCAAGTAGCTCAAAGCATCGGCCGTATGCACGCTCGCGTTCTCGGTGAGCCCGCAGAGCTTCAAATTATCCCAAATCAGCTTGATGGCATCGGGGCTCGTATCGATGAATGTCGCGCTTTTCGCGCCGCGAGACAGCGCCTCGATGCCAAGCTGCCCCGTTCCCGCAAACAAGTCCAGGATGCTCCTACCCTCAATGTCAAATTGAACGATATTAAAAATGGACTCCTTCACCATTCCGCTCGTTGGCCTGATGGTGTATCCCGGCGTGTCTTTTAATCTGCGGCCCCCGGCCGTCCCGCTGATGACTCTCATATGCAAAAATCTCCGATTTATTCAGTATCTCTGCCACCCCTGCCGACCTATGGCGGCATTCTGCAGCCAGCTCCACAACGCAGCTGCAACCTCCGTAGCGGC
>WRMX01000095.1 GCA_009776905.1 Oscillospiraceae bacterium
ACGGTCACGCTGGCATGATTGGCGTTTGGGGGGCGAGGCGCCGGGTGCGCCCTACGGAATAGGGGGCGCTTTTTCGGAAAAACGCCTGTTTTTCGGCAAATCTTCCGCGTTTTTGGGGCGATGATTATTTTTGGGGGTCTGTTAGCCCATGCTGCACTAAGGACGCTTACAAACGAATTTATTCATACTATTGTGAATTATTGTTTCCTCCTTGGTTAATTTTGCGTACATAGTATCATATTATTGTTTTCTTTACAAGCGTTCGGCGATGCTGTATTATATTATGAATTATAGTTTTAAGGAGTTTTTTAATGAAGATTGGCATTGGTATCGATACGGGCGGCACTTATACGGATGCTGTCGCTTATGATTTTGACACGGGGACGTTGCTCGCTAAGGGGAAAACGCTGACGACGCGTGAAAATCTTTCCGTCGGCATCGGCAATGCGCTCAATGCGCTGCCGCCTGAGATGGTGCGCGACACTAGGCTTATCGCGCTATCTACCACGCTGGCGACGAACGCTTGCGTTGAAAACAAGGGCGGGCGCGCGAAGCTGCTTGTTTTTGGTTTGACGGACGAGTTGCTAGTGCGGTATGGCGCGGATGTCAAATATGGCTTTAAGAGGGAGAATGTCAGGTGCATCGAGACTGATGGCAGTTCCGACGGGCTTGTCGATACGGAGCGGGATTGGGAAGAGATCATGGCCGGTGTCGAGCCGTTTGTCGCGGATGCGGATGCCGTGGCGATTGCGGAGCTGTATTCGATGTCGAATGGGGCTCCTTGCGAGAAGCATGCGAAGCAGCTTGTGGAGGACCGGATGGGTCTTATTTGCGTCGGAGCGAGCGAGCTTTCCAGCGATCTTGATGTTCTGGAGCGAGGCGCGACCGCGCTCCTCAACGCACGCCTTTTTCCGATTGGGCGCGAGTTTATCGATGCTGCGTTGAAGGATTTTGCCGAACGGAAGTGTGAGGCTCCTGTCATGGTCGTGCGGAGCGACGGCAGCCTTATGTCCGCGGACTTGACGCGCACGCGCCCTGTCGAGACTATTCTTTCGGGGCCGGCTGCGAGCGTTTTGGCGGGGAAGAGCTTCACTGACAGGGATGATTATCTCATCATCGACATGGGCGGAACGACCACGGATGTGTCCGCCGTGCGTGGCGGGAAGCCTGCGATGGCGGATAATGGCATCCGCATCGGTGGCTGGAGGACGCATGTGAAGGGCGTGTTCATCGATACGTTCGCGCTTGGCGGCGACAGCACTGTGCGCATGGAGGGCGGGGCTGCGAGGCTGTTCCCGCGCAGGGCGATGCCGATTTGCATGGCGGCGAGCCGTTGGCCGGATGTGGTGCCGATGCTCCGCGACTTATTGCATAAGAAGCATACGAACCTGTTTCCTCTGCACGAGTTGTTTTATCTTGTCCATGAGCCGGCCGATCTTGGCAGGTATGGGTCATATGAGATCAGGCTGATCGATGAGCTGCGCAACGGGCCGTGCTTGCTTGGGAAAATCCGTGAGTCGAAGGATATTGACATTTATCATTTGAACACCGAGCGGCTTGAAGCTGAGGGCATCATCATGCGTTGCGGTTTGACGCCGACGGATTTTATGCATATTCGCGGCGATTATCGTGGCTATGATGCGGAGGCGTCGGAGCTGGCGGCGCGTTTTTTGCTGATGACGCTGAAGAGGAAGGATTCTCCCGAGGAGCTGCTTGCTTTGGCGAACGAGGTTTGCAGCTTGGTCGAGGGGCGGTTGTATGAGAATCTTGTGCGGATTTTGCTCATGCAGCAATATCCGGATGTTTTTGCGGATGGCGTGGATGCGCAGACGGGGCTTTTAATCCGCGAGGCGTGGGCGAGGCATTGCGCGGGCGCGGGTGGCGCGGGCGGTGTTGGCGGTGCTGGCTCGGGTGCGGGTGACGCTGGAGGTGGCTCCGGCAGGAGCGGTACCGGTCTGGGCTCCGGCACTGGCGGTGTTGGTGTGGGTAGCAGCGTTGGCGGAGGTTTGGCCGTCGCTGGCACTGGCACGGGGCGCGGCTATTTTGACCATATGTTTTCCACCTCGGCGGCACTTGTAGGGGTCGGCGCGCCCACGCATGTGTTCCTCCCCAATGTGGCTGCCGCGCTCGGTACTGAGTGCATTTTGCCGGAACACGCGGAGGTCGCAAACGCGATTGGCGCGTTGAAGGCCGACATCAACGTTGTTTTTCGCGTCGATGTTTCGCAGAGGCTTTCATTGTCGGAAGGCATATATTATATCGTGCACGCGCCCGATGGGAGCTTAAAGTTCAAGGATTTGGATTTGGCGATGGAGGCGGCTTCGAAGGCTGCGGAGGCTGCGGCTTTGAAAGAGGCGCGGGTGCGCGGCGCTTTGGGGCAGTTGAACGCGAATACTTATGCCGAAAGGCATTCGACGGTCGATAATTTGGGCGGGAATGTAAATATGGGCGGCGCCGTCGTTTCCGAGGTCACCGCCCGATTTGAGAGTTAGGATTCCAACGTCAATAGATTAATAATCGCACGCGTTCCTGCAAGGCGTTCAATTTTGGGCGATTAATAATCGCCCCTACAAGGCGTTCCGTTTCGGGCGATTAATAAGCGCCCCTACAAGGTCTTCCGTTTCGGGCGATTAATAATCGCCCCTACAAGGCGTTCCGTTTCGGGCGATTAATAATCGCCCCTACAAGGCGTTCCGTTTCGGGCGATTAATAATCGCCCCTACAAGAGATCGTTAACCTGTTGACATTAATTATGATTCTGTTTTATGCGTTGGAAAGGAGCGGTCGACAACATGGCTGATAAGGCTCCAAGATATGCGATTGCCAGCCCCACGAGCATGGGGGTGAGGATAACCCCGGCCGACAGGCAGAGCGTGCACATTAGCAAAAATTATCTCCTGCAAGCCACAAGCGCGGAGACGAATGTGCTGAATATTGCATCATCGCTGGGCTGCCAATGCCTCGCGCTTACGAAATTCGTTGCAGGCAGTCCGATTGCGGCGTTTATTAAGTCGGAGCTTCGGGCGCGCAATATCGGATATGAGGGGCTTGATGTCCCGCAAGGGGGGCCTTGGGGATATAGGCATCAATTCAATATTGCGGATTCAGGATTTGGCGCGCGCGGCCCGCGCGTCTGGAACGACAGGGCCGGTGAGGTGGGGCGCATGTTGTCCATCGGCGATTTTGACATCGAGCGCATATTTGGCGAGGAAGGCGTCGGCATCTTGCACATATCCGGCCTCATCGCCGCGCTTTCGCCCGAAACCTCGGCTTTCTGCTCCGCTCTTGCCAAGGAAGCTGCGGCGCGCGGCTCGTTGGTCACGTTCGACTTGAACTACCGCGCTTCTTTTTGGGAAAACCGCGAAACCGAGCTTTTGGAGGCATTTCATAACATCGCGTCGCTTTCAGATGCCCTCATCGGCAACGAAGAGGATTTTCAGCTCGCGCTTGGGCTCAAAGGGCCTGACACGGTAGGAAAGGAGCTATCGGCACAGATCGGCAGCTACCAGGGCATGATCGGAGAGGCGCAAAGTGCATTTCCGAACGTCAAGTATTTCGCGACGACGCTCCGCCGGGAATTGAGCGCGAACGAGCATCTTTGGGGCGCGATGCTCTCGTCGGAGGGAAAGTGGCATGTCGAAGATCCGAGGCCTGTCGCCGTGCTCGACCGCATCGGCGGCGGCGACGGATTTACGGGCGGCCTTCTTTATGGGATATATAAAGGATGGCCTGCCGATAAGTGCTTGCAGTTTGGATGGGCGAGCGGCGCGCTTGCGGTGGCTTCGCTCGACGATTTTGCGACCCCTGCGGATGAGGAGCAGCTTTTCAGCATATATTATGGCAATACGCGCGTGATAAGATAGCGCGCGCGGACGGTAGAAACCGGAACAGACTGCGGCAGGCGGGGCGGGGTGAAGCACCCAAGCAGCGGGGCGCGATTCGCCAATGCGGGGCAACGTGGTTTCCCCAAGCAGCGGAGCGGCATGTTGCCCGCATGCCCGGATGGCAAATTGAAAGGGATGGATTTCTGGATGCAAAAAGCGGATATCGGGCTTATAGGCCTTGCCGTCATGGGCGAAAACCTTGTAATGAACATGGAATCCAAGGGGTTTGTCGTCGCCGTGCATAACCGTAGCACGGAAAAGGTGGACAGCTTTNTCGAANGGCGGGCCAAAGGGAAAAANATCATCGGCTGCAAAACGATTGAGGAGCTTAAAGACGCGTTGAAGCTTCCGCGCAAGGTCATGCTGCTCGTCAAAGCGGGGCAAGCGGTCGATGATATTATCGAAAAGCTGACTGATGCTCTGGAAGAGGGCGATATAATCATCGACGGAGGCAACAGCCATTACTCCGACACGATCCGCCGTTCGGAGTATGTGGAGAGCAAGGGGCTGCTGTATATCGGCATGGGGGTTTCCGGAGGAGAAGAAGGCGCGCTCAAAGGCCCTTCGATGATGCCGGGAGGCTCTTTTGCGGCATGGCCATTCGTCCGTCCGATTTTTCAAGCAATCTGCGCCAAAGCAGACGGTTATCCGTGCTGCGGATGGGTCGGCGAGGACGGCGCGGGCCATTTCGTAAAAATGGTGCATAACGGCATCGAATATGGCGACATGCAGCTCATATGCGAGGCGTATCATCTGATGCGCGATGGATTGGGCATGAGCCCGCGCGAGATGATCGCCGTTTTTGACGAATGGAACAGGGGCGAGCTGGACAGCTACCTTATAGAGATAACCCGCGACATTCTTGCGTACAGGGATGATGCGGGCAAGCCGCTTCTCGATGAAATTCTCGACACTGCCGGGCAAAAGGGCACGGGCAAGTGGACCGGCGTGGCCGCAATGGACGAAGGGGTGCCCCTCACGCTCATCGGAGAGGCTGTGTTCAGCAGGTGCTTGTCTGCGGCCAAGGAAGAACGCATGAAGGCAGCGGGGATTTTTGACAGGCCGAGGCCGGAAATTATGGCTGATCAAGCGGAGTTTGTCGATTGCATCCGCCAGGCGCTATACGCCAGCAAGATCATTTCATATGCCCAAGGATATACCCTCATGAGGGCGGCGGCGCAAACATATGGATGGAACCTGAACTACGGCGGCATTGCATTGATGTGGCGCGGCGGATGCATCATTCGCAGCGCGTTCCTCGGGAAGATCAAGGACGCATATGATAGGGACGCGGAACTCACGAATCTTTTGCTCGATGAATATTTCACGGAGGCAATCCGGGTGCGGCTGCCGGCATGGCGGCAGGTGGTCTCACAGGCTGCGTTATGCGGAATCCCTTTGCCTGCGATGAGCAGCGCGCTCAGCTATTTCGACGGATATACATGCGAGCGGTTGCCGGCAAATTTGCTGCAGGCGCAACGCGATTATTTCGGCGCGCATACGTATGAGCGGGTTGATGCCCCGCGCGGGCAGTTTTTCCATACGAACTGGACGGGAAAAGGCGGCACGACGGCCGCCTCGACGTATAATGCATAGAAATGATGCATGGAGGCGCGGCATTGCTCGCACCTCCATGCATTATTGGAACATCCCCATCATTGTTTGAACGTCCTCATCGTCATTGGAACACCATCATTGTTTGAATGTCCTCATCGTCATTGGAACACCATCATTGTTTGAATGTCCTCATCACCATTGGAGCATCGCTATCAGCATTGGAGCATCACATTATTTCATATCAATTACGATATGTCATTGCCGCCGCATGGCTTTGATATAGTCCACCACTTCGCGGATTGCATGGCGATTGTTGTCGCAAACGACCAAATCAGCAGCTTCGATCACCTGGTTCAATGCGCCGGCGACCGCCACGCCGATATCGGCAAACCTGATCATCTCTATGTCGTTGTCAAAATCTCCAACAGCGACGACGCGCCGTCCGCGAGCTCCGATTAGCTCGCGGAGCATCTCCACGCCGGATCCTTTGTTGATCCCCTGCGGCAGCATCTCATAATAAATCGTGCCGGAACGCACGAGGTGCACTCCGGGATGTCCGTGCGCGCTGATATACCCAACCGCTTCGTTTATGATCCGCTCCTCGTCGACAAACAGGGCTTTGATCCAATTGACGGGGGGAACCTCGTCGATGCAGCATCTTATGGGGGTTATTCTGCCGAAAGATAGATGCTCTTTCTCTAATTCATTCATCCTAATGACATATACGGACTCGCCGCACAATATTTCGACGCCGAGAGTCGGGAAACGCCCCATCAATTGAAAAATATATTCTCGAGAAATAGCCGGAAGCGAGCTCTGCCAAAGGAAGCAGCCCTCCATATAATCATATATGGCCGCGCCGTTATATAGCACCGCCGGCGTGGAAAGCTCCAATGCTTCCGCAACGCTGCGGGCGCTAGTCACGCCGCGTCCCGTCGCAATCGTAAAGATGCCGCCGTTTTCGCGAAACTCGCGTATGGCTGCATCGTTTTTTTCTGTTATGCGCTTGTCGTCGGTCAGCAGCGTCCCGTCGACGTCAGTGACCAGCAATATATCGTCAAAGATCAATGTCATGCTCCTTTGAATGGGGTTCACGCCTCACGCCGCCCGGTGAGGTAGACGCCTGCCGAGCGGACGGCAACAGTAGCCGTTATTTGATTGAGGCGATTGAGTTTTGCTATTGCATCGACTCGACGGCCTTTTTTCTTCGCATAAATCCGGGGTATATTATATAGAAGCATATAAGCGTCAACGCCAGCGGAACCAAGCCTGACAATATGGTCGTCGAAAAGCTATATCGCGAGACGACGAATCCGCCCAAAGCCGGCCCGACGTACATTCCGAGATCGACCCCCGCAAACAACGTGTTCGTGGCGACGGCGCGGCGTTTGGCGGGCTCGGTCTGGACGCACATCGCTTGCAGCCCCGGAGAGACGACGCCATTCCCAATGGAGGATATGACCGCGCCTATCAAGATGACGAACAGCGTCCGGCTTCCCGCAATGATGACAAGGGAGATGCCTAAAAGCGCCATCCCGATCGGCTGAACCAGTTTCATGCTGTATTTATCGAGAATCCTCCCGCACAGCGGCCTCGTGCCCAGCATGACGGCGGCAGACACCGTTGAAAAGAGGCCGATGCTCGGAATCCCGACTTCATATGCAAATGCATCGATATAGCTCCTATACCCGGAGGTCGCTATGCCGGACAGTATGATCAGCAGCGTCATTGGCAATGCTTTCAAAGACACGATGTTTTTATACCAGGCACCCGCTGCCGCGATTTCTTCTTTTGTGTCTTTTTTATATGATATCAACAGAAGCGGCACCACCGCGACCGCCAAAACGATTGCGCCGAAGTAGAACGCGAGCTGATAGCCGAGCGTGATCCCCTCCGCGCCTTCTTTGAGGAGCGGCCCCAAGTCTCGCAGCCATAGGCCGACATTCGGGGCGATTGCCTGCATCACCGTGCCGCCGAGGCTGTACATCGCGACTCCGGAAGCGACCTTTTCCGCCGGCAGGCTGTCAACCGCGATTGTCATCGTCAACGAGCCCATGAATGCGTATTGTATGCCTTGAATGACGCGAAATGCTATGAAGGCGGAGGTGTTGGTGAATAGCGCATATCCGAGGTTGACGACCCCGCCCGTGAAGTAGACGGCAATCAGCAGGTTTCTTTTGTTGAGCCTGATCTGCAGCGGTCCTGTCACGGGGCGCATGGCAAATGCGACGCCGAAGTACAGGCCAATCAGGTTGCCCATCATCACGTCGCTGACTTTGAGCGACTCCAGCGCGTACCGCGCGATCAGTATGTTGACCGCTCCTTGCGATAGCGACAGAAATGAATGCGCCAAGAGGACGCAGACGAATGTTTTGTTCCACACGGTCAGCTTTCTTGGGGCCTGTAGCGTTGTTGGCGTGGTGTTTGCGTCGCTCATCGTTACTTCTCCTCGTGTTTGTTGGTGCGTTGCTGTGCCGTTGGCGCGTTGCTGTGCCGTTGGTGCGCTGCTGTGCCGTTGGTGCGCTGCTGTGCAGTTGGTGCGCTGCTGTGCAGTTGGTGCTCTGCTGTACAGTTGGTGCGTTGCGATGCCAATAGAAAACCCGCAGTTTAAATTGCTGCGGGTTCTCTGTGGCTTGGCAGGGGCAGAAGGGATCGAACCCTCGGCCTACGGTTTTGGAGACCGCCGCTCTACCGGCTGAGCTATGCCCCTATAGCCACGCATTGTATCATAGCTTTTATACAAAATCAATAGCCTTTTTTTGCCGATTATTTTGCCGGACAGAATTATGGTTACCGGTCACGCCATTGCGCTTCATGGCGCAAGCATTATTCCAAGCTCCTTAAGTTGCGCATCGTCCACGACATCGGGGCAGCTTGTCATCAACTCCGAAGCATTCTGCACTTTCGGAAACGCGATTACGTCGCGGATGCTGCTGAGGCCTGCGAGGTGCATGACGAGCCTGTCCAGCCCATATGCAAGCCCACCGTGCGGCGGGGCTCCATACTTGAATGCGTTGATCAAATGCCCGAACCGCGCTGCGGCGTCCTCATCAGTAAACCCAAGTGCCCTGAACATCCTCTCTTGGATCTCCGGGGTGTTTATCCTTATTGAGCCCCCACCGAGTTCAGTGCCGTTGAGGACAATGTCATATGCTTTTGCGCGGCAGTTTGCCTTGTCTGTGTCGAGCATGTCTATGTCTTCGTCCATCGCGGACGTGAATGGGTGGTGCTTTGCGACAAAACGGCCTTCTTCCTCGGAATACTCAAACAGTGGGAACTCGGTTATCCACACGAACTCATATATTCCATCCGCGATGAGTCCGAGCCGCTTTGCGCATTCGCAGCGCAATGCTCCAAGCGAAGCAAAGACGACATCGTCCTTTTCGTCGGCGACGATGAACAGCAGCCCTCCCGGTTTGGCGCCTGCGCGGTCGAGTATCGCTGCGTTCTCCTCATCTGTGAGGTTCTTTGAAAACGATGATGAAATGCCTCCGTCATCGGTTAGTTTCGCCCAAGCGAGGCCTTTTGCCCCATATGTCTTGACGAATTCGCCGAGCGCATCGATCTGTTTGCGAGATAAAGCGGTGCCATCCGGGATGTATATCATTCTGACGCTTCCGCCCGCTGCGACGGGGCCGGAGAACACTTTGAACTCGCTGTTTTTCACTAAGTCGCTGATGTCGCAAAGCTCAAGGCCAAAGCGCAAGTCGGGTTTGTCAGAGCCGAACCTATCCATGGCTTCGCGCCATGTCATGCGGCGTATCGGCGTTTTGACATCGACATCGATGACCTCCTTGAACAGGCGTTTCAGAAAACCGTCGTTCATCGCAATTATATCTTCGACGTCAACAAACGACATTTCAAGGTCAATCTGCGTAAACTCCGGCTGGCGGTCCGCCCGTAGGTCCTCATCGCGGAAACAACGGACGATCTGCATATATCTGTCGAATCCCGATAGCATCAGCAGTTGCTTGTATTGCTGCGGCGACTGCGGCAGCGCATAAAATTTGCCCGGGTGGACGCGGCTGGGGACCAGGTAGTCACGGGCGCCTTCAGGTGTGGATTTTGTCAGCATTGGTGTTTCGATTTCCAAAAATCCGTTTTCGTCAAAATAGTCGCGCGCGACTTTCACGGCTCTGTGGCGCAGCGCTATGTATCTTTGCATGTCGGGGCGGCGCAGGTCGAGGTAGCGGTATTTCAAGCGCAGAGTATCGTTGACGTCGGAATTCTCTACGATTTCAAACGGGGGCGTTTCAGCTTTTGCCAAAATGTTCAAAGTTGACACTTCGAGCTCGACGTCGCCTGTCGGCAGTTCCGCGTTTTTTGAGGAGCGTTCGCGCAGGATGCCTTTTGCATATAGTACATATTCCGATCGCACGGTGGATGCGGCGTCGAATATGTCTTTTTTTGTGTTTTCGTCGAAGGCGAGCTGGAGTATGCCTTCGCGGTCGCGCAGGTCGATGAATATGAGGTGGCCGAGGTCACGGCGGCGTTGTACCCAGCCGCATACGGCGATTTCGTTACCGATGTCGGCAATGCGTGGTTCGCCGCAATATTTTGTGCGTTTGTTTCCATTGATGTTTTCCATTATAATGTTTTCTCCTTGTTTTGTGGATTGCTGTTTGTCGCGTTGAGCGGGTGTCGGCAGCGGGGGCGGGGGGCGGCGGGAAAGATTCTTCGCTGCGCTCAGAATCACAAGGGGGCGTTCAGAATGACAAGGGGGGAGTCAGAATGACAAGGCTGAGTTGGCGGGTTATTTTTTGGTTGCGGCGCCCAAAGCCTCGCCGAGAACGAATCCAAATGTCAGCGCTGTGCCATGGTTGTTGCCCGGGATGAGCATGGGATAATCGACGCCATACCGCCCTCCGGCAGTGTTGCCGATGGCGTACAAACCCGGAATGGGCTCCCTGTCCTCGGCCAGCACGCGCATTTGCGCATCGACGCGCAGACCGCCCGCGACGGCGAGCAGCGCAGGCCCGAACCTGCGTGCGATATATGGGGGCTTGTCGATCGGAATCAATAGCTCTTTCCTCTTGCCAAATTCCAAATCCTTGCCATTTGCGGCCATTTCATTATATCGCCTGAATGTCTCTTCAAATACGTCAACCGGTATGCTCATCTTCTCTGCCAGTTCTCCGGGCGTATCAGCTTCAAAAGTTGTCCCGGATTCCAGCCCCAGCTTCATCCTGTCGCTTTCCAGCTTCTCGTTAAACTCGCTCTGTCCCAGCTCGCAGTCGTTGCCCCAATAGAGGCCGCCTCCATACGGCAAGGACTGCGGTACTTTCTCGCGCCATGCTGAATCGAATATCGACCATGCATATTGCATCCCCTCGCGAAGTATTGCAACGGATTTTCCTTGCAGATAACTATCCTCATTCATGAAACGCCGTCCGTTGTTGTCTACAAAAAGGAAGCAGAAACTCGCGTGGCGGTGGGCTTGCGGGTGCATGATCGTGGGGAAATGCCCATCGTCGAATGACCCGCCGGCCCAGAGACCCATCCTGTGGCCGTCGCCTGTGTTCGCGCCCACGGGGGTATATAGCTTGACAGGGCATTTGTTAGCAAGCGGAGCGAGGTCGTCGCACATTTCATCGTTTCCGCCGATGCATCCCGTGGAGAGCACGACGCCATGCCGGGCCTTGACAGAGATGTATCCGTCGTTCGTTTTTGCGATGGCTCCCGTGATACGGCCGTTTTCTTTGATGAGCTGTTCTGCGGGAGAGTTATACATGAAAGTGACGCCGAGCTTCATCATCTCTTCATGCATCGGGAATAGGACGTCATTCATGCCGCCGAATTTGCCTTGGCGCGACATCGGTCCGCCAAAGAACATATGCGGCCCGAGGATTTCATAATATGTTTCGCCTTTGTATAATGCGCCTTGCAATATCGGATGGGTGTCGTATTCCGGGCGCGTGACCAGCTCCAAAAGCCAGTCCATCGCTCTCTCGCTGTTGTTTATATACAGCCATACGAGCCTTTCGTCGCATCTGTTGCCGCAGCGTTTTATCCATTCGCGGGCGACTGTTTCAGGATCGTTTACGTGTCCTGCTTTCCTCAGCAGTGATGAGTTGACGACGCCGATGTTGGCCCCCCGCGCGGAAAAGCTGCCCGTCTTTTCGAGGACGGTCACATTTGCGCCTGTTTCGGCGGCGCGATACGCGCAGGTCATCCCTGCCACGCCTGCTCCGATGACCAGCACATCGGTTTCGTATCTCTCGATGATTTGCTCGTCGGGTATTGGTGCGGGTGGGGTTGCCCATGATCCCCATTTTGGGTTTATGTTTGACATTTGCAACCATTCCTTTCTTCGGCGCGTCTGGGAAGCCGCGCCCTACATCGGCGCGTCCGGGAAGCCGCGCCCTACATCGGTGTGTCCGGGAAGCCGCGCCCTACATCGGTGTGTCCGGGAAGCCGCGCCCTACATCGGTGCGTCCGGGAAGNCGCGCCCTACATCGGCGCGTCTGGGAAGCCGCGCCC
>WRMX01000096.1 GCA_009776905.1 Oscillospiraceae bacterium
GCGGGGGTCGCGGGGGTCGCGGGGGTCGCGGGGTCGCGTGAGCCGTGAGGTCGCGGGGCAGTTCTCGCGTTTCCTGCGCAGTCTATCACATGCGGAAGCGGTTTGCAAATAACCAACGTGGGCTGCGACCACAACCCATCGGGACAGCTCTCTTACGAGCGAAATGAATTCGCTCTACTCGCTTGTCCCACACGCAGCTACGCTGCGCACCGCGATTCGCGCGGTGATAGTATCTTTGCGATTGAAACTATCTTGTTATTTGTTTGTGTTGCGAGTCGCTAAGGCACAAAGCATGTGTATACATAAATATAGACAACAACCGTTTTTGCCATTTCAAACGTGTATTGCCTTTGAGACATCAACCAGTGTAGAATAATGATATTCAAATATACGAGGAGGTACGATTATGATTACGTTACTTGAGTTCGCTTATGACACGGGTGAAGTCGTGGTCTTTCCATTTAAGATCTCCTTTAACACAGCATGAATTACGTTGACCGGCACGGCATTTCCTGCTTGTTTGCGTGTCTGGCTGTCGTTGCATACAATTTTAAAGCTGTCCGGAAATCCTTGAAGACGTAGCATCTCGCGCGGGGTCAGTCTGCGCTTTCCATTTACCAGCAGATAATTGTATGAAGCTCCGGCTCGCAATGCGCAGGAATATGGATAGCTCGAAATGTTGCCTGCTTTGTTTTCATGCCATATGCCCGGTGAAAACTTACTCACATGCATCTTTGCGCGTTTTATGGCGATATGATCGCTGGCGAAATATTTTTCGTCAACATCATTGTCGTTTTCCAGTACTGATGAAAGATTGCCGGGACCTGAGCCGTGTGGGAATATAAAGCTGGCATTATGGTCAAGAAAACCGACAATAATCGTGCGCTCGCGTTTCTGCGGAAGTCCAAAATCAAGCGCGTTTAGCACCTTCCAGTGGGTTTTATAACCAAGCTCATCCAATGTGAGGAGAATAGTATGAAGCGTCCTTCCCTTGTCATGCGTGCTCAGTTGCTTTACGTTTTCCAGAATGAATATTGGTGGCTTTTTATTTTCAAGGATTCGTGCTACATCAAAGAACAGCGTGCCTCTTGTATCTTCAAAACCACGCATGTTTCCGCATATGCTGAAAGCTTGACATGGAAACCCCGCAAACAAGATATCGTGGTTCGGAACGTCACCGGCATCCAAGGCGGTTATATCATTGTATGGAATTATGCCATAGTTTTCAATATACGCTGCTTGCGCATAGGGGTCAATCTCACATGCAAAAACGCACTCTCCGCCTAACTGTGCGGCAGCTTGGTGAAAACCGCCAATCCCGGCAAAGAGGTCAATATATGTGAAGCTATCTTTGCCATTGCTATTAATCATAATTTGAGTCCTCAATAATGTAATGTGTGTATTATAAATCAAAATAAACAAATATTCAACTTGATTGAATCATTTTGTCTGCACCATCTCCGCCAAGTATCGCACATGGATTTCTAGAAATCGCAGGAACACGCGCTCGTCATAGCTTATGGCTGCGTAATGGCCGGTATCAGTAATCACAGATCCTGCTGCGGAGTGAGCGCGCGACCGGGGCGGGTGGGAAGCCACGAATATGGGCGATGAGACCGGGTTTGAGGGAGGAAGCGCGCGGTGTGGGTATGGATAATCTCGCCACCTGATTGCTTTGTATATACGCGATACTAATGAATAAATTCTGTTGTATCAGTCATTTACGAGGTGATGGCTGCGCTAACTGCGAAACTAGCTATCGATAACAGCGGCTTCAGATGCAACGTTATTGCCGATGCCGGCAAGCAGATCATGCAATTCATCTATTTTCTCTCTTGGTATAGTCGAATACCAGCCTCCGCCGCCTTCGGAGTTTAAGCTATCGCGACCCGATTCAGCTCGAACATAGTCATAGACAAAAACATCAGCCGGCATCGAGGAGACATCGAATCGCCATATAAGCAACAACGGGCTATCTGCCATTTCATTTTTGATCGAATAACTATCCCATGAGCTGCCAACGTAGTTATCCCAATTGACAATTTGTATGCGATATACGTACGTACCGGTGTCAAAGTATATTTGCGGAAGATATGTAAACACATAAGGTGTGCCAAACACCACATCGTGGATCAAATAAAATTCTCTGTAATTTACAGCAGTTTTACAAATGGAATAAATGGAATTTTTGTAATCATCATTTGTAATGAGCCATAAAGAATGTGGATCAATCTCATATATGTTGTTTACTAGATATTGCGTATACCTCTCTTCGATGTACAAGTCAAATCCATTGTCGAAATCAGGTTCAAACAATTCTCCGCCTTTGAGCCTGTGTTGAAGCAGAGACCATATTATTATGACGAGTATGAGCATTAGAAGCTGTACCAGCGCTACAAGCACTCTATTCTTTTTTATCAGAACCATTTGACGACGACCTTCTTCGTGATATTCAATTGCTCAAACAACGCTGTTTAAGCGGGGGCAGTATTTCATTTTAGCGTGAGTATTCGGTATTCCACGCCGCAGGCATTGAGGATTTTTTCAATGTCCTGCGGCTTTATTATGACCGTCGCGGTGTTGTCGTTCGGGTGGATGCCGATCGTCTCGCAATCAAAAGCGGCGTCATCGATGAGAATCGTCGCGTCAGTGCCTCTGGCGCCGACTACATTGAGGAATGACACCGAGCCATGCTTGATGTTCAGCTTTTGCATAAGCGCGTCCTCATCGCCGAAACTGAGCCGCGTTTCCCCCAATATCTGCGCCAGTTTGACCAGATCAGCGCGTTTTGTGAGCGGCAGCGAAAGAAGGTAGTAGCGGCTTTTGTCTTTGTTTCGGAGGAACAGGTTTTTGAATATGACTGTGTCTATATGGTCGCGCTCGTCGTCGTGGTCCGCTTGTGTAAACATTGGCGGGTGGTCGATTTTTTTGTATTCTATGCCCAGCCGGTCTAATAATTGGTATACTTCATCTTTTCGCGCTGTGGATTCGTCGTAATTGGAGGCGGCGGGTTTGTTGTTGTCGATGATTGCCGTATCATCGCCATTTGAGGTGGAGGTTTCGTTGTTCATGGGGGTGGGTTCCTTTCCGTTAGTTCTATGAAATCTGTGAGGCTGCTTGTTGCATGAAGTCGCTGTTGAATGAATGCAGGTCGCCGATGACGACAAAGATGTCCTTTATATCATATCGTTCGATCAGTTCCCCGACCTTGCCGCCTGCGGAATAGGCGTTGAAGTATCGCGGGTCGTAATAATGTACTTCCTTATATTGCCCCGCGAGCATCGGCACGAATGCAAGGCCGAACGAATCCGTCAGCACGAGGCAATTCTCTGTTTTGTCATTATCGCTGCGCAGGATGCTCCAAGGCCCCGCGGGGCCGCCGAGATATACGGTGTATCTGTCGTTCGCCCTGGCGTTGAAATCCAGAACAGGTATGGTTTTCGACGTTTCCGGGGCTGTTATGCGTATGAACTCGTGGGAGCATATCGGCGATATCAGTTCAAGGTCGTCCGCATGGTCTCGCATGTAGCCCGTCGGATTGTCCCTGTAATATGTCCCAAGAAATGGGCTTTCAAGAACAATGTCAAAATCCGAATATGGCGTGGGGGCGTGGCCGATGTTGCCGACCATCTCGCTATATACAAGGTTCGTGCCATATGGCGTCCAGTGCATGTCCGTGCGAAAATATACGTACTCGTCGCGCATCATCGCGCCGCCGAGGATATTTGCCGCAGATACCGTGAATACGTTGTTACTCGTGAATGCGTAGACGCATTGCTCGAAATTGGAATAGAAGGCTTCACGGTTCGCCGCGTTTACAAATCTGTTTGCATATGCGCTCTGGGGAACCATTGCGAACGACAGCGTTCCGCCTTCGGGGAGCAGATCCGCAAAGCGGTTCAGATAGTTCGCGAAGCTTATGATTTGGTTTCGGCCGCAGGTCCATAGCGCGGTCTCTTGCGAGTTTGCCTTCATGTATACGCCCATGGTTTGCGGGAAGTCGTCGGCCGACGGTTCGGGTTTATTTGGAATTATGACATGCCGAGCGTCGTCTGCAGGTGGGTCCGGGGTGGTTGGTGGGTCCGTGGTGGTTTGCGGGCCCTGGAGGTGCGCATGATCGGATGATCCGGGGGTTAACACATTTGGCGCGGGTGGTTGCTGCGATGGTTGCGTCGTCTGCTGTGCCTGTTGCTGCTGCGGTGGCAATGATTGCTGCATCTGTTGTTGCTGCTGCGATGGGGGTTGCTGCTGCGATGGAGGTTGCTGCTCTGATTCCTGTTGTTGCTGCTGAGACAGTGGTTCAGATTCAGATGCTTCTACTGAATTTGTCAAGGGGTCTTCATGTATCCCCGCTACTGCGAGGTAGTCTATGTAATTTGCCATGCTCGTTTTGTCGCGTATTGTTTGGGTCAGATTGATGGCGTCTTCGCGGCCGGGGAAGCGGTCGAGGTAATACCTTTCCAGGTTGTCCATGTAGCTGCCGTCGGCAATCGTTGCTGTCGTTGCCTTTGGGAGCTCCGCGAGCATTCTGTTTTCGGCAATGGAGTATTCGCTGTCGCGAGGGGCGAACAGCGTCAGGTATATGCCGATGGACAGCAGCATTGCTATCCATATTATTGGCCACGTTCTTGTTAATACTGCATTGTGCATGTTATATCTCCGATTCATATGACACAGCCCGGCGTGACGGGCGGCAGAATGACTAAAGTGGGCGCAGGGGGGGGCAGAACCAGGTTGATATGTGCAACGACCCCTAGAGGGTGCGGTGGCTGTGGTGAAGCGAGCCCTCCCGCATCAAAACCTGAAATAAAGAAACGGGTTGAAGCTCTGCCCGACAAGGAAAGACAACGACAGCAGAAGCAGTACGCTTGCTAGCGCGGGACGCAGCACGGCATCGATGACTGCCGAGCCCTGCGCCGCGTGCTTCCCGGTCCTTTTCATCTTAGCCCAAGGCAGGCAGCACAGCACGGCAACCGCTATCAGCACGATGTTTGTTTTAAGCACGTAGAGCGAAATGGGATCGGACATCGCGCCTCCCGACATTCCGAGCATTGCGCCAATATGGCTGATGCCGGCCGACAGGCTTTCATAATAGAACAGGACCCAGCCGACCAATATGAGAAACAATGTCGCGACTGTTCTCAAAACTGCGGGAATTTTATCTATGACACGTCTTAATACCAGACGTTCAATAATGATCAACAGGCCGTAGTATGCGCCCCATGCCGCGAAGTTCCATGTTGCCCCATGCCAAAGGCCGGTCAGTATCCAAATGACCAGCAGGTTGAAAACCAGGCGGAGGTCCGACACCCTGTTGCCGCCGAGAGGGATATATACGTAATCGCGGAAAAAAGCGCCCAGCGACATGTGCCACCGCCGCCAGAATTCCGTGATGCTTTTAGATATGTACGGGTAGTTGAAGTTTTCGAGGAAATGAAAGCCGCACACGCGCCCCATTCCGATGCTCATATCCGAATACCCGGAGAAGTCAAAGTATATTTGAAGCGCGAAGAGGACGGCCAGCAGCCAGCTCCCCAAGACGGACTGTTGCGCCGAACCTCCCGCTTTTGGCAAATAGTTGATGGCTTCGCCGCAAAGGTTTGCGAGCAGAACCTTTTTCGACAACCCGACGATGAACCGCATCGAGCCTTCGTATACATCGCGATGTGACGGGGACCTGCTGTTCAGCATCTCCGCGATGTCGCCGTATTGGACGATGGGGCCCGCGATGAGCTGCGGGAAGAAGCTGATGTACAGCAATACGAGCAGCGGGTTTTTTTGCGCCTCGGCTTTTTGCCTGTATATGTCGACCGTGTAGGTGATTGCCTGGAATGTATAGAAGCTGATGCCGATAGGCAGCCTTTGCACGGGCATCGCGAACTCAATTCCGGCCAGCCCTGTAACGGTGTTTATCCATGTAGCTGCGTACTTGAAATAAACCAAAAATGAGAGGCTTATGATGCATGCAAGGGCAAGATGTGCCTTTCGCCTTGCAATGCTTTCCGTGCGAGATATCATCCGGGCGCAGGCATAGTTGACTCCGGTCGTAAAAATCATGCCCAATACCCAAAGCGGCTCCCCCCATGCGTAGAACACAAGCGAGAATATGAGGAGGAGGCCGTTGCGCGCTTTTATGTTGCGGAATATTGCGTGCATGATGAGGACGGCCGGCAGGAACAGGTATAAAAATGTCAGCGATGAGAATACCATATGTCTCTCTTTCTTGACACTCCCCATGCCTAAATGATGGGGGTTTTGCGGTATTTTTGATATAGTGGCCAATGGTTTGCAGCAGTATTATACCCGAAACGAGCTGCATGGCGCAAGTTGAACATTTTTATTGTGATTTTCGTTTTATTTGATATAATGATTGTTGGCCTTGCGGACCCACCGCAAGCATAATACATTACATCGGGAGGTGTTGGTGGTTTGAATCTCCTTATTAGAGATATTCTAGCTGTTTTGCCCGGGGGCGCGGAGGTCTGTTCCGTTTATATTTGCGATGGTGTCATCGCGTCCACGTCGACCGTGCCCAAGGGGTTTAAAGCCGACAAGATAATATTCGGCAATGGAAAGATGCTTATACCGGGGCTCGTCAACGCGCATACCCATGCGGCGATGTCCATTTTCCGCAGTTGCGCCGACGATCTTTTGTTCAACGAATGGCTTTTCGGCAAAATCCAGCCGATGGAGGACCTGCTTTGCGGCGATGACTGCTATTGGGGGATCATGCTTGCGGCCTTGGAAATGTTGCGCACCGGCACGACTTCGTTCATTGATATGTACTATTTCACCGATGAAAGCGCGCGGGCCATTCTGGAGTCCGGCATCAGGTGCGTTTTTTCGCGCGGGATCGCGGGCGACGCCGATGTCGTTGAGTCGAAGCTGCGCACGGCCATCGACGAGATCGACAGGTGGAGCGGCAATGGGAGCGGAGTTGCGAGCGCTGACGGGAGCGGCAGCGCGGGTACCAACGGGAGCGGCAGCGTGGGTGCTGACGGGAGCAATTATTCGACTGGAGATGGCAGTATTGCGAGCGGAAATAGCAGCATTGCACTCGGAGATGGCAGCAACATTGCGAACGACAAGGGCAGGCTCACGTTCATGCTCGGGCCGCACGCGCCATACACATGCGACGAGGGGTTCCAGCGCGAGGTCGCGGCTGAAGCCGCGAGGCGGGGCATCCCCATTAACACACATCTTGCGGAGAGCCTGGCGGAGATCGACACGATTAAAGAACGCTATGGCTGCACGCCTATTGAGCTTGTCGACAGAAACGGGCTTTTGACGGAGACGACCGTCGCGGCGCATTGCGTGCACCTCAGCGATAGCGATATCCGCCTTTTGGCGGAGCGCGGGGTCAACGTCGTCACGAATCCCGTGAGCAACCTGAAGCTCGCGAATGGCATCGCGCCCGTGATGAAGATGCGCGAAGCCGGGGTGAAGCTCGCCCTCGGGACGGACAGCGCCGCCAGCAACAATTCGCTCAATATGTTCCGCGACCTGGCGATGCTCGCTTTGATACATAAGGGCGCCAACCATGATGCGCTGGCGATCACCGCGCGCGAAGGGTTCGAGATGGCGACCGTGCACGGCGCGCGGGCGATGGGGCACGACGATCTCGGGGAAATCAGGCAGGGGGCGATAGCGGACCTTGCCGTCATCGACCTCGACAGGCCGAACATGCAGCCGCTGAACGATCCTGTCGCCGCGCTCGCGTATTCGGCGAATGGCAGCGAGGTGGAGACGGTCATGGTCGGAGGCGATGTTTTGATGGAGAACGGCGAGTTTTTGACCATCGACAAGGACAGGGTCTACCATGAGATTTCCGCGATTTGCAAGAGGCTCGGGATGTAAACGCTTGAAAGCGCTTGATACCTCAGGATTAAGATCCTTCGCTGCGCTCAGGATGACAATAATTGTAGATTTTGCTTTGATTGTTGTCTAATCCCAAGCAGCGAATGAGGTGACACATATAAGTAGTTGCGAACGATGGAACCCGCAGCGAAGCTGCGTGAGGGACAAGCGAGTAGCGCGAACTTCCATCCCACGATACTCTGTTTCGCGGGGACCCCGGAAGATTTCGCTCGTCAGCGAGCTATCCCGATGGGTTGTGGGCGAAGACCACGTTATAGAAAGGAATGACAGCGAACATGAGTCAAGTCAGGGATTTGCAGCTTGCCGCATCGGGCGAGAGAAAGATTGAGTGGGCGTGGAGGCACATGCCGTTGCTGCGCGCGCTGAAGGAGGATTTCGAGAGGACGCTGCCTTTCAAGGGCGTCAAGATCACGCTGTCGGTGCACATGGAGGCAAAGACCGCATGCCTTTGCCGCACATTCGCCGCAGGAGGCGCGGAGATGCACGCCACCGGGTGCAACCCCCTGTCGACGCAGGACGACGTCGCCGCCGCGCTTGCCGCCGGGGGCATGGATGTTTATGCCTGGCACGGGGCGACTGCGGAGGAATACCACCGGCATCTGACGATGGCGCTCGAATCCGGGCCGAACATCATCATTGACGATGGGGGAGACCTGGTGAATATCATGCATACGCAGCTGCAGCACCTAATCCCGGGGGTCTTCGGCGGCTGCGAGGAGACGACGACCGGCATCAAGCGGCTGTATTCCATGGCGGGTGAAGGCACGTTGAGGTTCCCGATGATCGCCGTCAACAACGCCAACTGCAAATATCTTTTTGACAACAGATACGGCACGGGCCAGTCCGTATGGGACGGGATCAACCGGACGACCAATCTCATCGTTGCCGGAAAGAACGTCGTGATAGCGGGATATGGGTGGTGCGGCAAGGGCATCGCAATGCGCGCCAAAGGGTTTGGCGCGAGGGTGGTTATCACTGAAATTAACCCCGTGAAGGCTCTGGAGGCGATGATGGACGGCTTTGACGTCATGCCGATGGAGCAGGCGGCGGAGATCGGCGACTTGTTCATTACCGCGACGGGGTGCATGGGGGTCATAACGGAGCGGCATTTCGGCATTATGAAAGAGGGCGCGGTCTTGTGCAACGCGGGACACTTCAATGTAGAGGTCGACGTCGCATGGCTCGACGGGCATGCCGCGAAGAGGGAACAGAAGCCGAACATCATGGGGTATACCTTGGAGAGCGGGAAGACGCTGTTCGTCCTTGCGGAGGGGAGGCTCGTCAACCTCGCTTCCGGCGATGGGCATCCCGTGGAGATAATGGACATGAGCTTTGCCATCCAGGCGCTTTCGGCGCGTTATATCGCAGAGAACCATGGGTCATTGGCGGTTGGCGTCATCCCCGTTCCGGAAGAGATCGACTTCAGCGTCGCGCAAAAAAAGCTCGCGGCTTGCGGGCTTTCGATAGATACGTTGACGTATGAGCAGGAGAAATATTTAACGTGGGGGCTCCACCCCCACAACCCGGACGCCGCGCGCTACGGCTAATTCGCTCTACGGCCGAAATGAATTCGGCCTGCGAATTTTGCCTCCGCACCGGCGCACCGCGCTTCGCGCGGCGATAGTAACTGACGGATGAAATTAACTCGTTCTTTGTTTGCGCGGTGAGTCCGTCAGTTACCTTTCAACCTGGAATCTCGACTAGCATGCCCGGGCGTGGACAGCAGGCCATCGATTTGTTCCGAGAAATGGAGTAGCAGTAGACCAATGAAGAAAATAATGCTTGTTTTCGGCACGAGGCCGGAAGCGATAAAGATGTGCCCGCTGGTCCTCGAACTGCGCGGGAGGACGGACATGTTCGAGACTGTCGTCTGCGTCACCGGCCAGCACCGCGAGATGCTGGATTCCGTGCTTGAAACGTTCAATGTCGTTCCCGACCATGATATGTCGATTATGGACAGCGGGCAGACGCTATTTGACATTACCGCCAAAGTTATGGCGGGGATGCGTAGGGTGCTCGACGTCGAAAAGCCCGATGTCGTCCTTGTCCACGGCGACACCACCACGTCGTTCGCAGCCGCTCTGGCATGCTTTTATGCCGGCATTCGCGTTGGCCACGTCGAGGCCGGCTTGCGGACATACAACATTGATTCGCCATATCCCGAGGAGTTCAACCGCCAGGCTGTCGATATCGTTTCCGTGCTCAGCTTCGCGCCGACGGAAGCGTCTCGAGCCAATTTGCTCCGCGAGGGGAAGCTGGCGGAAACAATATTCGTAACGGGAAACACGGGCATAGATGCGCTGAAGACGACCGTCCGGGCGGATTTTTCGCATCATTTACTGGAATGGGCCGCCGGTTCGCGACTGGTCGTTATGACCGCGCACAGGCACGAGAATCTAGGCGAGCCGATGCACCGGTTTTTCAGGGCGATACGCAGGGTCGTCGATGAATTCGACGATGTGAAGGTGATATACTCCGTCCATTTGAATCCCGTTGTCGGGCAGGCTGCGGAGAGCGAGCTTGGGGAGCATCCGCGCATACGCTTGATCAGCCCGCCGCTCGATGTGATACCGTTTCACAACTTCCTCGCGAGGGCGCACCTGATACTGACGGACAGCGGGGGCATCCAGGAGGAAGCCCCGTCGCTCGGCAAACCCGTGCTCGTGCTGCGCGACACGACCGAGCGGCCGGAGGGCATCGAGGCGGGGACGCTCAAGCTTGTCGGCACGGGCGAGGAGTCCGTTTACGATGGGTTCAAGCTGCTGTTGACAGATGTGGTGCTGTATGAGAAAATGAGCGCAGCGTCCAACCCATATGGCGACGGCCTCGCGTCGAAGCGAATAGCGGATATATTAGCCGAGAAAATACGATGATGGCGTTAGCTTCGCAGCGCGCCGGCCATCATGCGAAAGGCAAATGGTTTTTACCCAGGAGTAGAGCCCTGAACACCGCGCCTTTGTAACACATCGCGCGGCGGGGCCTCACATTGGTAATATGAAATTTTATAATTTACAGGAGGATTCATCATGGCAGTACCGGCATACGACCCCAAAGAATTGACGGTGGTGGGAGAGATTCCGCCCAGGTTCGGCATTGGGTTGCCGATCCCAATCTACAGCTACCCCGTGACGCCGAAGGAAGCGTTCAAGGCGATGGTCCAGCGCCAGCCCGTGTGGCAAATCTCCGGCATCGAGAGCAAGATTTTCGCGCCCAAGCTTCTGCCCGACAACGTCGCCCGCGCGATGGTCATACAGGAGGAGCCGTTCGACAACCTCAACGATGGCGGCGGCAAGGACATGTTCGGCTTGGAGTGGGAATATATCGCCCAGGTCGGCGGTTCGATGATCCGCCCGGGCAAGCCGTTCCTCGAGGACGCCAACGAGTGGTATGACAAAG
>WRMX01000097.1 GCA_009776905.1 Oscillospiraceae bacterium
AGGAGGTTGAGCATGCCAAAGAATGACTTTTTATATGTCGGCGACAAAATCGATTTGACTTTCAATGGACGCCGCTTCTATAAAACGATGATAGGCGATATATATAAGAGCGGGCTTGTATTGGTGAGCCCTCCTATATATAGAGGCGTGCAGATGAGCCTGGACATGCTGGCCGAAGTGTATCTTGTGTGCTACCGCGAGTCGGGCAGATACACAATATTGACCAGAGTGGTGGGATTTGAGGAAAAAAGCGGCATCAGATATACGATATTGGAGCGGCTGACCGAGCCTGAAAAGAACCAGCGCAGGGAATTCTATCGCCTGTCGGACAGCGTTGAAGCCGTGCTGTACGAGTACATCGCGGGCATCGAGCTGACGCTTGACGGCAGAACCGATGTGCCGGACGCGGTACAGCTGGCGGTTGGGCGGACGAAAGACATCAGCGCCATGGGAGCCGCGCTACTTTCAAAATGGGAATGCAGGCTTGGAGAGAGGTATCTGATCAAAATGCTGATGAAAGGCCCGCGCGATAGAACGGATCCCTTTATGGTGTGCGGCGAGGTAAGGCGTTCTGCGCTGACTTCAGAAAACGGCATATATTATGCGGGGATGCGTTTTTTTGGATTGACAAAAGAAAAGAACGAATATCTCCAAAAGTATATTTTAACCCAGCAGCAAAAGATTATCGCGCAAAAGAAACTCGTCGAGGGGGAATGAGAGAGGTTATGACCAACCGACGGATTTTTGCAACAATGATTNTAATCTGTTTGTCCGTCGATTGTTATATTCTTTGCAAAGCGGAACCGGGATGGTGATAGCATATGGGCGGAACCGGCGANGGCNCATCCGGACTATCCCCTGAAAGACTTGGGCAATTATGGAAGACTTATAAGGACGAGGGCGATATAGACGCCAAGAACGAAATATTGCTCAATTACGGATACCTCGTAAAGTGGATCGTCAGGCGGATGATGCCGAAATATAATAATTATAACGAATACGACGACCTTGTCAGTTGCGGCATGATAGGGCTTATTGATGCTGTCGATAAGTTTGACCTAAAACACGATGTCAAGTTTGAAACATATGCAGTCACCCGAATCCGCGGAGAGATACTGGATTATATGCGGTCGCAGGACTGGGCCTCGCCAAGCTTAAGAAAGAAGATCAGCGCCATCAACAGCGCATACGAGACTTTTGAAAACTTGCACCCCGGGCGGCCCGCAGACAAGGAAGTCGCCGCTTCGCTGGGGATGCCGCCTGAACAGGTGCAGAAAATCCTTGCGCAAGCTCATATGTTCAACCTTGTGAATTTTGAAGATACGCTCAGTTCCGGCAACCCGGAAGCGGAAATTAAAAGCAAGGATGAGAACACGCCGGAAGAAGAGCTGCTCGACAAGGAGAAGAAAAAGCTGCTCGCTGAAGTGATTGATGCTCTGCCTGATAAGGAGCGGCTGGTGATCACCCTTTATTATTACGAAGGTTTGCTGCTGAAGGAAATTGCGGAGATTCTACAAGTGACAGAGTCGCGTGTCTCGCAGATCCACTCGAAGGTTCTCGGGAAAATGCGGATGAAGCTGGAAAAAGTCATATAGGGCGCGGCTTCCCAGACGCGCCGATGTAGGGCGCGGCTTCCCAGACGCGCCGATGTAGGGCGCGGCTTCCCAGACGCGCCGATGTAGGGCGCGGCTTCCCGGATGCGCCGATGTAGGGCGCGATGCCCACGGCGCGCCGATGTAGGGCTGCTATTTGTATATCGGAGGACAAAACATGAAAACCCGATCAAGATATTTTAGCGCGGAAAACCGCGCAGCCGCAGAAACGATGGCCGAAGACTATTTCGTCACGAACATCGAAAGCCTTGTCACCGAAGACATCAGCGGTGGCGGAGACACAGGGATGCCGCTGCAGATAATTGCGTTCAATGGGAGAAAATCGGAATTTGACAACATGAAAGGCGATTTCTGCATAATATACGACAGCGACGGAGTCTATTTGGAGATATTCAAAGAAAGAGGCGCGGGCGAACCGCTTGACCGCGCGGCAGCTGCAGCGTATATCAGGAGAAAAAACATAACCGGGATAGATGACAACGCATATAAAACTGTGGTCGTCGGCAATGCCGGACGCACGAAAATAGCTCCCCCGCAGCAGGAATCATTCGTCGGGGAGGATATTTCGGTCGAGATTTCAAAGGACGAATCCGAGGCCAGAATCATGCTGTTGGCGCCCGAACCCGGAGGGGCCGCTATCGACATTGCAGCAGCGAAGCAAAAAATCATCGATGCGGGAGTCGTGCACGGGCTTGATGAACAGGCTTTGGAGGAGTTTCTCGCAAGAAGGGACTATAGGGACAGTTGCGTCGTCGCCACTGCGACACCTCCGATCGATGGAGCCGACGGCAAGCTGATATACCATTTCAATAAGGACGAAAGGACAGCAAGGCCAAAGGAGATAGACGGAGGCAGGGTAGATTATAAATCGCTCGACCTCTTTGAGCCTGTGAGCAAGGACCAGGTATTGGTCGAGAGGGTGCTTGCGACGGAGGGGACTCCCGGGACGACCGTCAAAGGCAGGCCGCTCAAGCAAAAGCATGGTAAAGATACCACGATGCCAAAGGGAAAGAATGTAAATATCAATGCCGAAAAGACTGAAATGAGCGCGATCAATTCCGGCATGGTCGAACTGATAAAGGGAATCGTCACCGTTTCAAATATGTATAATATCGAAGGCGATGTCGGCCCCGCCATCGGAAACATAGATTTTGACGGGAGTGTCAATGTTTCCGGAAATGTCATGGCAGGCTATAGCGTGAAGGCATCGGGAGGGGTCGTGATCGGCGGCGTTGTTGAAGCTGCGGAGGTCATTGCAGGCGGGAGCGTCGAAGTCAAGCGCGGCATGCAGGGGATGGACAAAGGCAGGATTGAAGCAGGCGGCGCAATTTCCATGCTGTATATCGAGCGGGGAACCGCGATCGCCGGAGGATCGGTGACAGTCGATGCTTGCATACACAGTGTGATTGAAGCCGGCGGCGGACTTTATGCCAAGGGCAAGCGCGGCGGCATCATCGGGGGCAGGGTAAGCGCCGCCACCGAAGTCATCGCCAACACGATCGGGTCTGTCTCGCAAACCCAGACGGAGGTCGAAGTGGGCGGAATGCCTCAAAAGCGTGAGCGCATTGCTTTCATCGAAAAGGATACTGAACGCCTGGATGGCGAATTGATTAAGCTCGACCAGCTTGATGCATATCTGCAAAAGACAAAGGAGAAACTAGATCCGGCCACTTGGGACAAACTTTATCTCTCCGGCATCGAGAACAGGCGCATCTACAAGGAGCTGCTGGAAGAATATGCTGTGGAGTCGGTGAGCCTGCAAAATGAGCTGGAGCATGCGACGGAAGGCAAGGTGCATGTGTTTGACACTGCTTACAGAGGGGCGCGCATCGTCATTTCTTCAGACACATACAGGGTGAACGACGACATCCAATATGCAACGTTCAAATACCGCGACGGACAGGTTGTCTATGTTCCATGCGAAATCAGGAAAAATGATTGAACAGGGTTTGATGCCGAATATCGATTGGGGGGATAGACAATGTCCATAAAAAGCATCGATACGCAAATAATGGTGGCCAGGACAGCCGACATGGCAAAGGACACCAGCGCGATTCAAAAAAAACCGGAAATCGCGCAGGAGTATCTGGCAGTCCGTGAAAAAATCAATGACGAGCAAGACCAGTCGAGGATTGCGAAAACGCTCGATACCAGATTGTCGGAACTGCGTCCGGACGAAGAGGGCGGCGGAAACGGCGGATATGACGGCCAAGGGTCCGACCCTGATGGCAGAAAAAGGAAAGATGATGCGGACCTGCTTGTCCCCGCAGATGATCACATAATTGATATAAAGGTGTAAGATGGGTATAGAATACTACTCTTTTGCATTGTTCATTGCAGCGCTCATTTGTTTGATCGCGATTTTGTTCAAAGTGCTCTTTGCAAATGTGAAGAGGCAGCATAAGTTGCTTGATGAAAAAGAAACAAAACTGCTGCAGTTATATAACAATGTCGAGAGCATCATGGATGAGTTCAACGATCAGATAAGAGCATCGATCGATGACATCAAGGAATATGAAAGCCGCGCTGTCGCTCATATGGCAGCTTCCGCCTTGCAACAGGCCCAGCAGCCGCAGCCGCAGCAATATGCGCAGGCGGCAAATGCGCCGTCCTCACAGCAACAGATCCAGACGCCGTCCCAGATTCCGGCTCGTGCCGATTCCTCCGGGCCTGCGTCCTCTTCTGCAGATAGCTCCCCGCCAAGGTCTATGACTGTCGATTCCAGCCGGATTAGAGCCGCCAGCGAAGTCCTGGAGAGGGCCGAGCGGATGGTGAAGAGCGGCGGAAAGAAGAGCAACGCGCCTGCTGCGAAGAAGGATGGCGGAGAGGTGATCCAAAGGCTTTTTGACGATGCTTCAAGCGAGCGCCTTTCGGAAAATGAGCGCGATGATTCATCCATAAAGAATGGCAGGAGGGAGTCGATTCTGGCGTTGGCGTCGAGCGGAAAGTCGCATGCGCAAATCGCTCAGGAGCTCGGCATCACGCAGAATGAAGTCATGCTGGTGATAGGCCTGAACGGCTCGCACTAGACGCATCGCATTAAAGGCGTGAACAGTCACCCGCAAATGCCGTCAAAGCGGTCTATCCTACACAATTAAATACACGATTTTTCTCTTAAAAATCATCGAATACTATTAAGTTTATGCGCAAAAGTACGATATCTTCTATATGAAAGATATTTCTATGCTTTTGCGTATAAACATATAACCGCCGAGCATCGCAAAACCACGCGAAACTATTGAAAATCCAAGGAGCGATCGCACATGGTTCGAGGGACATATATCGCGGGGACAGGCATGCTGCTGCAGCGCAGGCTGATGGAAAACATCACGAACAACATCGCCAATGCCGACACCACAGGGTATAAAAAAGAACATCTCGTTTCCCACAGCTTCGACGATGTCATGATAGAGCGCATCAAGGACACAAGAGTCATTGGCCAGCGCCCTCTTGTCGGCCCGCTCGATTGGGGCACTCAGATCGACCAGCTATATATTAACTTCGACACCGGCTCGCTGGAAGGCACGGAGCGCAGCACAGACATTGCGCTCATCGGCGATGTGTTTTTCGTGATGCAGACCGACGGCGGCGAGCGTTATACCAGGAGCGGCGCGTTCTACATCGACGAGCTGGGTTATCTTGTCGATGGCGAGGGGCATTTCCTGCTCGGCGAGAACGGGCCTATCCTTGTCGGCGGGCTGAACTTCTCCGTCGATGCCACGGGCGGGGTTTGGAACGGTGCGGAATACATCGACCGCATCCGCGTCGTCTCGTTTGCCGACAACGATTCTCTCAGAAAGCAGGGCAGCAACCTCTATTTCTCCATCGACGCCCCAGAGGCCGACACGAAGCAGCACAGGATGCTCCAAGGATTCCTGGAGACATCGAATGTCGATATTGGGCGCGAGATGGTCGATATGCTTACGGTTTTCCGCACATATGAGACTAACCAGCGCATGCTGACGATGATAGATGAGACAGTCGGCAAGGCCGTCAATGAGATCGGGAGATTGAGATAATGTACGAAGCAGTCTATATTGCCGCAACGGGGCTCACGAACCAGCAACGCAGACTGGATACTATCGCCAACAACGTCGCCAACATCAACTCGGCGGCGTATAAAAGCGCCAGGTTGGACTTTAAAGATGCGCTGTATACTGCGGGAATCGTTCCTGCGCTGCCGAGGACTCCTGAGGGCAACCAGCAAAAAGGCCATGGCGTCATGGTCGCCGGCATCACAAAGGATTTTTCGACGGGCAGTATGCAAAAGACCGAAAGGAAGCTCGATGTCGCCATTGAGGGCGAGGGTTTTCTCGAGCTGGAGGATTCCAACGGCAATCTTGTCTATTCGAGAAATGGTAGCTTAAACATCGGCAATGAGTTCGATGGTTTTTATCTCGTCAACGGCGATGGTTGTTACATCCACGATGTCAATGGCGAGAGGATCCGCGTTCCGGATTTTTTCGAGGATATGACGATCGATGAGAGGGGCGTCGTTACCTTCTCGCTCGGCGAGGACGACTATTCCGTCGCTCTTGGGCTTTATACATTCAGAAATATTACCGGTCTTTCATCCGTTGGCGACGGCAACTACTCCGAAACTGTCGCTTCCGGCGAAAAAATGACCGCCGAGTCTGCGGTCATCAGGCAGGGGACGCTCGAGATTTCCAATGTCAATCTTGCCGAAGAAATGACTCGCATGATCAGAACGCAAAGGACGTTCTCGCTTGCTTCCCGCGCTCTTACGACTGCGGACGAGATGGAAGGCATAGCCAACAACATGAGGCGATAATGCATCCTTGTTGCATCGCGGAGCTTGACGCACGACTTTTGTGAGGGGGTTGGGACTATGAACATCATTCAATGCAAAATGTGCAACAAACCTTTCCAGAGCCTCGGGAGCAGGACTTGCCCCGACTGCCTGGACAAAATTGATAGGGATTTCATCACTGTCAGGGATTATATATACGACAACCCGAATGCGAGTTCAAAAATCGATAAAGTGTCCGAGGAGACGGGCGTTGAGCGTGCGGTCATCCTGCATCTCTTAAGGGAGGGGCGGCTCATTCTTGATAACCCGGACAGCGATGGGCTGCTGTTTTGCGAATTATGCAAGACGCCTATCAACACAGGCCGCATGTGCAAGGACTGCAAAGGCAAGGTCGCTAATACCATGAGCAAAAGCTTGGAGGGCTCCAAACCTGCCCAGCCGTTGCCCAACGACAAGAAGGCCAGCAAGCATAATGCAAAGATGCATACGGACGGCATCAGACGTTAACAACTATTTCGGGCATATGTGCCCGGGGGGATAAAATGACCGACTGTTTAGTTTTCGTTTCCGTGGCAGCTATGAAATATCTGTTACGAACGAGATCGACAGGGGTCATTGGAAGGTGGACACTATGAAAATCAATCCGATTTCTAATCCGAATATCTTAAGGAGCTATCAAGCGTCCAAAGCCACGCCGATCAAAAACCGCGTTGCGAGCGGCCGCGATGAGGTCGTCTTTTCGGAAGAGGCGCTCAGCTTTGCCAAGGTTATGACAGAGGTTGAGACTCGCACCCAAGAAGAGCGGGCTCATATCGCCAGTGTTACCAACGCTGTCAGGCAGGGCGACTATAAGATCGATAGCGACAAAATCGCCGACAAGATTCTCGACAGCGTCTTGCGGCGCCCCTGACCATTGCTGCGAACGGGGCTTCTGTTCAAAGGAGGGTCATGGTGAGACAAGTGCTTTCGGATTTGTGCGGTCTTCTCACAGAGCAAAAGAGCGTTTTGGAAACAATGCTCGAGCTTTCGTGGGAAGAGCGCGGCATTATTATAAGCAGCGATGCAGTGTCATTGGAGGATGTCGTTCGCCGGCAGTTCCGGGAACTGTCTAAACTGAATTCTATCGAAAAAAAGCGTTTGGCGATGCACGATGACCTCGCGGAGGAGTTCGGGCTGCTTCCGGATGATGTGACGGTCAGCGCTATTGCAGATAAAGCCAAGCCGTATGAACGCGACGAGATCGTTAGGCTTCAAACGGAGCTTACGAAGCTGATCGGCGAACATACGGAGCTGAACATGGAGAACCGCGAGCTTATAAAGGCGCATATAGAATATTCCGATGCTATGTTGAATTTAATAGTAGATTCCGAGGATCCGCTCAATAATTTTTATGGAGGGGACGGCAGGGCGACCGAAGACAAGAAGAAGAATACGGGGTTTTTCGACGGCCATGCATAAATTACTAACGTGTGAGCTCCGTCCCCATAGCCCATCGGGACAGCTCGCTCACGGAAGCCTCGATGAACAATAACCATGAATTTCCAAAGGACTGATTAATGATATGAGAGCAACTTTTGCGGGAATAGAAATAGGCAGGACCGGGCTGAACATCGCTCAGCTTGGCCTTGATGTCACGGGTCACAATATCGCGAACGTTGAGACGGAGGGCTATACCCGCCAGCGCATCGTTCAGACCGCATATGATCCGTTTGCGACTATCGGCAGGGCCATACCTGTTTCCGAGGCGCTCGTCGGAGGCGGCGTCCGCGTCAAGATTCTGGACCAGATACGCAGCGCTTATCTCGACAGACGGTATAGGACTGAGAACACGATTAACGCTTATTGGCTCAAACGGACGGAAGGGCTCACGTATCTGGAGTCGTATTTTGACAATGTCGTCGAGGAGACGAGCTTGAACTTCAGCATCGGGCAGTTTTTCAAGGCTATCAAAGTCCTTGCGGAAGACCCCGTCGAAGGCTCACCGCGCAAGTTGCTGCAAACTGCCGGCAACGATTTGGCGCAGCAGCTTCATTCTATTTATGAAGGGCTCATAGACCTGCAGGATTCGCAAAACCAAGCCGTCAAGGTGACTGTCGAGGACATTAACAGGATTGCCAACGAGATCGTCGAGCTCAACAAGAGCATCTACGGTTTTGAAGTCACGGGTTACATCGCCAATGATTTGCGCGATAAACGAAACCTTTTGCTCGACGAGCTGTCAGCTCTTATCGATATCGAGTATAGGGAGGAGTCTGACGGTAAGGGCGGGCAAAAGTTGGTCGTTGAAATCGGCGGGCGCACCTTGCTGGACCACGACAAGCGCGACCTTCTCGATGTCGAGCTGCGGCCTAACTCCATCGCCGGCGAGGCCGATGTCTGGGCGCCTATATGGGCGAAAACAAAAGAGCCGGGCATGGATCCGGTATTAAATCAATATGTGCCGTATTTCAGAGGGCTTGATGGGTCATATACGCAGTTAATGCAATTGTACGCGTTTAACCCCGCAGCCGTTCCCCCGGATTATGAAAACGTCGATATGCAGGATCTGAAAGCCGTGCAGTCTTCCATCGACAGGATCAATGAAATCGCCGCAAGGTTCGCGAAAATCACGCCGAGATGGGAAGATGTGGAGGAGTATCAGAATCTTGTGATGTCAAGCCCGCTTATAGATCCTGAGGATATAGCAAGACTTGCGGAGCTGTCATCGATACTCGAAGAGCCGCTCAAGCTTTTCGACGAGCTTAATGAAATCGTCGGAGGCGGCGTTTCCGTATTTGAAATGGATGGTCCGCCGCCGGATTGGGACTGGTGCGTTCATACAGGGCTTGCAATTGGCGGCATTCCGTTCGTCTATGCTTGCAGCGACGACAAGAACGCCCAGAGCAATCGCGCGCGCGTCAGTATCGAGCCGCACAACGTCGATGTCCCTGCGGAGGACCTCATCGTCAAGGGTGGCGAATTAAAAGCTTATCTCGACATGCGCGACAATTATGAGGCAGGCACCGTCAACACGCCGACGCCCGGCATCCCATATTATATCGAAATGCTCAACAACCTCGCGCGGTCGCTTGTCCAGGAGGTCAACGCCGTCCATCGTGAGGGCTGGAACGACAACCCCAATGGCTCCGAGACAGGCATAAACTTCTTTGACGAATCCGTTGCATGGTTCAGGGAGAATGCCAGTCACGAAAGGCTTACAGCGAACGATTTGGGCCAATGGATCGACAAAGACGGCAATGTCGTTGCCGATCCGGACGGCGATGGGTTCACGACGATTGTCTATGACCTCTCGCAAGTCACGGCCAAAAACATCCGTCTGAGCAGGGAAGTCGCGGAAAGCGAATACAACATCGCATGCTCGACGAAAGAGATCGTCAAACACGGCGAGCCTGACGAACTGCAACGCGGCAACAACGAGAACATGAACCTGCTTTATGAGCTGTTCCTGAAAAAGGACATCAACATGTCGATAAACGGCAAAAGCATCGACATTGGCAGCTTTGACGGCTTCATCACGAGCATCCGCTTCGATGTCGCAAACACGCTCAGCTTCGCTAAGAAAACGACGGTCAATAGCACGACGCTGCTGATCGCCGCTGAGAATCAAAGGATATCGGTGTCCGGGGTCTCGCTCGACGAGGAAATGGTCAATATGGTCAAATATCAGCATGCATATTCCGGCGCGTCCCGCGTCATCACTGCGATGGACGAAGCGCTCGACAGGCTCATCAACAACACAGGCAGAGTCGGGCTGTAAATATAATGGCTGCTTATGCAGCAATGAATTCCGGGAGGCTATTATGCGCGTTACAAATTCAATGCTCGTCAACAATTTGATGAACAATCTCAATACGAACCTTGCAAGAATGGACAAGCTGGAGAGCCAGCTTGCCAGCGGCAGGAAATATGCGCACATCAGCGACGACCCTGTTGCTCTGATATATGCGCAGGCGGCTCGAAGCAGGCTCACCCGCCTTTCGCACTATCAAGCAACCATCGGAACTGCCCAAGATTGGCTGGCTTCCGTCGAGAGCGGGTTGATGGAGCTTCAAGGACGCGTTGCGGATGTGTATACTTCGGTCATCGATGCCGCAACGGACGTAAAGGGCGCCGCAGACAAAAACAACGTTGCGCAATTGATCGCGCAGCTTCGCGACCACTACCTCGATACGCTCAATGCCACATTCGGAGACAAGTACATGTTTGCCGGATATAACACCCCGGGGGATAACGCTGCGACCAAAAAGATCACAGGGCCGTTTACGCTCGACGATAACTGGAACCTGCATTATAACGGACACAATCTTTCGGACTTACTCGGGTTGACGGTAAATGGCAGCACTGTCTATTCCGGAGATGTCAGCGGGATTTTTGGGGGATTGAGGATCGATGCCTCCTCCGGCGCGGCAAAGGCAGCCGCCGATGCGCAGGCGGCGCTCGATGCAATCAACGGCACAATTCCCGGCGATGGGTTGCTATATAAAATCGCTGCGGTGAATACCGACATTGGGAATAAATCCGACGAAATCGGCCTGTTGGCTATCGAAATCACCACAATGGAGAACCAAATTGCGGGTATCGACAAGGAGATCATGGAGAAATATGGCGACCTTGATACGTTAAATGCCCTTAACGGGCAGAAGGAAGCGATACTCAATGGGCCGGGCGGGCTCAAAGAGCTGCGGTTGCTGGACTCTGAGAAGAACGCTGAGTTGACCGAAATGAAAGCAACGCGCGATAGTTTTCTTGCGGACTTAAACAATGTTGCGAACGTCGATGCGCAATATGACCCCTGCGGGCGAGTCGCGTTGTCGATAGGCGGCGTATC
>WRMX01000098.1 GCA_009776905.1 Oscillospiraceae bacterium
CCCCGCCGAAACCGCCGCGCAGGCCTGAAGCGCCCATCGTCTTTGTCGATGCCCAGCGGCGGGCGAGCGCCTTGATATCGGCAGCGGGAATGCCCGTCTCATATTCCGCCCACTTGGGAGTCTTAGGCAGCCTGTCGGCGCCTTTGCCAAGGATGTAATCGGCCCATTCGTCAAACCTGTGCGCGTGTTTTGCGATATACTCCTTGTCGTATGAATCTTCGGTCAGCCAGACATACGCGATCGCCTCGCAAAGAGCGGCGTCGGTCCCCGGACGCGGAGCCAGCCATTTGTCAGACTGCTTGATAGACGAGAAATTATTGAACGGGTCGATGTATATGAACTGCACGCCCATTTCGTTGAGCCAGTGGCGCCACATTGTGGACTCGTTGCCGCCATATCCGCCGCGCGTCGTGTCGGGATCGTGCGACCACATGATCATCGTCTCGACGTTCTGCATGCCATCGATGAGCAAGTCGAAAGTCTCGGGGCAGCCGAGCCGCCAATAGTAGCCGTATGTATGCGGAGCGCCCCAAGTGAAACCCTCCCATGAATCAGGATTGTCCTTGACCTCCGTGTAGCCCAGCATGCGGAAGAACCTGGCGAACGCCGAGCCTTTGTAGCCCAGTAGCCCCCATGAGTGGTGGGAAGCGGTCAGCGCCGTGATCGACTCCTTGCCGTATGTCTTTTGGATGCGGTTGATCTCGCGAGCGACAAGGTCGAGCGCCTCGTCCCAACTGGCGCGGCGGTAGCCTGACTTCCCGCGCATCTCGGCATTGCGGTTTTTCCCGTCGGGAGTCTCCACAAAATCCTCGCGGATCATCGGATAGCGGATGCGGTCGTATGAATACGCCCTGTTCTTTTCCGTGAACGCGATGAACCCGGGCTGTATCTTGCGGTTAGGGGTGTATTCGTTGCCGCGCGCCTTGATGACCCAACCCTTCGGGTCGTTGTTGTCAAACACGACCGGCCTGATGCGCCTGATCACTCCGTCGACCGTGTGGATCGCAATCGCGCCGCCGACCACAACGCTATGCGTTATTTTTTCAGCCATTGATCTTATTTCTCCTTTCTTGCAGGGGGAATGGCGCGTTGCGCCGCCCCCTCTGATATTTAGTTGACCTCGACGAGGGATTTTGCCAAATCAGACTCCGGATGTATCTTTATCATCGGACCGACCATCCTGCCGTTGTCGACCTCGAAACACCGCAAGTTCCAAACCTCGGAGACTATGATCTTAAGCGTCTTGCCGTCCGGTGTTTTGTAAAGGCCGTCTTTTTTGAACAAATGCTGAATCATCACTTTATTCGCCACGTTCGCTTATCTCCTTTCGACTATTTCGATAGCTTATAGCTTCGCTGCGCGCCGTATTTCTCATATCGCACGCTGCCGACGTCCGTCCAGCCCGGCGTGCCGGAAATCGCATCTTGAATCGCCGTCATCTCTGCCGCGTTCGGAACGCCCTGTCCGCCCAGACCTTCATACCAAAGCTGCAACGCGCAAATAAGGTCGCCGGGGAAATCATCAAAGTATTTGTCTACAGCAGCTTTCAGTGCCTTCGGATCCGAAACGTCAATTCTTGCCATGTCTTCGCCTCCCTTTTGCATTTTCGGATTTGTTAATCACACGTAGTTCATTATACACCATGAGAGGTTATATATGTCAAGTTTAACTTTGTTTTTCCGCGAATATTTCTACATATTTCGTACATGATTATAAAATCGTAGAAAATGGAGAAAAAAATGGTAAAGATAGTGAAAACCGCTTGACTTTAGAATTATTAAAGGGGTAAAATATCACCAGCAAAAGACACGAAACAACTATACTACTAAGGAGGAGCACAATTATGGCATACATGCCGCTCGACAAAAGCAAGTTCTACCTCGACAAATCCAAGATGGTAAAAATCTGGGATTTGTCCCTGCCGTGGGGCGTCGACACCCCGCTGTGGCCGTTTGCCACGAGGAGCGACCTGTCGTTCCCGCGTGGGCAGTACCTTGAGCGCTTCCATAAGCGCACGATGACATACACCGGCACGCTGCACGCAGCGACGCATATGGACTCGCCAAACCACGTCATGCACTTGGAGGAAGTCGACCGCGAGCGCTATGGATACAGCATGGACGAGCTGCCGCTCGAACACTGCATCGGCACGGGGGTCATCCTCGACATGACATATCTCTACGACGAGTTTGAAGCAAAGTGGAACGCGGCAGGCGGCGACCCGAAGAAATTCGGCGACGTATGGGTGGAACTGCAGCCCGAGCACTTTGAAAAAGCCGCCGCGAAGGACGGCCTCGAGATTCGCCCGAACGACTGGGTGGTCGTAAACACCGGCTTCCACCGTTTCTGGCGCATCAACAACGACAAGTACTTCAACTATTATCCCGGCATGGGGCCGAAAGTCTGCGACTGGCTCCTGTTCGAAAAGAAGATCAAGGGCATCACGGGCACATGGGGAGCGACGGACGCCCCGCTGTGGCACTATCCGCTCAAAGAGCAAATGCCTTGGCTCTACACCACGTATATGGAAGCCACCGGAAAGGACCCGGGGATCTACTTCAACGATTACGAGTATTGCCACCGCAAGTTCATGCAGTACGGCTGCATCACGATCGAGAACGCGGGCGGCGACATCGACCAGGTCACTGGGCGCCGCATGACGATCGCGGCATTCCCGTTCCGCTGCGAGATGGCCGACGGAGGCTTCGTCAGGCTGGTTGCCTGGGAAGAGGGAGCGAAGTTCGACTAATCAACGTCGCAACACAAGCCGGGGGAGCAATCCCCCAGCTTGTGTGTTGTGTGAAATCGCAGAAAAGTGGCAAATATGAAACGTATCACAGCTATATCGCTTATTTTGATTGTTCTCATGAGCAATAGCGGATGTTCTTGCAATGCGAACACTTACGATGTAAATCCGACAAAAAGCGATATCGAAAATGTCCCTCCCGCACCAGATGACACGGCGACAAGCACCGCCTCGGAAATGCCTCTAGACATCAGCGAATTTAACGTATTCGATCCGGCTGTCGATTATAACATTATGCCGCAATATACAGTTACGTGTGTCGTAAACTTTTCAAGTGATATATTCATGCCATTTTACAAGGGCATAGAGCATTGGGCGGCAAAAACAAATTGTAATTTTCTTGGAGTCGCTAAATATGTCAATGGACTTGACGAGCTGTTGAAAGATTTGCCTGGACTGGTGGAGCGAAACGATGGCCTTATAGTTGATATCAATCCTTGGGATATGTTCGGCCGTGTAGTTGAGCTGCTCGATGAACTAAATGCAGTCTGGATGTGTGCTGCCACGCAGGCACGCGATTACTCTGACCCTATGTTGCCTCCCCTGCACCCGCTTCTGGTCTCTGACAAATATGATACCGGCTATCTCATAACGCAAAAACTCTATGAGTACAGAGATCATATGTGGCCGGAAGTCGATAATAACATATGTGGCTGGATCATTCTTGATATTTCAACTCGAGTACCGGATTTTCAGCAAGTATTGCTCGGCATTGAAGAGAACCTCTCTATATATGAACCGGAGATTCAGAATTCTGATAGATATTTCCCCGTCAATGTCTCTACCGACCAATATGGTAACCTGCTTGACAATCCATATGCTGTGTCGGAACTTGTGAAAAAAATAATCGATGAAAATCATGAAATCAAATTCTGGCTAGTCTTTTCTGCAATAGATATTTATGCGAGAAATGCAGCTTCAGCATTATATGAGATGGGTCTATCGGAAAACAGCATTATCATTACACTTGGAAACGATCTTATCAATGCCTTCGTTTCAGGGCAACAGGAACTTGCGGAGTTTGCTTCTTATATCGCAACGCTTTGTACCCCTGATATTATAATGGCAGAACTGGTGTGGTTTGGCCTGTATGCTATGATGTCCGGTCAGAAGACAGCAGATTCTTTATGGTCGGAATGGGTCAACAAACGCGACAATCCATCTGGCAACACTTATGCGAGCAGGATACTGCCGTCTTATTGGGTCGATAGAGATAATTATAAAGACTTCCTCGCATGGATTGATGTTTACGCACAAACAAGCGAGCATCCGGAATATGCACGAGATGTTATAACCCGCGACAGCTTCAGCACATATGTAAAGGTGCCAACGTATTATTGACGGATATGATTTTCGGATAGGTTAGTGACTACAATCCATAATAACTATAAGCTATTGTGAAATCATGGACACCGCAGTTAAAATGGTGAAAACTCTNTAGTAAACAAGCCTGAAAAGGTACGTAATTGCCTGCTTTTTTAGGTTTTATAATAGANGCAATTATTTATTTTGAAGGGAGCAAATATCATGAATCTTTTTGATCTGACAGGAAAAAATGCAGTCGTCGTCGGTGGCGGTGGAGGAATCGGCAGAGCGCTGGCAAAAGGGCTTATCGAAGCCGGGGCCAAGGTGCTGTTGGCGGATATGGCGGAGGATCCTCTGAAGAGCGCCGCTGCAGATATCGGCGCGGCATGCGGAGTGGAAGTGCCTTATTTCAAGGCCAATGCCACAAACGAAGCGGAAGTCGAAGCGCTTGTCAATTATGCGGCGTCAACGCTCGGCAAGATCACGATCCTCGTTAATGCGCAGGGCTTCAACAAGAAGTTCGATGCGCTCGATTTCGACATGGATGCGTTCCGCGCCATGCTCGATGCCAACATCACGAGCCTGATGATCACCGGTAAGTATTTTGGGCGCCATTTCAAAGACAATGGTTATGGCAAAATCATCAGCCTTTCCAGCGTGCGCGGCAAGATCGCGACGAAGGGCACGGGCAATGCGGCATATTGCGCGACGAAGGGCGCCGTCGACATGCTGACGAAGCAGCTTGCTTCCGAGTATGGCCAGTATGGCATCACCGTCAACGCCATTGCGCCGAATATTGTCCCGACCCCTGCCATGGTGGACATCTTTAAGATGCGCGCCAACGAGGCCGGCATCACTGTGGACGAGTACCTCAAGCAACAGGGCGCGGGCATTCCGATGCGCAGGATGGGTTCTGCGGACGACCTTATCGGTCCCGCGATTTTCCTTGCCTCAGAAGCATCTGACTTCATGACCGGCACCACGATTTATCCCGACGGCGGTCTTACGGCCATCGGCTGATCCGCTTCCGGGTTGTACGCTTTTTCGGCATCTGTTCAAACGGCCGGGGGATGATTCCCCCGACCGTTTATTAATTGTGCGTCCGGTTAAGCGTCCTTCAGCCATCCGTTGAGGCAAACGCCTGTGGCCTCGTCAATCTTGCGCCCGAACGAATCCGGGTATTTCGCAACCCAACCCGCCATCTCATCGTCCGCGACCTTCGCCACCTCGACAAGATAGCCCGAAACGACCATTCCCGTGGCATGTTTGGAAATGTTGTTATGCGGCGAGATGAGGTTGATGGCGCCGCCGCGGTCGAGATTCTCGGCATCGATGGGGTCGAAACGTGAACCGTGGTCCACATAGACGACGCCGGGAATAAGCCGCTCCGTCACGTAAGCCGCGCAGAGCACCGTACCGCGTTCGTTAAAGACCTTGATGACATCGCCATGCTCGATGCCGCGCTCCGCAGCGGTCGCGGGGTGCAGCCACGCCGGCTCATATTGATAGCCGTCCTTGGCGCGGATCTTCATCGTCTCGACCTCGCGGTTCCATGTGATGTCGTCAAGGTTTGCATGGAAGCGCCATCTGCCATGGTTGGACATGCACAAGAGTGGATAATCCTTCGCGCGCTCGCTTGACAGCCGCTCGTCGTGGTATTCGCTTGTCTCCACCCACTTTGGATATGGAGGACGTTCAAAGTCGTCCGGGAAGTTTTCTTGGATCCCCGTCGACGTGAACTCCAACTTCCCCGTCGGAGTCGACAGCGGGTTGTTGTCGGGGTCGTCCGCAAACGGCCGCAAACCGGGCGGGACATCCTTGATTTTTTCCGTGACGGGCAGCACGAATATATCGTTTCTATGGAACTCATCCTCGTCATCGAGATGGGCAACGCCGCAGCCCTGCCAAAACAGCTCGATCACGCGCTCGATAGCAGTTTCGTTGCCGGTATATGCCATATAGACATCGTTGCTTATCTTCTTTGCCACGGCCGCTACGCACTCGTAATCGTTCAAAGACTCTCCCACGGGAGGGCATGCGGGGTGTTCGCGGTAGACAGACGTCAATATTCCGCTGTTGTGGTCGTCGCATATGTCGTCCATTTCAAATTTTGTCGCGACAGGCAATATGATGTCCGCAAGGTAGCAGTCGTTTTCGAGCCAAGGATGCTGCGCAACGACGCATTCGATGTCCGGGGAACGCAGCGCCTTCACAAAGCTGAACCCATCGTTCCAGCATGTGACCATGCATGGGGAATCAGTCCAGATCATATGCAGTTTGGAACACCCGGGTTGCGGGAAGACATGCTTTGTCCATTGCTCTTCGGCCGGGCCGCAGAACGAATACAATCCCCACCATTCGACGCTGCCGTTGAGGATAGCGTCATGCACCATGCACTTCGGAATCGACTGAGCAGGCGGGATGTCGGTGACTTTCATAATGGCTGCCAGCTCCTCTATGGAGCTTGCAAGCTCTGCTTTGGAATATATTCCCCTGCCTTCTTCCGCGCGCTTCAGGAGCTTGTCGCCCGCTCCGCCGCTCCGCATGTCTGACAACGCGTCGCTCAGATCGGTGGCGGAGCCATACGGCCGCACGATTTCCGCGCGGTGGGGGATGCGGATATGCTCTTCTCCTTCATACGGCAATGGGAAATGCGGCGTGTGGATGCTGAACTCCAGCCATTTTGCCTGGTGGACGCCCGGCTTTCCAAGGCCTTGCATCCCCAGCAATATCGATTGCAAGCGCGCAGGCTCAGTGGAGAACGGGCCGCGTATGCCGGGGCCTCCGTTGCCGATCGTGATGCTTGTGACTTTCCGCGCCCAGTCCCTAGCGAGGGCTTTGATGGTCCATTCCGGGACGCCGCACTTGTCCGCAGCCCAAGCGGGAGTCTTTGGCTCGCCATCTTCCTTGCCGAGAACATAGTCAAAAAACGGCTCGGCTCCGACGGTATGCGTCTTTACGTAATCCTTGTCATATGTGCCTTCCGTAATCCATACATATGCAATCGAGAGATAAAGCGCCGCATCGGTGCTCGGCAGGATCGGAATCCACTTGTCCGCCATCCTGCACGCTGAATAATTGAGCGCGGGGTCGATATATACATATTTGATGCCGATGCTGCGGATCCATTGGCTGAGCCTGCTGGCGATATAACCGTCGAACCCGACGGAAGTCGTCTCGGGGTCTGCCGCCCAGAATAGCAGAAGCTCTGCATTCTCGACGATGTCCGGCCAAAGATTGCCCGAAGGCTGCATCTCTCCGACAGGTTCGCCGCCCCAGACATTCTTAGACCCCCAGGAATACCCTTCCCAACTGTCCATGTTGCGCATCTGGATCGTATATCCGCCCAAAAGCGACAGCAGCTTGTTCTGGCAACCGTGGCTGGGCGCGACATGCTTCCCCTCGCCGTGCATGTCCGCCTCCGACAGCACGGCTGACATTCCGTACGTGTCTTTCATGCGCAGGAGCTCGTCGGCGACGATTTGCGTAGCTTCGTCCCATGATATCCGCACATATGGCGATTTTCCTCTGTTTTGAGGGTTGCGTTCGCCCTTTGGATCCCAGTCGATGCGCTTGAGCGGGTATCTGACGCGGTTTTCGGAATATACGCGCTTTTTATATGTCATATAATAACATGCGGGGATCGAGTGCTTCGGCGGCTCAAACTTACTGCCTCGCGCAGTGAGGTTCCATGGGTTCTTGCTGTCCCAGTCGATGTAGTCTTCATAATACAGGGGGCGCACCCTTGTGACTTTCCCATCCTTGCCGGATTCCACGACGGACGGGCCGCCGCTCAACGGGCCCATGAGGCTTGCTGCTTTGAAAACTTTCTTGTCTGCTTTGACGTCAATCGGTATCGTTTGCATATAATCAGTCAATCCTTTCTGCATATCTGCTGGTTTGTCCAAGAACTCGCGCTTGTCATATTTTTCTGGGCCTTGCGTTATTCTGGGCCTCGCGTTATTCTGGGCCTTGTATTATTCAAGACCTTACATTATCCAAGACCTTGCGCTTGTCATATTTTTCAAGACCTTGCGCCCGGCCGCTAATAGAGACAATTATTCATCGACATACCAACCATCGAGGCACACGCCTGCCGCATAATCGATTTTTCGGGCGAATGAGTCCGGATACGATGCCCTCCAAGATGCCATCTCCTCGTCCGTGACCTTTGCGACCTCTACGAGGAACCCCGATGTGGCCATGCCGGTGCAGTTTTTGGATGTCATTGCCGTCGGCGTGATCAAGTTTATCGCTCCGCCACGGTCAAGCTCGCCGGGGATAATGGAATCGACGCGCGCGCCATGGTCGACATAGCAGGTGTCCGGTATGAGCCGCTCCGTAACATACGCCGCACATAACACGGTCCCGCGCTCGTTATATACCTTGATGATATCGCCATGCTCTATCCCGCGCTTGTCCGCTTCGCTCGGATGCATCCAACATGGCTCATATTGATACCCGTCCTTTGCGCGGATCTTCATCGTCTCGACCTCGCGGTTCCAGATTATGTCGTCGCATTGCGCGTGCATTCTCCAACGGCCGTGGTTTGACATGCAAAGCAGCGAAAACTCTTTTGCGCGCTCGCCGCTGAGCCGCTCGTCATGCGTTTCCGTCTTTTCCACCCATTTTGGTATCGGAGGCCTCTCGGGGTCGTCCGGCATATATTTTTCGATGGCGGACGATGAAAACTCCAGCAGGCCCGTAGGCGTCGTGAGCGGGTTGTTGCCCGGGTCTGTATAAAATTTGAACATCCCGGCGGGCAAGTCCTGCGCGTCCTTTTTGCAGGGCACGACATAAATCTTTCGCTTGCTGAACTCATCCCATGTCATCTGCTCCTCGCATCCGGAAGCTTTATAAAACAGCCGCACGCGCTCCTGCTCGGACAGATTGCCCGTATATGCATTGTAGTACTCCTGCCCCAACTTCGCCGCGACTCTGGCGCAGACGTCGAAATCGGACACAGATTCTCCGATCGGATCGCAGCAGGGGCCTTCGAGATATAGTGATGTGTACGTGCCGCTGGACAAATCGTTGCCGAGGTCGTGCATCTCGTGCTTCGTGGCGACGGGGAAAATCAGGTCGGCAAAACAAGAGTCGTTCTCGAGCCAAGGGTGCTGCACTATGATGCACTCGATGTCCGCGCTCTGCATCGCCTTGATAGTCAAATTCCCGTCGTTCCAGCATGTCGTCTGGCATGGAGTGTCGGACCATATCATATGCACGCGCGACAGTCCCGGACGCGGATAGACCATTTTTTCAAATTGGTATTCCGTGGTCGGCAGCCTGTAATTGTCCTTTTTCGCGATTTGGCTGGTGGAAAAACAATGCATGCCGTACCACTCCGCATGGCCGTCGAGGATGGCTTTGTGGATCAACGTGCGCGGAATGAATTGTTTGGGAGCGGGGAGCTGCTTGAACAGATCGACAAGCTCAGGAGCGCGCGCCGCCTGCGCGTCATTCAAAGTAAAGCGATTCATGTTGATCTCAGGCGCCACATCGCCGTCGACGGGACGCAGCGGGTCGCCAATGTGCGGGACCGCCGGCACGAATTCCCCTTGGAAAGGCAATGGAAAATCGGTGTTCCATAGATTAAATTCGATCATCTTTGCCTGATGGACCCCGGGGCTTCCGACAGCGCGCATGCCGAGAAGCATCGCTTCCAGCCTGCCCGGCTCTGACGCATACGGCCCTCTGATCAAGCTACCGCCGTTCGAGTGGATGATGCTCGCGATTTTTTTCGCCCAATCGCGCGCCAATGCCTTGATGGTCCAAACCGGGACGCCGCACTTGTCTGCGGCCCAATCCGCGTCCTTTGGCACGCCGTCCTCGCGCCCCAGGACATAATCTTCAAATTTCTCAAATCCATACGAATGTGTACTTACATATTCCTTTTCATATGACCCTTCGGTGATCCATATATGCGCGATCGCCAGTTGGAGCGCGGCGTCCGTATTCGGCAGCACGGGAATCCATTTGTCCGCGTGTACGGCAGCGCCGTAATTGAGATCCGGGCAAATATAGATGCTCTTCAGGCCAATCTGCGAAAACCAATAGCACAGGCGCCCCGGCAATTGGCTGACGACGCCGAGCGGCGTGGTTTCAGGGTCGCAGCCCCAGAACAAGAGAAGGTCCGCGTGCTTGGCGATGTCGGGGTAGAGGTTCGTCATCGGCATCATTTCGCCGACAGGCTCGCAGCCCCAAACATGCTTCGCGCCCCAATACCAGCCTTCCCAACTGTCCATGTTGCGCATTTGCAATGTGTAGCCCCCAAGCAATGACAGGAGCCTGTTCGGGCAACCGTGGCTGGGCGCGGCGTGCTTCCCCTCGCCGTGCATGTCCGACTGGCACAATACTGCTTCCGAGCCGTATTTTTCTTTGATGCGCATGAGCTCATCCGCTGCCAGTTGGGCGGCTTCGTCCCATGATATGCGGACATATTTCGACTTCCCGCGGTTCTGAGGATTGCGCTCGCCCTTTGGGTCCCAGTCCATGCGCTTGAGCGGGTATTTCACGCGGTTTTTGGAATAGACGCGCGATTTATACCCGAGCCCGAACGGCGTGATCGTCACTCTGTCGGGCGGCTTGAACTCGCTGCCGCGGGCTTTGATGGTCCATGGGTTGCAGTTTTTGTCCGTATATTCGGTGTCGTAGTGGTATGGCCTGATTCGCGTGATTGTTCCGTTGTTGGAGTCGACCAGGCTCGGGCCGCCGCTCTCCGGGCCGATGAGGCTGATTCCCTTAATGTTTTGTACGTCAGGTATAAACTTACTTCCCATTTGCGCCTCCTTTATCGGTCTTCCTGCTGCTGTTCATTGTTGTTTTTCATTATACCCCCGAAGCGCAAAAAAAGGAAGCACAAAAATGCCCCCCTCTCGGAATATTGGAGACAGTTCGTTACAATTCACGCCCGGTGAGGTGGACGTTTATTTTTGCTTCATTAGTCGTCATCGCGGACTGCGTATCATTCGCTTCCGCACAAGTGCGAAAGCTCACT
>WRMX01000099.1 GCA_009776905.1 Oscillospiraceae bacterium
CGCTCAGATGCGCATCCATGCGCATATTCGCGCCGCTCCGCTTCCTTGCTACGCGGTCGGAAGCAAAACAAACGTCTACCTCACCGGGCGTGAATTGTAACCGAACAGACATGCCTTATGATATATGGAAATAATAATAATTGTCAAGCAGATGAAGATGTGATATACTCCGAGCCAAAGGAATGATTAAAAAATATGTTAAAAAAATTCAAAGCGATGTTCGGCGCGCAGGACATGACTGTCGGCCGCCCATTTTCGTGTCTCATCCAATATGCGATTCCATTGCTCATCGGCAACATAGCCCAATTGCTATACACCACCACAGATGCGGCAGTCGTCGGCAACTACATGGGAGAGCTCGGAGACACAGCGCTCGCGGCCATCGGCGCCTCGATGCCGCCATTCAACATTTTCCTCGTCTTGTTCATGGGCATCGGTTCGGGCGTGACTGTCATGGTGTCGCAATATTTCGGAGCGAAAGACTATGACAATCTGAGCCTGTCCGTTGGCAACTCGATTTTGATGATTGCGGTGTCGTCGGTTTTCATCACTGCGGTCGCCACTCCGCTGGTCGTGCCGCTCCTCCGCATGGCAAAAACGCCGCCCGAAACTATCGCATTGGCTCGCACATATCTGACAATATTGTTCCTCGGTTCGACGGGGTGCGGGTTTTATAACTGCCTTTCCGGAATATTGCGGGGATTGGGAGAGTCTCTGTTTCCTCTGATCGTTCTCCTGGCGACTGTGTTGCTGAACATCGCGCTGGATATCTGCTTTGTCGCAGGTTTTGGCATGGGTGTTGCAGGAGCTGCAATAGCCACAATAATAGCGCAAGCCCTCGCTGCTGTGGTTTGCCTCATCAAAGTCCTCAAAATGCGCGGCATATTGGACATCAGCCGCAGAACCCTCAAGCCGCAAAAGCGTATCATGATGCAAATCATCAGCCTCGGCGGCCCGAACGCGCTCTCGATGGGCGTCATGTTTGCTTCGACAATGTTCGTCCAAGCGCTCGTCAACAGCATGGGGCAGATGGTGCTCACGACGATTACTGTAACGCAGCGGCTGGATGTGTATGCGGTCATCCCCAGCATGACATTTCAGGGGGTCGCGCAGACATATACGGGCCAGAACATTGGGGCCGGCGACATGGAGAGGGTCAAACAAGGCAGCAAGACGGTTTTTCTCATGTGTTTCGTGTTCACGGCTGTGATGGTTGTTTCGATGCTGCTTTTCGGAAGGCATATGCTTGCGTTGTTCACAAAGACCGAAGCAATTATCGATTTGAGCATGGGCTTCATACGCATAATGGTGCCGGCATATCTGGCCATGACAGTTTCCGGGACATGGATGGGCGTAATGCGCGGCGCCGGAGACGCATTCGGCCCGATGTGGATTTCCATGGTGAATAATGTCATTCTGCGAGTGCCGCTGGCATATCTGATCGCGTATTTCACAAAGTCAGAGATCAACCCGAACGGGCATCCGAATTCGATCATGCTGTCGCTGTTGATTGCGATGCTGGTTGGCTGCGTCATCTCGACGGTGTACTATCGTGCCGGCAAATGGCGCAACAAGGCTGTAACCGGCGACAAGGTTAAACCGACGTTCGATATAGTATGACGCCTTTGAGCCTCAGCGCATAAGCGCCTCGCAGCAGCAATAATAAACAAGCCATTTTAGTCCGTCAGTTGCTATCGCCGCGCGAAGCACGGCGCTCCGGTACGGAGCCCTCAGGTTAGTAACTGACGGACTTGCGGTGTCCGGATTGTGGTTGCGGTGCCCCGCATTAGAGCATCACGCTATCTCCCAAGCTAAAGTATAGGGCAAATATGCCGATATTATGGTATACGCATATCATCAATATCAATAATACTCGGAGGCTATTATGTCAATCGATCCGATTTCCACTGAAAGTATCCAACAATATGAATATCCGACCGTGCAACAACCGGACGATAGCGTCGAGACAGAATTTTCCGAGGTTATGCAAAAGACCTCGAACATCGGCGGAGCGGTGGACCTTGATGCGATTTTCGAGGCAGCAGGGCAGCGATACAATCTGTCGCCCAACCTCCTCAAAGCGGTCGCAAGAATCGAATCCAACTTTCGCCCCGATGTCACGTCGCCTGCCGGCGCAATGGGCATCATGCAGATAATGCCGGGCACGGCCAAGTATCTCGGTGTCACAGACCCATACGATCCGGAGCAAAGCATTATGGGCGGGGCAAAATACCTCAGAGAGATGCTGGACAGGTTTGGCGATGTCAGATCTGCGCTTGCGGCTTACAACTCCGGCCCCAACAATGTCACAAAATATAATGGGGTGCCGCCATTTTGCGAAAACTATGTGAACAAGGTCATGGAGTACATAGGCGATGGCGACATCACCGCAGGGTTTGTGTCGTACAATGCAGATGTGGGCCAGGCTAAAGCATCCGGCTCATCCGGATTCGGAAAGGCATTTTCCGAGATGCTGCTGGTGAAAATTATCGAAATGCAAATGAATTCATCGAAGGACGACGACAAAAAAGTGTTCTGACTCAAAGATTCGGACACACACAGATTTCACAAATTGTAAAAAACGTATGGCGCGGGCATTGCCGCGACATACGTTTTTAATTTTGTGAATGCAGGGAAACGATTAGGCATACATGTCGATGTTTTGCCCTAAGTAGGGCATCAGCAAGCTCTCGAGCTCTTTTTGCATGTTTTGCATTTCGTCGATAATGACTTCGGAGGCTATTTTCGGCAGATCCATTGCCATTTTGAGTATCCCGAACTGCGCTTGCTGTTTTGTCGAAACAGCGCTGATGTCCATTGATAATGCTGCTATATCCATAAGTAGAACACTCCTTAAAATATACGTCTGCCGAGCGCAAGGGCGTGGCAACAGTAACTGGTTTTATGTAAGCAATCATACCATAATTTACAGAAGAATACCAGTTAATTTTTTGTGAATGCCTGTCACTTCCCAACGCAGAAGCGCTCGAAAATTCTGGTGATGATGTCGTCTCTCATTACANCCCCGGTGATTTCTCCGATGGCCAAAACAGCAGCCTCAACATCGGTCAAAACAGCATCAGGTGTGACAGCGGACTCAATCGCCGCGATAGCGCCCTCGACGTGCTCCCTCGCACGGCCGATTGCCTCTGCTTGACGTGCGTTGGTTATTACCTCCCCTGCCGGTTGCTCTCCGATGTCGGGGAGCAGGGCTTTTATATTTGCCTCAAGAGTGTCAAAGCCCTCGCCGTTGAGAGCGCATACGCGGCAAAACCCGATATTATATGCCTCCAGAGCATCAACCTCGGCAATATGCGCTAAATCTGACTTGTTATATACCGCCAGCTTTGGGATGCTGTCGGGAATCGACGCCAGTGCATCGAAATCCTCTTTGCGCAACGGTTCAGAACCGTCAATGACAACCAACACCAGCCCCGCGCCGGATAATGCGGCGCGAGCCCGGTCGACTCCGAGCATCTCAATGAAGTCGTTTGTTTCGCGAAGGCCGGCAGTATCGATCAAGCGGAGCTGAACACCACCGAACAATACCTTTTCTTCAATCGTGTCCCTTGTCGTGCCGGGAGTGTCTGTGACAATGGCGCGGTCATATCCGAGCAGCGCATTCAACAGCGATGATTTTCCAGTGTTTGGCCGGCCGATTATGGCGGTCGGAATGCCGTCGCGTAATATTCGCCCTCTGCTATATGTCGAGAGCAGATTAGCCAAAGAACGATTGGCACCATTTAGGGTGGTAAGGAATTCCTGTATGTCGAAATCGTCAATATCTTCATCGGGATAATCAATGACTGCATGAAAATGCGACATTATATCGAGCAGATCGGAATATATGGCTTCGAGCCGGAGACCAATAGCACCGTCCAATTGTCCTGCGGCATTTTTCGCAGCCGCAGGAGATTCAGATTCGATGAGGTCGATGACCGCTTCGGCTTGCGTGAGATCCATGCGACCGTTGAGAAAGGCGCGTTGAGTAAACTCACCCGCCATCGCCTGGCGGACGCCAAGTGCGAAGAGCGTTCTGAGGGCTTCCGAGAGCACAATAGGGGAGCCATGGCAATGAAGCTCCACAGTGTCTTCACCGGTGTAGCTGTCAGGCCCGCGCGTAGCAGTGCATAAGCAGAGGTCGACTGCGACACCATCAGATCCAACAAGCTCGCCGTAATACAATTGCCTGTTTTTCGCTTCTTTGATGGATATGCCGCTCTTTGCTTTGAAAATTCTGTCTGCAGCGTTTATCGCGTTCTCTCCGCTGATTCTGATGATGCCGATCGCGGACAAAGAGCCGCCGGTCGCTACCGCAGCTATCGTATCGCTCATTGACATAATGATGATACCCTCTCTATGTGTATATGCACAAGGCGTTTTGAGCTAGTAAGGAATACCGGGAGTGAACTTTAGCCAATCATCTCGACCACTTTGTGACCATTTGATCGACCTGGTCTGCGAACTTAGCGATTTCCTTGTTTGACATGCCCTCGGAGCCATGCGCGAGCGCGGAAAGCCTGGAGACAGCCTCTATCAAACGGTTGAAAACTTTTACAGCGCGCGGGTCTCTGATTTTAGTTTGCCGTGGCTTTATGCGGATTCCTTCTGTCAGGACCGTGACCTGACCGGTCAATAAATCATAGACAGTACCGCTATAAGGGGATGTAGCGTTATATCCACGTTCATTTTTCAAGTATTCGACAAACTCCTCGCAGGATTCTTCAGTGCCATGATTGACAAAGACAAGCCCGGGTTTCCTTACATATCCATCCAACCATGCCGTCAGCCCTTTTCGATCTGCATGTCCGCTCGTATTATGCAGCACGCCGATTTCAGCGTTAACAGCAATATCTTCGTCAAAAATTTTAACGGTCGATTTTGCTTTGTCTATCAGTTGGCGGCCCAGAGTGCCGTCGGTTTGATATCCGGCGAACAAAATAAGGCATTCCTTACGCCATAAATTGTGCTTCAGATGGTGGCGGACGCGTCCCGCTTCGCACATGCCGCTGGCGGAGATTATGACGACAGGATCGGGATCCGTGTTAATCGCGACCGATTCCTGCGATGTGACCGATATGTTCAGTCCGTCAAAGAACAGAGGATTGACGCCCCTTTGGATAAGCGATTTCGCTTCGTCGTCAAAAATATCAGGATCGCATTGCAAGAAAATCCCCGTAGCTTCTTGAGCCAGCGGGCTGTCGAGATAAACCTTGAAATTCTTATGCCCTCTGATAAGACCTTCGTTTTTGATCTGGCGAATGAAATACAGCAGTTCCTGTGTCCGGCCGACGGCAAAGGACGGGATGACAACATTGCCCCCTCGGTCAAGCGTCTTTTGAATATAGCCTGCAAGCTCGCCGATGAAGTTGCTCTCGACCACTTCATGCTCTCGATTGCCGTATGTCGATTCAATGACGACATAATCAGCTTCTTCGATGTTTTGCGGAGACTTTATTATCGGTTTATTAATATTCCCGACATCGCCGCTGAAGACGATTTTTCGCGTTTCAGAACCTTCGCTCAGCCAGATTTCGATGAATGAGGAACCCAGCAGATGCCCAGCATCGACAAATCGAACCTCGATATTCTCTTGGATGCGGATGGTATCCTCGTATTTGCAAGGCCTGAATCGTGACAGGATGCCCGCAACATCGCTGAAATCATAAATCGGTTCGTAAATGTCGGCGCCGGAACGCTTCGCTTTGCGGTTTTTCCTGTCAACTTCCGCCATTTGTATGTGCGCGCTGTCCATGAGCATTATTTCGCAAAGATGGTATGTGGCTTCAGTGGAGTAGACCGTTCCGCGGAAACCTTCCTTATATAACAATGGCAGATTGCCGGAATGGTCGATGTGCGCGTGCGTAAGCAAGACGCAGTCAATGTCCTTCGGATTGACGAGCGACCTTTGCGTTTCAAACATGATCCGGCCCTGCTCCATGCCATAATCGATGAGGATGCGTTTGTCGCCGGCTTCCAATAAGGTGCAGCTGCCCGTGACGTCATGCGCAGCTCCTAAAAATGTGACTTTCATAAAACAAATGATCTCCTTTTCCGGTTGTTTTTTATGAGGCGCTTATTTAAGGGCCGATGAGGCGGATGTTCATGTAATTTTTAATTCACGCCCGGTGAGGTAGACGTTTATTTTGCTTCCGACCGCGTAGCAAGGAAGCGGAGCGGCGCGAATATGCGCATGGATGCGCATTTGAGCGATGAGGAAGCAAAAAAACGTCTGCCGAGCGCAAGGGCGTGAACAGGAGCTGCGCGTCACGAAACGATGCCTTGACATAATTGCCATGAGAATATATTATTATCCATATTAACATGAGGCTCCGCCCCAAAACACATACCAAAACCACCACAAGCCAATGAGGATTCATTATGATCAAGATATTCATAGTCGAAGACGAAAAACCGATATCGGACCTGTTGCGCATGAGCCTCTCAAAAGCAGGCTACGAGTGCAAATGCGTATACGACGGCATTGAAGCTGCCGACATACTCGAAAACGAACGCTTCGACCTCATACTCCTCGATATCATGCTGCCGGGAGCGGACGGATTTGAACTGATGGAATACATACAGCCGCTTGAAATACCGGTTATTTTCATTACGGCGAAGAACATGGTGGAAGACAGAGTGAAAGGCTTAAAAATGGGCGCAGACGATTACATCGTCAAACCATTCGAGGTCATCGAGCTGCTCGCACGCGTCGAAACCGTGCTGCGGCGATACCACAAACTGGACCGCATGATCGAAATTGCCGGGCTGAGCATCGACACGCGGTCGATGGTCGTCAGGCGCAGCGGCGAGGAGATCACGCTGACGCGCAAAGAATATGAGCTGCTCCTGCTATTCGCGCGAAACCCGGGCACGGCGCTCTACCGCGACACAATATATGAGCGGGTGTGGGGCGGCGACTACCTCGGCGACAGCCGGACGATCGACCTACACGTGCAGCGCGTGCGTAAGAAAGTAGGCTGGGAGGATAAGCTCCAGTCAGTATATAAGGTTGGATATAGGNTGGAAGTGTGAGTAGCGGGCTTCGCTTTTCATTGCCGTCCGCACCGTCGCGCTCAAATTAATNCTTTATCGGAGAACTGTTGCTGATATGCGCTTTAGTACGAAAATGATGATAGCGTTCACNGTCATGCTTGCGTTGGCGTTTGGCATCGGAGGCAGCGTGTTGATCGTCACCTCAACTGCGAACTCTTTGAGCCAATCACGCGACGCCGCAGCAAGCTCGCATGGGCTTTTTTTGTATACATTGTCTACATTCAGCGTGGCAACGCAATCCGATCAAGACAACAGAGAATACGAGGAGCTTATCAACGCGCTCACGCGGCTGGATGCGCAGGGTGGCAACAACAGGCGGTCGCTGCGCCTCTCCGACAGCGAAGGAGTCGTATATGTCAGCCGCGATCGCGGGTCATATGTGGACGATCTCATCGACAGCATCGGGGACGACAACTATGTCATGACGACATTTCGCGGCTCGAATGGCGATTATCTGCTGCAAATCGCCGGACAGTTTGAATATGGCTCCGGGGTGATGTACCTCGAGAGTTTGTTTGACATAAACCATGTATACACAGGCAGGCAATACCAGCAAGCAGTGTACAGGCAGCTCTTTATCACTGTCGTGTTGCTCGGCGCTGCGATATCATGGTTTTTATCATATCTGATGACGCGGCCGCTGCGAAGGCTGTCCAGGGTGACGCGCACGATCGCATCCGGCGACATGAGCTGCAGGGCGGAGCAAGGCGGAAAGGACGAAATCGGCGTCCTGGCTGCAGACTTCAATAATATGGCGGACAGGCTGGAGCATAACATTAATGAATTGCGCGACACGATGACGCGGCAAGAGGAGTTTATGGGCGGGCTTGCGCATGAAATGAAGACGCCCATGACATCGATCATAGGTTATGCCGACCTGCTGCGCGGGCATGCGCTGTCGGACGACGACAAGAGGGACGCGGCAAATTACATATTCATGGAGGGGCGAAGGCTGGAGGTATTGTCGCTAAAGCTGCTCGACCTCATAGTCTTAAAAAAGCGCGAGTTCACATTCATGCCGATCAGGATCGAGAGCATTGTCGAGGACACAGTCAGGCTCCTGCAGCCCGTGCTTCAAAAGCGCGACATATCGGTTTCGTTCGATTGCGACGAAGGGTCGTGGATGATCGAACCCGATTTGATCATGTCATTGCTTTTAAACCTTATAGATAACGCGCGAAAAGCTATCGAAGGCGCCGGGAAAATCATGATCAAGTCGCGAGTCGTCGATGAAATCTGCGAAATACGCATAACCGACAACGGAAAAGGCATTCCCGAAGACGAATTGAATAAAATCAAAGACGCGTTTTATCGCGTCGATAAATCGCGGTCGCGGGCGCAAGGAGGAGTCGGTCTTGGGCTTCGCTTGTGCGACGAGATCGCGGATTTGCACGATGGGGGCATAACATTTGAGAGCGAGGTCGGAAAGGGCACGACGGTAATCGTCAAGCTTGGAGCGCGGAGCGATGATTTTGAGCGGGGAGGCAGCCGGGAATGAACGTGAAACGACTATTATTGCTAGCATTGGTGGCCATTGGCGTGGTCGGCAGCTTCTTTCTGCCGAATCTTGTAGCGGGAATCACGGACTCCGCCACGTTTAATAATGTCGCCATCATTGATGCCCAGCGGGTTAGTTTCAGCACCGACCCGGAGTTCAGCCTCCGGGAAAGGCTGGCGCTTGCCGCCAATTCAAAGACAGATATTTTGGAATTGACGACAGGGCAATCGATGAGCGCGGACGCTGCGGAGGCAAGGGCGATCCGCGAGCTTGTGAGGTTCCTGCGCGGGAGCCCTTACGGTTTCGCAGCGGACGATTGCCATGCAGAGAGCGGTTTCGCGGCATTCGTCGTGGATTCCAACAATCCGTCGGCAAATATGATCATCTGGGAATTCTCATTGGTCGACAGATATTCAAACGAGATGGTAATCACGATTGACGACGAGACAGGTATAATCATGAAATTGATATACAGGCAGGGCCGCGCAACGACATTGTTGGGAAACCCCGCTTCGGCAGAAGGTCTGTCAGAGGAAGAATTTTACAACACTGCATCGCGGATATGCGACATGATGACGTCATATTATGGGATATCGGTCGTTTTTGGCGACTACAGGTTGGGGAACAGCTTGGCTTACTACAGAGCGGATCTCTATGGCGAGGAAGTTGCCGTGCCAATGTTCGGCGTGGTGAGGTCAATGAGCTTCACGATGAATGAAAGGCCATGATGATTGCAGGAGATTGCCCCGAGCGCCCCGGCTGCACGTGAGCTGCGGGCGTTCATTCAAGAGTTTTTATCGCCTGTATGTCATATGGCGTCGACTGATATACATAGTAGTTAAGCCAATTTGAATACATTAGCTGTCCATGCGCCCGCCACCGCACAGAAGGTGCCGCCGAAGGGTCGTCGCCGGGGAAGTAATTCTTTGGCATGTCTATCGGCAGGCCTTTCGCAACATCGCGGGAATATTCCAGAGCGAGGGTGTCCGCGTCATATTCCGGATGCCCCGTGACATAAACGCGCCTGTTGTCGGCCGTCTTGACTGCAAAAACGCCCGCCTCGTCCGATACTGATAGAAGCTCCAGCTCCGGCACGGCACGGATATCTTCTTCGAGAACGCCGGTATAACGGGAATGGGGCATATAAAACGTATCGTCAAACCCGCGAAAGAACGGCGACTGCGGCTTTAGGACAGTATGGCTGAAAACGCCGGACAGCTTCGGCCCCAATGAGTATTTCGGCACGCCGTGGTGATAATACAGCCCCGCCTGCGCGCCCCAGCAGATGTGCATCGTCGAAAACACGTTGTGCGAGGTCCATTCCATGATGTCGCAGAGCTCGCTCCAATAATCAACATCCTCAAATTCCAGATTCTCGACAGGCGCCCCGGTGATTATCATGCCGTCGTAGTGACTGTCACGGACAGCGTCGAATGTCGTATAGAAGGACTCGAGATGCTCCGGGTCCGTGTTTTTAGAGGAATGGCTGATCGTTTTGAGAAACTCAACCTCAATCTGCAGCGGCGTGTTGGACAGCTTCCTTAACAATTGCGTTTCCGTCACGACCTTTGTGGGCATCAGGTTCAATATGAGCAGACGGAGGGGGCGGATGTCTTGATGCATCGCTCGGTATTCCGTCATAACAAATATGTTTTCGTTTTCGAGGATGTCCCTAGATGGCAGCTGGTCCGGTATTTTGATTGGCATGGTGTGCGGGCAACTCCTTTCGGAAATCGTGGCTGACTGTTCACGCCCTTGCGCTCGCCAGACGTATAAACGTCCGCCTCGCCGGGCGTGAATTGCGACAAATACTGCGACATATTCGCGCTGTGTTCTGCCCATTATTATAGAGCATTCAGGGATATCGTCAAGGTTGAAAGACCATGAAAAAAATATTTTATTTTTTTGAAAAAAAGTATTGACAAGGGCATATCGACTGTGCTATCCTAATCGAGCGCGTTTGANCAGGGGGACTTTNAAAGAATATAAAAAAGCGTCGAAATCAACTTCAAATGGCAAAAAGAGTATTGACAGACGCCTTCTTTATGTGGTAAAATAAAAGTCCGACAAAAAGCGCAACGAGGATAGGAAAAGCGTCGATATATTCTGACTCGCTCGCCCTGTCCGCACAAACGCCGAGCCCGATAAATGCACCTTGTAAATTAAACAATGTAAGCATATGCGCACCAAGATCAATCAATTTTTTTGATGGGTCACAAAAATTTCTTTTGAGAAGCTAGAGACTAGCTATCGATAAGGTATTAACCGCGCAAGCGGATAATATACCATTTATTGAGAGTTTGATCCTGGCTCAGGATGAACGCTGGCGGCGTGCCTAATACATGCAAGTCGAACGGACTGCAGGGGAGCTTGCTCTTTTGCAGTTAGTGGCGGACGGGTGAGTAACGCGTGAGCAACCTGCCCTTCGGAGGGGGACAACAGCTGGAAACGGCTGCTAATACCGCAT
>WRMX01000100.1 GCA_009776905.1 Oscillospiraceae bacterium
CCACACAGGCTCGGCCGCAACAGTGATCGACGGGGTCGAAATCTACGGCCCGCAGGACGAACTCGTGAGCGGCCCGTTCGGAGGCCCGCCAGTCAAAGTCACCGGCCTCACCCGCGACAAAATGGACGAAATAATAGCAAAGCACGTCAGCGCCGCCAGGCAAGTCAAGGAATATGGATTCGGCATGATCATGCTGCATGGTGCGCACGGATTCCTGATACATCAGTTCATGTCGCCAACGCTTAACCACCGCACGGACGAATACGGCGGGACCTTTGAAAACAGGATGCGCTTCCCGCTCGAGATTGTAAGAGCAGTGCGCGAGGCAGTCGGCCCCGGCTTCCCGATCGAGATGCGAATATCGGGCAGCGAAGTATACGAAGGCGGATATGGCATCGAATACGGCTGCCAAATCGCCGAAGCGCTTGACGGTATCGTCGACCTCATCCACGTGTCCGCAGGCTCCCATGAAGACGCGCGCGTGTTCACGGTGACGCACCCGTCAATGTTCCTTGAGGACGGAGTCAACGTCAAATATGCCGCAGAGGTCAAAAAGCACGTCAAAATATCAAAAGTCGCCACGGTCGGCGCGCTTTCAAACCCCGCCCTGCTCGAAGAGATCATCGCATCCGGCAAGGCCGACGTCGTGGAAATGGGGCGCGGCATATTATGCGACCCCGACCTGCCCAATAAAGCGCGCGAAGGACGCGATGATGAAATAGTCCACTGCATGCGCTGCCTCACATGCTTCTCCAGCCTGATCAGGCGCGGCCAAATCGTCTGCGCGCTCAATACAGAAATTGAAAACGCCTCCGAGCGGAAGTTCGCCCCTCCCGATACGTCCCCGAAAAAGGTTCTGGTCGCGGGCGGAGGCATCGCCGGAATGGAAGCGGCCATTACCTGCGCGGACCGCGGGCACGAGGTCATCCTCTGCGAAAAATCATCACGTCTCGGCGGGGTTCTGCTCTGCGAGGACAAGGTTCCGTTCAAAAAGCACTTGGGCGAATATCTCGACCAGCAAGCGAAAAAAATTGCAAACCGGCGCATCAAGGTCCTGCTTAACACCGAAGCGACGCCCGAGCTGGCAGCCGAGCTTGCGCCCGATGTAATTATCGCTGCCCTTGGGTCAACTCCGCTGATCCCCGATATAAAGGGAATAACCGGCGCGAACGTCATCGGAGCGGTCGATGTATATAAGTCTCCCGAAAAGGTCGGCAAAAAAGCAGTCATTCTCGGCGGAGGCCTGGTCGGCGCCGAGCTTGCGATCTACCTTGGCAGCCTTGGCCATGATGTCACGATCGTCGAGATGATGCAAAGCTACAACATCGGATATAACTTCCTGCACGGCATGGCCATCGGCATTGAAATCGACGCGCTCGGCATAAACACGGCATTCGGGACAAAAGTCGTTGAAATCGACGAAAAAGGCGTCGTAGGAGAGGGTCCTGACGGCAAGAAACTGTTCGAGGCCGATACGGTCATTAACGCCCTGGGCATGGTTCCCATGCGCGATGCCGCAGAGCCGCTGCGCTTCTGCGCGCCCGCGTTCCACCAGGTCGGCGATTGCCTGTCCGTGAAAAACGTATATGAGGCGACAAGCGCCGCCCACCAAATAGCAATGGACATCTGATCGCCTCAAACCACCATTACAGCCGCGTGACAATCGCATTCCCCGACTCATACCGCTTCAACCCAAGATAAAAAAACCGGCACGCCAAAACGCAATACAACCCCGCGCCGCCCACCGCCGCAAGCAACTGAACAGCGGAAAACCCCCCAAGCAACCGCAACGGCAAATGTACCGCAACGGCGACAGGGATAAGGCTGTACATGACCGCACGCACGGCAGGAGCATAAATCTTCTCCGGATAAAGAGAAAAGTTGATGGCAAACTCAGTCGCCATTCCGCCGATCACGGTCGCATCACCCAAATAGAAACTGAGCGTATGCGCGGTCAGGACAATCGCGGTCAAAATCAGCCCATAGAGCACCACGCCAAAAAAGAACCACAACCATGCCGCGCCGTTCCCGGCGTAAAATATGAACATTATGACGAAACCGTAGATAAAGTCTCCATAAGCTGCCAGACTCGTTCTGGCGCAAAGCACGTTGAGCAGGATATTGCACGGCTGCAGCAAAAACGTGTCGAGCTCGCCTGTCACTATAAGCTGCGTAATCCTGGATGCGTTTGCGAAAACAACCGTCGACAGCCCATAGCCCGTGCTCGTCACGGCCCATATGAACAGCACGTCGTCAAAGGTATAGTCCGCTATCCTGCCGCCGATCTGCCCAAATGCCACCCACCAGAAAAATATGAATGAGCTGTTACTCAAAGCCATTCCGAACGCCTGGCTGAAAAAACTCGCCCTATATTCCAAAGCCGAAGCAAAGTTCAGCTTAAAGTAGCACGCAAATATCTTTAAATGCTTTTTCAAATTAACACATCCCTTTCTGCGCACCCCTCACCCTCCATTTACCTGCAACCTGCGAATGCAAAAACGATAACTGACAAGCGTCGCAACGACGGCGCAAAACGCCCACATCGCCTGGCGCGGGATCAGCTCCAAACATAGCGCGGGCGAGAAATCCACGAATAGCTTCGCGGGCGCCCAATAAACATATGAAAACGGAAGACTCTTCGCAACAGCCTGCATCCCCTCCGGCAAAAACTCCACCGGCAAAAACATCCCCAGCATGAACGCAGTCTTTTGGTATATTAGATACATCGCGAAATTGTCCTCCATCACAAATGCGGACAGCCCGATGAGCATCAAAACAAAGAAATTCAACACAATGCTCAGCACGACCGATAATGCCACAAGAGGCAGCCCCGCCCACGAAAATGTTGTCAAAGGGCCTACGAAAACATACCCGAGCGCCACCGCCAGCAACCCAAAGCTCACGAGATTCAAGAGCACCTGCCCCATAGAATTGGCAAACTGGTAAAAAACATAGTGGGTCGGCCGCCCGAGCTGATATGCGATCGATCCTGATTTGACTTCATCATTCATGGTGTTGTATATGCTCGTGCCGCAGGCAAAGCCGATGAACTCGGTCATAATCAAATACCACACTATCTGGACATAGCTATATCCATGCACGCTGCCCTCCCGGTATATCGCCCTCCATAAGCTCATGAATATGTAGATGAATAACGAATAGAAGCAAAAACGCGACAAAGCGGACGCGCGATAAGCGACCGCGTTCGAGAGGCTCACCCTCGTGATAACAAGATATTTCCGCATCTTCCTCATGACGCTCCCTCCTGATCGCGGAATATTGCAGCGATGATGTCCTCCATCGGCGGGTTGGAAATAGTCACGTCAATCACGTTGCCCAGCCCGGACAACCTTTCCATCACGTCGCCAATTGGGCAAACGTCGGTATCCACGGCAATGGTCGATTTCATACCGCCCTCCCCTGTTATAATCTCGACACCCGGAAACTCCGGAATCGATTGAGGTATGGAAAAACTTACCTCCACCATCTTCGTGCCGAGATAGCCGCCGCGCAGCTCCTCCACCGATGAATCCAGCACGACCCGCCCATGGTCAATAACAACGGCCCTGCGGCATAAATGCTCGATATCCGCCGGGTCATGGCTGGTAAGGAAAACCGTGACTCCGCGTTCGCTGTTATATCGCAGTATCAGTTCGCGGATGCTCTGCTTGACGACGACATCCAGCCCGATTGTCGGCTCGTCCAAGAACAGAAGCTCGGGATTATGCAGCAACGAAGCCGCAACCTCGCAACGTATCCTCTGCCCCAGCGACAGCTTGCGCACGGGCGTCTTCAAAAACTCGGACAGCCCGAAAATTTCGGACAATTCATCCACCCTGCGCTTGCGCTCAGCATCGCTGATTTCATAAATGGCGGCAAGAAGCGTGAAGCTGTCCAAGGCAGGCAGATGCAGCCAAAGCTGCGACTTTTGCCCGAACACGGTGCCGATCGACATCGCCAGCTTTCTCCGCTCGCGGACGGGTGACATCCCAAGCACGGAGATATCCCCGGAGGTAGGATGCAAAATGCCGCAGAGCATCTTGATAAAAGTGGACTTGCCCGCTCCGTTCGGCCCGATGAACGCGACAATCTCGCCCTTCTCAATTCGCATGTTGACATCGCGGACAGCGCGCACCTCCGTCCATTCCGGCCTTACAAGGGCGCGGAAGCTCGCCCTCAAGCCCTCGGATTTCACGCGCGTGCGAAATGTCTTATTGAGGTTGTTCGTTTCAATTGCAGTCATAATACATCACCTTTCCACAAAAAAACTCCCAAACGATGCATCGTTCAGGAGCAAAAAACACTATCCCTCTGCCGATGCAACGCAATTCCAGCGCCCGCACCGGCTTGCTCAATGAGCTACCGGCGCGGCCGCCAAATAACGAGTTGCATAGTATGCAGTAGTGTCGATGAATGCATAATATTTCTCCGGAAGTTTAATATCAGCGAGGCCGCAGCCCCACTTTCGACATAATAATACACATTATCACCATATGTCAAGCATAAATAATTCAATAAGCACCTCAACTACAACTCCGGCGAGGCCATCATCGGCAACATCGGGGCCAGCTTCCGCATGGACAATACAGCCATCGGCGACACGGTCAATACCGCTTCGAGGCTAGAATCGAACGCGAAGCCCGGCCAGATACTCATCAGCCGCGCGACCGCCGACATCCTGGGTGAGAGCGAAATCTCGCTTAACAACCTCGGCAGGCTCAAAGTGAAGGGGAAAAACGAGGAAATCGAAATCTTCGAAGTGAACCAGACTCAAACGTAACTCCTCAATAGGTCTTATCAATTCACACCCGGTGAGGCAAGGGCGTGAACAGAAGCGCACAAATAATTCATTACACATAAATAATTCAATAAGAATTGACAAAACGGCGTATGGCGCATATACTCACAATAATAATAGACATTCCGGACCGAAAAGGATGATAAAAATGATGAAACACACCGTTATGATTGTCGACGACGCCGAAATCAACCTGATCATGCTCGGGGAAATAATGAGTACGGAGTATACGGTCATATCCGCCAACAGCGGAGAAGAAGCGCTGGAAATGATGGACAACGAACTGCCGGACATCGTCCTTCTTGATCTGAACATGCCCAACATGAGCGGCTTTGACGTGCTGCAGCGCATGAAAGAAACCCCAAAGCTCGCAGGCGTGCTGGTAATATTCGTAACAGCGGAAACAGAGACCTACATGGAAGAAAAAGGCCTGGACATGGGCGCTGTCGACTACGTCCACAAACCTTACAACGAAAGAATTATCAAATATAAAGTGAGAAACCACCTGGAACTGAAAGACTACCGCGACAGCCTCGAAAACCTGGTGCAAGTCAGGACGCAAGAACTGCTTACGTCGCATGAAGCGCTGATAGCCAGCATGTCGCTGATGGCGGAAAAACGCGACAAAGTGACAGGCGACCACTTGGCCAGGATCCAGCTCTCGACTCACCTTCTGTCCCAAAAGCTTTCGCAGGTATACCCCGAGCTGCTGTCGCCATCGGAAGCAGGGCAAATCACGCTATATTCGCCGCTGCACGATTTGGGGAAAATCGCCATCCCGGACGCAATCCTCGGCAAGCCCGGCAAGTTGACGTCGGAAGAATTCGACACGATGAAATCGCACACCAGCGAAGGCGGGAACATCCTGAGGGAAACGAACACGATACTCGTCGGCAGCAACAGCGAGCTGCAATATGCCATAGACATTGCCGAAGGCCACCACGAGCGCTATGACGGGACAGGCTACCCCCATGGGCTCGCAGGCGAATCGATACCGATCGCCGCCCGGATCGTCTCTCTCGTGGACGTGTATGACGCCCTGCGGAACGCGCGCCCATATAAAGAAGCATACACGCACGAGGAGTCGCACCACATCATCACGGTCGGCGACGGCAGGACAATGCCGGAGCATTTCGATCCGCGCGTCCTTGAAATATACGTCATGATACAATCCGAGCTGGACGACGTTTGCAACAAATACAAAGACAAATCGGCTGGACGGTAGCCACCTTCCCAGGTACTAATGCGAATGTCTCCCCGATGCTTTTTCATCGGGGAGACGTTCGCATTTGTCTTTCCGATAAGACAAGCTGCTAAAAAACATATAATAAACAATTTTGGGAGGTTAAGTGCGCAAAAATCTGAGTATATAATGACTGCGGCGAACGCAAACGGTTATTCGCCGCAGTCCACGTTGCATATGCGCCATAGCCACTTGAAAAAAGCAGTTCGCGTGCTTCCGAGCCATATTAAGGCTCATTTTCAGCAAATCGAGGAGTGACTTTATTGAAACGGATAACCACAGCTTTGACAGCTATAATGATATGCATTTCTTTTTTTACGGGGTGTGGAGGAAACGGCAGCGCCTCTTTGACCGTTTGGTGTTCAGAACTGGATAAGGGGATCGTCACAAAGATGGTCAATGAGTTTTTGGCTGCTAGTTCGACGGTTGAAACGATTAACGTTGAAGTAGTCGAAGACGACCATGCACGCGAAATATTTGAGAACGATCCTTCGGCAGCGGCGGACATCATCTGCATCCCCCACGACCAACTCGGCGCTCTCGCTTCTCAAGGATTCCTTGTTGAGATAACGGAGAATAAATACATTACGGCCATAAACGATAACACAGCATCGTCGGTCAAAGCCGGCCAAATCGAAGGAAAACAATACGGATTCCCATCGAGCTTTGAGACGCAAATCCTTTTTTATGACAGGTCGATCATCTCTGATTATGCGGCTCAAACCTTAGAAGGCATCATTAGCAGCGCCGTACCGGACGGAGGGATACCTTTTGGGATGGATTTTGCGAACGCATATTTCACCGCGAATTGGTTTTTTACTTATGGATGCAAGCTGTTCGGCGAAAACGGCGAGGACAAGAGCTTCTGCGATTTCGATAGCGAAGCGGGGATAGCCGCGATGACCAACATGATTGAGAGCAGGGAAAGCTTTGGGGACCTTGATGGGGAATCGGCTCTGATGCTTTTCAAAGAACACAGGCTAGGCGCGTTTATCGGCGGACCGTGGAATGCTGCTGCGTTTACTGAAGTGCTTGAGGGCCATTACGGTTGTACGAAGCTGCCAAGTATCGATGGCAAAGAAATGAAGTCGTTTGCCGGATTCAAGCTATATTGCGTGAACTCAGACACCAAAAATAAACAGGCGGCTATGGACCTGGCGGCATGGCTCACAAACCCCGAAAACCAAAAACTGAGGTTCGTGGAACGCAAACTCATACCCGTAGCCCTCCCCCTTGAAGACGACATTGACGTGGCGGTATCTACCACGGCAAAAGCAGTCATGGCACAGGGGCCAAACGCGATAGCCATGCCGTCGATACCGGAGATGAGCTATTTTTGGGAGCCAACCGGCGATTTTACCCTCTCTTGTTATATGGGGGAGGTAGCTATATCAGAATTGCCGGCGCGGTTGGGCCTGTTGGCTGCGGTGATAAAAGGAGCAGGAACCGAGTGATAAGAACATGAAAAAAAGCAGCAAATATAGGGCGTTACTAAAAAACAACATTTTCCATTTTGTGTTTTTGGTGTCTGCATTTGCGATACTCATCGTATCGGCAATGACGATTCTCAATATAAACAATACAGTCGCGAACATGAATTCCGCGAAGGAAACTTTGAATTTCACAGAAGAATTTTTGATTGATAACTACATATACCGTCTTCATGCGAGCGCCTCTGCAGCACAGTACCTGCTAGGACCATCCGATCTTGATACGCTGCGGATAAAGCCCGATTCGCCTGACAGCCACGATGAGTGGATGGAAAACAAAGACTTTATAGCGCTAAGAGAGCTGTTGCGGCAGTTTGCCGATGATAACGGGCTGAAGTATGTATATTATTATTTCCGAATAGACAACTTTGTCCAGCCTCTTATCGACAACGATCCAGATAGAGCGGAGGCTTACACTCCGTCAAACCACATCATTCAAATTGAAAATGAAGCGAGATATGCGTGGAACAACAAGCAAATAAGAGTTGCAGTCGGAGAAGAGCTTATTGATTCCGACGGACTATTAACAGCCTATGCACCGGTTTTCAGCGATAATGGCGAGGTTATTGCTTTGGTGGGCGTAGACATCAAGGATGAGCAAATAGACATATTACGCAATAGCATCGTTCTGCTCAGCGAACGCATTGAGTGGCTGAGCAGCAGGATAACGACCTTGGTAGCCGCCATGATCACGGCTCTTATGCTACTGGTTTTCGGAGGCGTGACCACTTTCATGAACCAAAGGAGAAGCTCGAGAATACTAAAAGAGGCGCTATCGCAAGCTGAGTTCGCAAGCCGCGCAAAAAGCGAGTTTCTTGCGAACATGAGCCACGAAATGCGGACTCCGATGAATGCTATAATCGGCATGACGACTATCGGAAAAAACTCCTCCGAGATCGCGGACAAGGAATCCAGTCTCAACAGAATTGAGGAGGCATCAAAACACCTTCTTGGAGTAATTAACGATGTTCTGGACTATTCAAAAATCGAAGCAGGAAAGTTTGAACTCAATGAGGTTGAATTCAGCTTTGATGCAATGATAAAAAGGATTTGCGATGTGGTGGCGTTCAAGGCTGCGGAAAAGAAGCAGTCCTTCGACATTCACATCGATAGCAGCATTCCGGGATTGCTGATCGGGGACGAGCAGCGTATTTCCCAGGTTGTCGCGAATTTCCTGTCAAACGCGATGAAATTCACACCGGAAAACGGAAAGATCACGCTCAATGCCCTATTCGTAGGTGAGGAGGACGGTCATCAGCTTATTAGGGTTGATGTGTCAGATACCGGAATCGGCATCTCCGATGAACAAAAATCACGCATTTTTCGATCTTTTGAACAAGCCGATAATTCAATCACCAAGAGGTTCGGCGGCACAGGCCTCGGGCTGGCAATTTCAAAAAATATCGTTGAGAGCATGGGCGGCGCTATCATTTTTGAGTCGATGCTCGGAAAAGGTTCGACGTTCGGTTTTATCGTGCCGTTCATTCCAGCTCCCGAGCGGGCGGAGACCTCGGATGAAAAGCGAGCTGTTGGCAGTATTGAGCGGGAATACGATTTTTCCGGGCGCCATGCGCTCCTTGTTGACGACGTGGAAATAAATCGCGAAATCGTCATTGCTTTGCTCGAACCGACGAGTATTGAAATTGATTGCGCTGAGAACGGGGCGATAGCTGTCAGAATGTTTTCTGAAAACCCGGATCGCTACGACATCATTCTCATGGATGTGCAAATGCCTGAGATGGACGGGTATCAGGCCACGCGTACTATTCGTGAGATAGATATCCCCAAGGCAAAATCTATTCCGATTGTCGCCATGACCGCAAATGTGTTCAAGGAGGATATCGAAAGGTGCATCGAGGCAGGAATGAATGACCATCTCGGAAAACCTCTCGACATTAATGAGGTACTAAATAAGTTGAACGAGTATCTGTGAAAACTTAATGATAGATAATCTTAAGCGGATCAAAAAGCTGCTAAAGGAAAACGAGATGTCCAGATTTTTCCCGGTTACATTTCTCAATAATAGATAATAATCTATCTGATAAAGTAAAATAATCATGTAACAGATAGAAAATTAACTGTTGACAGCAACAATTTAATATAGTATGATTTAGAGAACATCACTAAAACGGAGTTCATTATATGCAAATAGACGAAAAAACATTTGGCGAAACGATACGCAGACTCAGAATCAGGAAAAAACTCCCGCTGGAGGAGGTTGCCGCACGAGCAAATCTATCTCCGATATCCGTTAGATCCTTGGAACTGGGACGCGGCTCAACATTATCAACGGTGATTCATGTTCTCAAAGCAATCGATGAAACCGGCTTCATTATGGACTGGATAGCAAAGAGCACTGAGAGCAGCCCTTTACAGGTTCTGCGTAATGCAAAAAAAATGACCTCAGAACCAAAACGCGCTCCAAAGAAAACAACATAGCAGACTATTGCATATTAGGAGACTATAGCATATGCCATTTACTCATGTGGAAGCAATCGAAGTGCGAATCTTTGGAAAAACCGTTGGCGCGATTGCTCCGAACTCCGGGGGGAAGCCATACTATGCTTTTGAATATGCTCCAACATGGCTTCGTTTCGGATACTCCATCAGCCCTTTGCATTTGCCTCTGACTTCCGGGATATTTACTTATGAAAATCTTGCAGAAGACACGTGGTACAGGTTGCCGGCTGCTATTGCAGACTCGTTGCCCGATCGATTTGGCAATAGCTTGATCGATGCAAGATTAGCTGAAAAAGGCGTGACTAGCGATGAGATCACTCCGCTGGATCGTTTAGCTTACACCGCCGACAGAGCGATGGGCGCTTTGGAATTTCGCCCGGCTCGCTCAATTGGAAAAGAACCTGATGTATTGGACTTCTCTTCATTGATCAGTGCCGCACGAGACGCAATCAGCGAGAATATCGGAACGGATAGCAAAGCAAAACGAGCACTAAGGCAATTGCTTTCTGTAGGAACTAGCGCGGGGGGAGCGCGCGCGAAAGCAGTCATTAACATTGATCCGGCAACGGGTGCCATGAGTTCGGGGCATCGCCCCGAAAAAGGTAAAGAGTCTTGGCTCTTGAAGTTTGACGGCGTTGGCGATGATCAGTCATTGGGCATTTCACAGGAATATGGCAGAATAGAGCATGCGTACTCGCTAATGGCAAAAGCGGCGGGTATACAGATGACTGAAACACGCCTCTTTCATGAAAATGGACGCGCTCACTTTATGGCAAAGAGATTTGACCGTGAAGAAATTGTTCCGGGAGAGCTTCCTGAGAAAATGCATATGCAGAGCTTATGCGCGATGGATCATGTTGACTATAACTTGATACATGCAAATCAGTATGACTCGTTGTTTGCGGTCATAAAGCGC
>WRMX01000101.1 GCA_009776905.1 Oscillospiraceae bacterium
TGGGGAGAGGAAGAGCGACGTAGTGAGTGAGCTTTTGCACTTGTGCGGAAGCGAATGATACGTAGTCCGCGATGACGACTAATGAAGCAAAAATAAACGTCTACCTCACCGGGCGTGAATTGTAACGCTGATTGAAGCATATTATTTACAGAGCGCATAATTTGCTATTGACATTGGAGTTGCTTTAACGTTTATCATGTGTTGTAGCGAGTGTCGAGTCGCGCTGGCGCGACATGACCGAGCGAGTGATGATATCAAATTTGCATGTGTTGTAGTGCCATAGCGGCTCGCAACATCAATGATAAAAAAATGACTAAAATCAATGAAAAGAGGTCTGTGGTCATAATGACCACAAAGCTCAAACCCTTCCAACAGCGATATAAAATGACTGAAATCAATGAAAAGAGGTCTGTGGTCATAATGACCACAAAGCTCAAACCCAGACAACAGTGATATAAAATGACTGAAGTCAATGAAAAGAGGTCTGTGGTCATAATGAACACAAACCTCAAACCCTTCCAACAGCAGGGTTTCCGATGATAAAACTAATATAACGACGCGAGCGTTGCGTTTGTGCCGGCCTCATGCCGACACTCCCCATGGAAAAGCCAGGGGGTTTACGTCGCTTTTGCTAAAGTCAACCAATGCGCCGGAATCGCTCGTATCTGGCAGCTATCAGCTCATCGGGGGATAGATGCGAAATAGTCTCGTACCATTTGGAGATCTCTCCTGCCAATTTTGTCTGCAGTTCGGAGGGGTCTTTGCCGTTTTCTTTAATAATCCGCTCGACGACGCCAAGGGACATGGCGTCTTTTGCTGTAAGTTTCAAATATTTTGCAGCTTCGGGAGCCCTTTCGGCATCGCGCCATAATATGTTCGCGCAGCCTTCCGGCGAGATGACGGAATAGACCGCGTTTTCCAGCATCCATACTTCATCGGCTATTGCTAAAGCGAGAGCGCCTCCGCTGCCGCCTTCGCCGATCAATATAGAAAGTATCGGGGTTTTCAATGTCATCATTTCCGATAGATTTTCCGCGATTGCCTGGCCTTGCCCGCGTTCTTCGGCGCCGATGCCGCAGAACGCGCCTGCAGTATCAATTATGCAGATTACAGGGCGGCGGAATTTTTCGGCTTGCTTCATCAGACGAAGCGACTTCCTGTAACCTTCGGGGTTTGGGGTGCCAAAGTTGCGCTTGATCCTGCTTTTTGTGTCGCGGCCTTTTTCCGTCGCCAATACTGTCATAGGAGTGTTTCCAAGATATGCCAAGCCTCCGATTATGGCGGGGTCGTCGGCAAAGCGCTTGTCTCCGTGGAGTTCGATGAAATCCGTGAAGAGGCCGTTTATGTAGTCTTGCCCGGTCATTCGGTCTTTTGACCGCGCGGCTATTACTCGTTCGTATGCTGATGTCATTTTATGGTCACCTCCGGTGGGGATGTGTGATGGGGGTGCGGGGAAAAGTGCGGGGGGAAGGATTCTTCGCTTCGCTCAGATTGACAAGGGAAGGCTTCGCCCAGAATGACTAGGATTGGGATGGGGAAGGCAAGGTTGTGTTTTTGGGCGGTGAGTGCATTTTCAGGAGTTGTGATATGATTTGCCGCTGGTCCTTGCGCTCCACTATCATATCCAGAAACCCATGCTCCAGCATGACCTCGGCTTTTTGGAATCCCGCCGGGAGCTTCTTGCGCACCGTTTGCTCAACGACGCGAGCTCCGGCAAAGCCGATTATTGCGCCGGGCTCCGCTATCAATATGTCGCCCTGCATCGCGAAGCTCGCCGTGACCCCGCCTGTCGTAGGATCTGTCAGGAGAGTGATGTAGAGATTGCCCGCGTCGCTGTGGCGTTTGGCGGCGCCGCTTGTTTTTGCCATCTGCATGAGGGATATTATGCCTTCTTGCATCCTGGCGCCGCCGGAGACTGTGCAGCCTATTAAAGGCATCGCGTTTTCTGTGGCATATTCAAAGAGCAAGGTGATTTTTTCACCGACTGCGGCGCCCATGCTTCCCATCATAAAATATGGTTCCATGACGAATAATGCGCATTTTTCATTTGCAATCGATGCTGTGCCGCATATGACCGCTTCGGATTCCCGGGCGGTTTTTCTCATCTGTTCCAGTTTTTCGGGGTATCCCGGGAATGATATTGGGTTTTTGCTTTCGATGTCTGCATATAGCTCATTAAAACTGCGCTCGTCCGTGAGGTAGCTAATCCGCTGCCTTGCGGTCAGGCGGAAGCAATGGCCGCATTTGCAGACGTAAAGCGTTTCCCACAGTTCGCTGATGGGGTTTGCGGTTCCGCAGTTTGGGCATGTTTGTGCCATCTCAATGTCGCTTTCAACGCGTTTTGAGGGCGGTCGCCCGCCTTTTTCGAGTTCGTTTTTCGGTTTTCTGAATATTGCGTTAAATGCCATTGTCTTGCACCTCACAGAAGTTTGTGTAGTATTCACCGGTGCGGAATCTTTCATCGGAGATTATGCTTATTTGCTCGTCGATATTATTCGGCACGCCATCGATCACGAGCTCGCAAAGCGCGGCGCGCATCTTTCGTATCGCCTCTTCTCGCGTCGCCGCATGGACAATGAGCTTGCCGAGCAATGAATCATAATAAGGCGGAATCGCATAACCCGTCCACAACGCGCTGTCGAACCTGACCTGCGGACCGCCCGGCACATGCAGAAACTCAACGGTGCCGACGGAGGAAGCATTGATCCTGCATTCGATCGAATGCCCGGATGATGCGACGCTGTCCTGCTCGAAATCGAGCGGGACGCCTGCTGCAATGCGTATCTGCCATTTAACGAGATCGATGCCCGTCACTTGCTCTGTCACCGCGTGCTCGACCTGCAGCCTGACATTCATCTCCATAAAGTAGAAATCTCCGTTTGCATCAAGCAGAAACTCAATAGTTCCTGCGTTTACATAGCCGACTGCCTTTGCCGCGGCTTTCGCGGCACTGAACAGTTTTTCGCGCAAATCATCGTCCACAGCAGGGGAGGGAGACTCTTCCGACAGCTTTTGGTTGTTCCGCTGTATCGAACACTCGCGCTCCATCAGGCACACCGTGTTGCCAAATTCATCCGCCAGTATTTGCACTTCTATATGTTTGGCGGGGTATATCATTTTCTCGAGATACAACGCGCCGTCGCCGAATGCTTCGCTTGCTTCGCGGCTTGCTATTTTGAATGCGTTATGAAATTCATCGGCCGCGTTTACCTGCCTGATGCCCCGTCCGCCGCCGCCGGCGCGCGCTTTTATCATAAGCGGGAAACCGAGTTTTTCCGCTGTTTCTGCGGCAATGGCCGGGTCGGCGATGGTGGCGCTGCCCGGGATTGTCGGCACTCCGGCATCATGCATGATGCTTCTTGCCGTGTCTTTGTCGCCGAGTTTGGCTATAATCGCGGACGGCGGCCCGATGAAAGATATGCCGTGTTTTTCACATAAGTCCGCGAGCTTGGCGCTTTCGGACAGAAAGCCATATCCCGGATGGATCGCTTGCGCGCCGGAAGCGAGCGCCGCGCTGATGATACGTTCGGCATTCAAGTAGCTGTCGGCGGGCGTCGCGTTGCCGATGCAGATGCATTCGTCCGCAAGGGCTGTGTGCATGGAGTCTTTGTCTGCCTCGGAATATACGGAGACAGTGGATATTCCCATCTCTTTGCACGAGCGGATGATTCTTATGGCTATTTCGCCCCTGTTGGCGACCAGGATTTTTGAAAACATGATGAACCTCGCTTACATGGGCCGCCCGCACAACAACGTGGGCAGCGGGCGTATTGCGCGGCCGTGGGTTTTGCGGTCGATCAGCGGATGAATGTGAAATGCCGCATTATGCGGGCGGCAGGATGCCACCCCTACAAGATGTCGTTGAACTCATAGAAACAACCTTTGCTAGCAGGATCGTGTATTACGCGTCCGTAGGTTCGCATCGATCAGTGAATGATCGCAAAGGAGAACTCCGCTTTTACGCACAACCTGCCGTCTACGCTCGCTTGCCCCGTGGCAAAATAGAATGGCGGCCTCGTCTTTGTGATGACGCATTCTGTCTCAATCGTATCGCCGGGCTTAGCGGGCGATTTGAAGCGCGCGGAAGTGATGCCCGTGAAATATGGGACCGCATCGGCGGCCATTTCCGCGCTGAGCAGGACGCATGCGGATTGCGCGAGGATTTCGCAAAGGATCACGCCCGGGACGACGGGATTGCCCGGAAAATGGCCATCGAGAAACCACTCGTCGCCTCGGACGGTGTATTTCCCCCTTGCGGTCTCGCCGTCCGCGGCGGCCTCGTCGATCAGCAGCATCGCGCCTCTGTGCGGCAATATTGCCATTATTTCGTCTCTGTTCATAATTGTGCGCCTATCCGGAACAGCGGCTGCCCATATTCGACGACCTGTTTATTTTCGACGAATATTTCCGTGATGACGCCGTCGCGCTCCGCTGTTATCTCGTTCATTATTTTCATCGCCTCGATGATGCACAATATGTCGCCGACGTTGACGTTGTCGCCGAGGGAAACGTAGGCTGCGTCGTCTGCGCTTGGCGCGGCGTAGAACAGGCCCACCATCGGCGATTTGACCGTATAAGCGTTTGCGGGCGCGGCGTCCTCGCGGGGGTCGCTGAGCTGCTCGTGTGCTTGCGCGGGAGTCGCGCCGCTCGATCCGGCTGCTGTGCCGGCTGTTGTGCCGGGTGCGGTGCCTGTCGCTGTTGCGGCTGTGCCGGGTGCTGTAACGGCTGCGCCGGTTGATGCTGTGCCGCTGCCGTATGCGGTTCGTGCTTGCTCATGGCGCGTGGAGCGTTTCAATTTGATGATTTCGTCGCCGTTTTGGTATTCCAGCGAGGTGAGTCCCATGTCCTGCATAAGCGCGGCGAGTTCCTTGATATCATTACGGTCCATTTGTATCGTCTCCTTATTAGTTAAATGCCATGCCCATATGGGCGCGCGTCACGCGTCCGTGAGTTCCACAATTGCCTGTTTAAACGCCAGGCAGGCATTGTGCCCGCCGAAACCGAGCGAAACCGACATCGCGAGCTCGGGCGTTGCCTTTCGCGCGGCAAGTGGCGTGAAGTCCAGGTCGCATTCCGGGTCCGGCTCATGGAGGCCAGCCGTCGGAGGAATGAGATTGTCGCGAAGGGCCAATATGGAGATGATCGCCTCGACCGCGCCCGCAGCGCCGAGCATATGCCCGGTCATCGATTTCGTCGAACTGATGATAATCCTGCCTGTGCTCTCTCCGAACGCCCGTTTTATTGCCCGCGTCTCCGCGACGTCGTTGAGGGGGGTGCCGGTGCCATGCGCGTTGAGATATATTATCCCGGCCGGGCTGCCGGCTTCTGCGAATGCGTCCGATATCGCCCGTCCGGAAGATATGCCATCGGGCGACGGCGCCGTTATGTGATGAGCGTCGCATGTGGCGCCATATCCGGCGACCTGCGCGTATATTCTTGCGCCCCTGGCGGTCGCATGTTCCAATGATTCCAGAACAAGCGCGCCCGCGCCTTCGCCTATGACGAACCCCGCGCGCCGCTTGTCAAACGGGAGGCTGGCTGCATCGGGGTCGCTCGCGTTGCTCAAAGCGGTCATGTTTGCGAAGCCGGCGACGCCCATCGGCGTGATGGCAGCCTCGCTTCCGCCGGCAATTGCCGCGTCGGCGTAGCCATGCTTGATGGCCCTGTACGCTTGACCAATCGCATCAGTGCCCGTGGCGCAGGCTGTTACGACCGGAATGCAGGAGCCATTCGCGCCAAAACGAATGGCGATATTCCCCGCAGCGAGGTTTCCAATCATCATGGGAATGAAGAGCGGGGAGACCTTGCGCGGACCGCCGTCGATTAGTTTACTGTGTTCTTTCTCAAACGTGACGATGCCGCCGATTCCCGAACCAAAGCATACCATGAAGCGGTCGGGCGAAACCGCGCCGAGGATGTTGCTGTCGCGCACCGCCTGTTCTGCAGCCGCTATGCCATATTGCGAGTATAAATCGAGCCGCCGAAGGTCAGATTTGTCAAAATAATCAAGAGGGTCGAAGCCCTCCGCTTCCGCCGCGAGAGACGCCCTGTAGCCGGAGCAGTCGAATCTCGTGATGGGGGCTATGCCATGGCGGCCGGCTGCGATATTCTCCCACATTGAATCTATGCGGCTTCCGACCGGCGTCACCGCGCCCATGCCTGTTACGACAACAGCGTTCATATTGCCAAACCTCCATCGATTCTGACGACCTCGCCCGTGATATAGTCCGAGCAGCATAGAAACGCGACAAGCTCCGCGACCTCCTCCGGAAGCCCCGGCCGTCCGAGCGGTATTGAGGACATCAGCGGGCTGTCAGGGCCGATGTCCGCCGTCATGTCCGTCGATATGAAGCCGGGAGCGACAGCGTTGCAGCAGATGTTTCGCGATGCAAGCTCGCGGGCGACTGTCTTTGTGAGCCCGATGAGGCCGGCTTTTGAAGCAGCGTAGTTCGCCTGGCCGGCGTTGCCGATTAGCCCGGCAATCGAACTGACATTGACGATTTTGCCGCCGTGTTTTTTGACGAATATGGAGGCGCAGTGGCGGGTCATGTTGAATGCGCCTTTTAAGTTTATGTCTATGACTTCGTCAAAAGATTCTTCTTTCATGGACATTATCAAACCGTCGCGCGTGACCCCCGCGTTGTTGATGAGGATGTCTATGGTGCCGAATTCTCCTTTAACTGCCTCTACCGCTGCTTTTGCGGCGGAAAAATCGGAGACATCGCATTTGTACGATTGCGCGAGGACGCCCGCTGCGGAGAGTTCATCGATTGTGCGGGCAGCGCTTGCAGTGTCGCCCGCGTATATGACCGCGACATCGGCGCCGCATGAGGCGAGCTTGAGCGCGATTGCTTTTCCGATGCCGCGCGAGCCGCCTGTTATGAGGGCGACTTTGTTTTGCAATTCCATGTTTCGGATCATTCCTTTCGTTGTGGGTCCGTTTGTAATTATTGGGGTGGAACCCCCACGTTACGATATCTTGCCGACTGTCTCAATGAGGCTTTCGTAATCTTCAATATTATATATATTGCATGTCCGCGACGCGCCGATTGCTCGCTCGCTGCTTGCGATGCGCTGGACAAGGCCGCATAGCGTTTTCCCGGGGCCGACTTCGATGAACGTGTTTGCGCCCATGGAAATCATCGATTCAACTTCGGCCGACCATCTGACCGGGCTGCATATCTGCCGTGCAAGCAGCTCTTTTATGTTGCCTAAATACTGTTTTGCCGAATAGTTGGAAAATAACGTGGTTTTTGGCGGTATTATTTCATATGATTCTAATGCTTCCGCGAATTGCCGCGATGCGTCCGCCATCATTGGGCTGTGGAATCCGCCGCTTGTTTTGAGAGGCAGCGACTTGCCCCCCGCGTCTTTGATGAGCGCTTTCAAATGCTCCAAAGCTGATTTTTCGCCGGCGACGACGACTTGCCCGGGGCAGTTGAAGTTGACGGGATATGTGTTTTCCACATGCGAGCAGAGCGAGACGACCTCATCGTCGGAAAGCTTGAGCACCGCTATCATGCCGGCATCTACGGCATCGGCGGCCATTTGCATGAAGCGTGCGCGCATGCAGACGAGGCTGAAACCGTCTTCGTATGACACTGCTCCCGAGAAGGCGAGGGCAGCTATCTCGCCAAGCGAAAAGCCGGCAAGCATGGCGGCCGATACGCCCGCTTCTTTAAGCGCGGCAGCAGCGGCGAGGTCCACGCAATAGATGCATGGCTGGGTGTTTTCAGTTCTTGCCAATATCTCGTCATTGCCATTGAAGCATTGAGCGATCGTCCCGGGGCGGATGCTTTCCGCCATTTCGAAAACGGCACGCGCGGCGGGGCTGTTGTCATACAGGCTGCGCCCCATTCCCGGATATTGGGAGCCCTGGCCCGCGAACATGAATGCGATGGTCAGCTTATCCATCTGTTCGCTCCATTAAGGACGTCTTCCGCTTCCGTGAATAGCTCGCGAATCATCTCCGACGCGGGCTGCCTTTTGCTGACTAAGCCGGCGATTTGGCCGGAGAGGAAGCAACCCTTTTCGACATCGCCATCGACGACTGCCAGCCGCAGGGCGCCGGTGCCCATAGCTTCGAGGTCTTCATCGCTGATGCTGCTGTCGTATTCGGCTTTCATATATTGGCGCGAAAATTGCGTTTTTAAGCTCCTGACGGGATGCCCGAGCCGTTTGCCCGTGACTATCGTGGCGATGTCGGTGGCTTTGAGTATTTTTTCTTTGTAGTTTTCATGTATGGAGCACTCGTCCGCCGCAAGGAAGCGGGTGCCGAGCTGGACGCCCGACGCGCCGAGCATGAACGCAGCCGCGATGCCGCGCCCGTCGCCGATCCCGCCGGCTGCGATGACGGGCAGGTCCGTCGCGTCGCAGACTTGCGGGACGAGGGCCATCGTCGTCGTCTCGCCGACATGTCCTCCACTTTCGCCGCCTTCAGCGATTATCGCGCAGGCGCCCGCGCGGGTCATCAGCTTTGCCAGAGCGACCGATGCAACGACGGGGACGACTTTCACTCCTGCCGAAATCCAGAGGTCCATATGCTTGGATGGGTTGCCCGCGCCTGTTGTGACGACGGGCACGCGCTCTTTGGCGACGGTTCGAGCGACCTCCTCGACATGGGGGCTCATCAGCATTATGTTCACGCCAAAAGGCTTGTCCGTGTACTCTCTTGCCATGCGGATTTGCTCGCGCAGGTAGTTTGCATCCGCATTCATCGCGGAGATGATGCCGAGCCCGCCGCCGTTGGAAACCGCCGCGGCGAGCCGCGCGTCGGATATCCATGCCATACCGCCCTGAAATATCGGATATTCAATGCCTATAAGGCTGCATATTGGTGTTTTGATCATAATGCGGCGCGCTCGCTGTGGACGAGTTTTGTTTCGACGAATTTGACGAGGTCGCCAACCGCGTCGAATTTGCCGTCCATTTCGAGCTCGACGCCGAGTTCCTCTTCGAGCTTCATAACCATTTCGACTGTGTCGAGCGAGTCGACGCCGAGCTCTTCGAATGTTGTGCTTTCCGTGATTTGTTCGATGTCGCTCCCTGTGTGGTCTGCGATGATTGCTGCGATTTTTTCGAATATCATGTCGTTGCTCCTCTCTGGTAGTTGTTTCTGTGCCGGGGCTGCAGGGGTGTTGCGTGGCGGGAGGGGGCGCGTGGGTCGTGGGGCGAGGTGGCGGCAGAATGCCGCCGCTACACCTTTATTATGCAGGCGGCGCTTGTGAGGCCCGCACCGAAGCTGCACATCGCGATGTATTCGCCGTCGCGCAGCTTGCCGGATCTTAATAATTCGTCGGTGAGAATGGGAATGCTTGCGGCGGAAGTGTTGCCGACCCTTTCGATGTTTTTGAGGCACCGCTCCTGTGGTATGCCGAGCTTAGCCGCCGAAGCGTCGATGATCCTCGCATTGGCCTGATGGGGAACGACCCAATTTATATCCGCCATCGCAAGCCCTGCCGCGCTGACGACATCAGAGAGGTCCTTGCACATGGCATTGACGGCGAATTTATACGTTTCCTGCCCGTTCATGTGGATGAAGGGAGTATCGGCATCATGCTCATAGAATGGCGAAGAGCCCCTGTGGCTCGGAATGCTCAAAACGCTTGAGTTGCCGCGCGCGAAGAGCTTTGACGATATATATGAGTTTCCCTCGCCGAGCACCATGGCGCCGGCGCCGTCGCCGAAGATGACCGCTGTGCTCCTGTCGCTCCAATCGACGAGCCCGGACAGGCGTTCCGCGCCGATGACTAGAATGTTTTTTGCGCCTCGAGCAAAAAAGCCGGCGGCCGTCTCGAGAGCGTAGATGAATCCCGAACATGCCGCGTTGACATCCATCGCGGGGCAGCGCGCGCCAAGCATCGCCTGCACCGCGCAGGCGAGAGAAGGGGCGGCACTGTCCGAACTCACCGTTGCGCAGATGATCATGTCCAAGCATTCGGGGCTGATGCCGCTTTTCTCGAGCGCCGCCGTTGCCGCGCCATATGCAAGGTCGGCCGTCGTCTCCGTCGTGCATATGCGCCGTTCTTTGATGCCAACGCGCTGCGAAATCCACTCGTCCGAGGTGTCCAGGATTTCCGAGAGTTCGTTGTTCGTCAATATGCGCGCGGGAAGGCAGCTGCCTGTCCCCAGAATTCTAAAGCTCATGTAGTGGCCTCGATGTTGCTTTCAAAGAAGCTGTTTAGTTTTTCGATGGCGTGGATGAGGATGTTTTTTTCTCCCTCGTCAAGGCCGTTTTCAAGCTCGCGCACCATCAGCGTGTGCCAACGCATATGGTGGAGGTAGACTTTGCGGCCTTCGCGCGTGAGCGTGGCGCGGGTGACCCTGCCGTCCTGCTCGCAAGCGTTCTTGGACAGGAAGCCCTTGCCTTCCAGCTTGCGGGCGGATATCGTTACCGAGGGGCGGGCGACTTTCATGAAGTCTGCCGTTTCGCTCAGCGTCCTGCCGTTTTTGCCGGAGTTGCCTATGTATTCGATCATGTGCATTTCTCGGATGCTAAGGCCGCGTCCGATGCCTTTTTGCAGGAATTCCTCTTCGATGCGGAGGATGTTGTTGTAGGCCGACACCAATAGGTCGTTTAGCATTTCAGACAGCTTTGGCATTTGGCGTGCGCCTCCTCTGTTGTTTGATGCGTGTTCGCAGATAATTAGTTAGGTTAACTAATTATCTGCGAATTGTATCAGGTTGTTTTCGGTTTGTCAATAGGGCGGGGGAAATTATTGTCGAACGAAGCTCCCGGGTTAAAATTCACGCCCGGTGAGGTAGACGTTTGTTTTGCTTCCGACCGCGTAGCAAGGAAGCGGAGCGGCGCGAATATGCGCATGGATGCGCATCTGAGCGATAAG